>NZ_KK073874.1:8213463-8540973 GCF_000585375.1 Cryptosporangium arvum DSM 44712
CCGCGGCCAGTTCCCGGCGCAGTTCGCCGCGGCCCTGGACGTCAAGGGTCTGGTAGATCGTCTCGACAGACACGTGCATCTCCGGGCGGTCGGGAAGTCCCGCCGCAACCGTCGCATGATCTGTTCCGGACTCCACCGCAGATCCAGCCCGGCCTGAATGACCTGCCGTAACGCCAGGATCGTCGTGATCTTGCGCGCCTTCGGCCGCGGCCGGCGTGCCTGTGCGCGGGCGTGAGCGGCGTGCGGCCGGTACTGACCATTCGTCGGATGCCTGCGGCGGATTTCCCGGCTGACCGTCGAGGGCGCCCGGCTCAGCTCCGCAGCGATCGCGCGGCCGACGCCTTCTCCCGGAGCCGGTCGGCGATATGAAGACGTTCGTCCTCGGAAAGAAACCGGGACCGGCCAGACGCTGCCGGCACCTCGATCGGCGCCGCGGCCACGTTCCGTCCGGTCGGGTTACGGCCGTTACGCCAGCGCCGGCCCGTCTTCATGTTGATCCCGACGATCTTGCATGCTTCGCGACTACTCACGCCCTGACACACGAGCGCAAGGTAAACCTCACGCTCGCGCGTCAGACGACGACCCTGATTGATCGAACGATCCCGGACCTCAAACTCCATCGCACCCCCCAAGCAGGGATGTTGCAACGACTCCTAGAACCCAAGCAGCTAGCGGGCCGTTCGATTTCCGCTCGCTTGTGATAGCGGGCGGCAGGGTATCCGTCGCTAGCCGTCAGCAGCCGTCACTGGTTCCGGACGAATACCGGATGACGCACCAGCCGTCCGTGGGCCCCGCGTGTGGGCGTGTGTGGCCCCGACACGCCCGACGCTCGGCTCGAATAGCGCTCACCAGGAACCGAGCTGGCCACCCGGCCAGCGGCGCGAGCCACGGCCCCCGCCCGAGTCGCCTGCACGGTCCCTGTGCGGAGAACAGGACCACCCTGGCCACGCGCCGGCAGCATTCCTGAGCTGGGTAGGTTTCGGGTGAGACTGATGGTCGGCGGAGGAGCGCGGACGTTGAGTGAAGCCCGGATCGACCTCCGAGGCGGTCCCGCGAGCTACACCAACCTCACCGTCTACCGCGACAACAACCACCAGCTCCCAGCCACCGTCGAAAGGGACTGCCCAGGCTCTAGTTGACTCCTTGCCCTGTGAGGCCTTGGCCTCGCTGGAAGGATCAGCGTCATGCCCAAGCCGTTCCCGAAAGAGTTCCGGGCTGATGTCATCGCGGTCGCCCGTCAGGGCGACCGCACGATCGCCGAAGTCGCACACAGCTTCGGCATCTCCGAGTCCTGCCTCAACCGCTGGCTGAAGATCGCCAACCGCGAAGATGGCTCGGCCGGAACCTCCTCGTCGTCGGCGAAGCCGGCCACCGACACGGATCTCGAGGCCGAGAACCGCGAGCTGCGCAAGCGGACTAAACAACTCGAGCAGGAGAACGAGATCCTGCGCCGGGCGACGGCCTACTTCGCCCGGGACGTGCTCCCAAAATGATGTTTCCGCTAGTCCTCGACCTTGCCGCTGATGGTGTTCCGGTTGCGGTGACCTGCCGGACGCTGGGTTTCTCCAAACAGGCCTTCTATCAGTGGAAACGTCAGCCGGTCACCGACCGGGACTGGGCTGATGCGCACCTGATCAACGCCGCAGTCGATATCCACCACGATGATCCGGAATTTGGATACCGGTTCATCGCCGCCGAACTCGCCGGCCAAGGCGTGACCGCGAGCCGCAACCGAGTCAACCGGCTCTGCACCCAGCAACGCCTCTGGTCGGTGCATGCCCGCAAACGCGGCCGCAGCCGACGGCCCGGACCGCCGGTCCATGACGATCTGGTCCGACGCGAATTCACCGCGGCCGAACCGAATCAGCTCTGGCTGACCGACATCACCGAGCATCCGACCGCCGAGGGCAAGCTCTATCTCTGCGCGGTCAAGGACGCCTGCTCGCGGCGGATCGTGGGCTACTCCATCGACGCCCGCATGACCTCTGACCTAGCGGTCAACGCGTTGCGCAACGCCCTGGACCTGCGCGGCCGGGCCGAGGTGATCGTCCACTCGGACCGCAGCAGCCAGTTTCGGTCCCACGCCTACCTTCACGTCCTGCGCGCCGCTGGGCTGCGCGGGTCGATGGGCCGGGTCGGGACCTGCGCCGATAACGCCGCGATGGAATCGTTCTTCGCGCTACTACAGAAGAACGTCCTCAACCGGCGCCGCTGGCCCACCCGTCAAGAACTCCGGTTGGCGATCGTGACCTGGATCGAAAAGACCTACCACCGCCGCCGGCGCCAGAACGCTCTCGGGCGACTGAGCCCGATCGAATACGAGACACTCCACCAGACCGCTCACGCGGTCTGACTCCACCTACCGAGCCGAGTCAACCGAAGTCTGGGCAGTCCCAAATGCTCGTCGCCGACGGCGTCCTGGACTACAAACTCACCAGCGCCGTCACCACCCCGGACGGCTACCCGATCTACCGCTGTCCCACGAACTGGCGACTTGCGGTACGGCCGACGCAACCGATTCCGCCCGGACACGATCCGGTGGAGACGCCGGCAGCGCCGGCAGGCGAGGTCGCCCCCTTGGACGCGCTGCTCGCCGCGCTCGACCAAAAGGACATTCACGGCCGTCACTGAACAGCGAGACGCGGGCAGCCAGCCACCCGAGCGGGTCACCAGGAAACGCGCGAGCACCTCGCATGGCGACATCACCCTCGCGACAAACCGCGGGCCATCTCATCGACACAACCAACACGGGCGAGAACGCACTACTTTGCCGATGAAAGTGCGTTCGCCTGCGTGCGCCACTCGCCGACGGATGACCACGGATTACTCGTGTCCTGACGCGAGTAATCCGTGATCGATCTTGATATTCGGGTGCCGCCGTGCGATCCGACAGCTCTTCTGCCGCGATCCGTCACCCAGGAGCTGGGGGTTGTGGCGACCATGAGTCGGGTACCGACGGCGGCATAACTGGAACGGTAGTGGCATGCTCGGTCGGTGCGCTGGTGTTGATCTTCCATCGTCAGCTGGCAGGAATCTTCGAGCGGCGACACCGGACGACCGGGCCGCTGCGTCACTACCCCCGAGTGTTCTTCCTCTTCTTCGGCCTGATGTTCATCGCGATGGGCGTCTACTCCCTCATCCGCACTCAGTGAACCGACCGATCGGCCCGCCTCGAACACTGTCACTCGGCCGTCGTCCTGGAAGCCACACCTCTTACGCACTCGGGCATGGAGGGTCATCATTCCCGCCCGGCTGGCCACGCCCTGTCATGCCGCAGGGTACGCAGAGCACAGGCTGAGCGTTCACCGGCACGACCGGTCGGCTCGCCAGGAGTCAGCCGACGAGGCGCCCTCGAGATGGTGCTGCACTAGGTGACGGCCAAGTCGCCCATCCCCAGAACGAGCCGGATCGGCAACTCTTTATCGTCTTGGCCTAGGCCGACGCATACCTCGCGCCCTTCCCGATGCCACGACTGCACGTTGGTAACAAAGCCTGCGAGATCATTCGTCAGTGTGCGGCGCTCGTCGTCCCACCGGATGTGCAGCTCCGCCCGCTGCGGCACGCCCCAGTGCTCGGTCAGTGCGTCGACCAGCCGCACGCGCTCGGCGTCCAGGCGCGCCCATGCGGCGCTGGCGGCGGCGCCATCATCGTCCTCGTAAAAGTCGCCACTCACCTCGATGTCGACGATTTGGTATCCAAGCTCCGGAAGGGGTGTCGAAATCAGTTGCTGTGTTAGCGCGACAGCCGCGGCCAGGTCCACGCCGAAGAGGTTAGCGGTGGGACGCATCTTTACGCGCCGCGAGGTCGCCGGCATGCCGACGTCCTCTCATGCCGCGCCGGGTGTGGCGTCCCGTCTCTCGGAGAGACCTCATAGATCTTCCCACTCGTGAGGCTCTTGGTAGACGTGCCACCCGTGAAAGAACCACGCGGCGAGCTCTTGCAGGCGAGTCGTGCACGCCTCGTAGTAGCTGGCCGGTTCCGGACGCGGGAAGTCGACATGCGCCGTGTGTACCGGCACCCAGGTCGACACGTAGTAGAACCCCTCGGCGAGCCATCGATCCAGGTGTCCCCGATCGGCGTAGACGGCGCACACGGCGCGCATCGCTCGTTCCATATCGCCGAACCCGGCGCGGTCCCACTCTCGATCCGCGTAGAGCTTCAACATGAACGAGCCCGGCGCTGACTCGAACTCGCGACGGAGAATGCCTAACGCACTACTCACCACCCGAGCCTGCCAGACCGCCAATTCATCCGCGAGTGGCTGGAACCGGCCATCCGCTCCTGCCGCCGAGCGCTGAGTTCGGTACGGAAGTTGAACGCTGACGCCGAATGGTCGGTGGTGGGCTCACTCGCCGGTCAGACCACCGGACAGTTCGACAGCCACGATCGTCAGGGCCGCAGCGCATCTGGAAGCCGACTCACCCACACCGTTCGTGTAACGCGGCCGCAGAGCGTCGCCGATCGATATGCTCGCGTTGGGGCGCTGGCAGAAGGGCAATCAGGTAGTGACGGCGACGGCGGAGGAGTTCGATCGCAGCATCGATCGGTACCGGCCGGAACTACTGGCTCACTGTTACCGGATGCTCGGCTCGGTCCACGACGCGCAGGATCTCGTGCAGGAAACGTACCTGAGAGCATGGCGCGCGAGGGACCGCTACGACGCGAGCCGCAGCTCTCTGCGGACCTGGCTGTATCGCATCGCGACCAACGCATGCCTCACCGCGCTCGAGAGCCGCAGTCGCCGTCCGCTCCCCTCCGGCCTGGTCGCGGAGAGCGATCCACGCGGACCGTTGGTTCCTGGCGGGGAAGTCACCTGGCTGCAACCGCTACCCGATTTCCTGCTGAGCACAGGCGGGCGAGGCACTGCAAGTATCGACCGCGCCAGCCTCCGGCTCGCCTTCGTCGCCGCCGTGCAGCACCTATCCGCGCGGCAGCGCGCGGTGTTGATCCTGCGTGAGGTGCTCGACTTCTCCGCCGTCGAAACGGCAGACATCTTGAGAGTCACGACCGCCTCGGTCACCAGTTCGCTGCAACGGGCCAGGGCCCGGCTCAAGGACGTGGGGATTCTGGAGGAGCAGGTCACCGAACCGTCCGACGCCGAGCAGCGCGCCTGGGTGGACAGATACATGAAGGCCTTTGAGAACGCTGACGTCGAAGGTCTCAAGCAACTGCTCACCGACGACGTGCTCATGGAGATGCCCCCGATGGTCAACTGGTTCATCGGACGCGAGAACTACGGCGTGTTCATGGACTGGGTCTTCGCCAAGAACGGCAACCAGTGGCGCTTCCTGCCGGTCGGCGCCAACTCGCAGCCGGCATTCGCCGCTTACAACCGCGGCCCCAACGGGACGTTCGAACTGAACACACTGCAGGTCTTCACGGTCACGAAGGGCGGAATCTCCCGCAACTCGGTCTTCCGGGACGCTGAGGTTTTTGCCTCCTTCGAGCTTCCCGCCACGCTCGAAGCCTGACGGGCCGTCGCTCCGGGCGCGATGAGTTTCGGCCCTGCCGCCGGTATGTAGTGACGAGTTCGCCGGAACACCTGGCGAACCGGTCACAAGAGGAGAACCGGTGTCCGACAGCCGCGCGGAAGACGAGGCCGCCGTCCAGGCCGTATTGGTCGACTCCTACAAGGCATGGGAGGCCGGCGACGCCGAAGGCATGGTCGCCAACTACACCGCGGATGCGACCGCCATCATGACCGGCTCGCTCCGCGACAGCCGTGATGCGATCCGCGAGAACATGGCCCTGGCCTTCGAGGGGCCACTCAAGGGCAGCTCGACCTACAACAAACAGCTCAGCCTCCGCTTCGTCGGAGAAGACGCCGCAATCGTCGTCACCGAATCCGGCATTCTGTTCGACGGCCAGACGGAGGTTCCCGACGCAGGGAAGGTCAACGCAACCTGGGTGCTCGAGAAGCGGGAGGGTCAATGGCTGATCGCCGCGTATCACAACAGCCCTATGTTGACGCCTGTCCAGCAATAGCTTCTAAGCGCGACTGAGCAGTAGCCGGGCAGGCGCGACAACCGGGGTGGACGAGCAGCGGACGCCACTGCCTCGCAACGCACGGACTTTCTCGTGAATCCGCAGGTCCAGACAGCTGCGGTTGGAGCGACGCCGGCGCACTGTAAATCCGTCGGCTCAGCCTACGAAGGTTCGAATCCTTCACCCGCCACGCCTGGGGAAACGCCCGCTACCAGCGGAGACGCTGGTAGCGGGCCGTTTCGTGTCCGCTCGCTTCGAGGCATGAGGGCTGGGTGGGGTCTCCGGTTGTGTCCCATCGTGTTCCACGGGCTATGAGTGTGGCCGGACGTACGTCGGACAACATTCGGGGGCGTCGGCGCCGTTCGGGGCCGGTTCGGGCGGAGCGATCAGGCTCACATTCGCCGCTGGCGGCGGCCGACACGGCCTCCGATCCACGTTGCTCCGACACCACGTCCGGTTTAACCACTGCCGCTCGTCGGCATAGACGCAGTGATCGGGCCAACAGATCGAGAACTGCGGGAACCCGCAGCGCTGTTCGGCCGGGCGCAGGACTGCCCGACGCGATACCGACTCCTGCAACTTCGCCACTCCAGCCTGGGATGCCGCACCCCCGATCAGGATCCGTCGCTCGATGTCCGAACTACCGATCGACCTCACCAAGCCGCTCCCGGCCCACCCGCCGACCCGGCGGCAACCGCAGCTGCGGATCTTTCAGCCCAGCCCCCGCCAACTGCGCCTGGATTTCTCCGGTGACGTCGACCAATGGTCCGAGCCGCTGCTCAACGCCGCCGAAATTGCGGCGGCATCACTCCCCCGAGCCGACATCCCCATCGACCTCGGCGACGTCACCACGCTCGCGCACCTTCGACCTCCACCGCTTCGCCTACTGGCACCACAGCCCACGGGTAGTGTGCTTCAGCCGGTGGTCGCGGCGTGCCGATCCATTCGGCCGTCGCGGGTGTGCTCAGGATCGGCCCACCGGTCCGTTCGTCGACGGCGCGGTCGAGCGCTCGCCCGGCACGAGAGGACGCTCGAACAGGCCCGTCGCGGCCGATCGATCTCGGGCTGCCCGACGGCGACGGGCTCGACCTGGTCCGCCCGGTCGCGCACCATCCGGACCTGCACCGGCCGCGGCGCACACTGGTGCTCACCGCGCGGGACGCGGTCGCCGACCGGGTCGCCGGTCTCGACGACCCGCGTGACCAGCCGGCCGGTCCCTCAACGTCTGCGACGACCTGGTCACCGGTCGGCCGACGGCGTCACCGGGGCCCACCCGTCCGCCGTTCCGTCCCCTGCCGGGTGGCGCGTCCAGGTACACCGCGGGCCCGTCACCCTGGGGGAGTCCGCGACTCCGCGGCGCCGGTGAACGCCGCCTCGGCTTGCCTGAGCCGTGGCTGCGGACCGCGTTCGGGGGGCAGGGTGAGGGCCGTGTGGGCCGGCCGCCCGGTGCTCGGCGGCAGGGTGGTGAGGCTCCGGAGCCGGTTGTTGCGTTTCTCCAGAGCTTCGACGGTAGTGGGGAAGAGCGCCGCACTGCCGTCACCGACCTGCGCCTGGTTCAGTTCGACGAATCCGCGGACGTCGCGTTCGTAGGCGGCGAAGGCCGCGGTGTGCCCGCGATGGGTGGCCAGCGCGTCCGCGAGCATGTAGGCGCCGACGAGGGCGAGGCTGGAACCTTGTCCGGTCAGGAAAGAGGGGGCGTAGGCCGCGTCACCGAGGACCGCGACCCGGCCGCGGGACCAGCGCGGCATGTGGATCTGGCTGACCGAGTCGAAGAAGAAGTCGCTCGTGCGGCGCATGGCGTCGACCATCGTCGGGACTTCCCACCCGTCGTCGGCGAAGGTGGCGGCGACGAGGTCACGTTGCGCCGCGGGGTCACGAAGAACCTCGTACGGCGGTTGCGGGACGGCGAAGTTGAAGAACCCGTGCAACTCGTCGGCGTCCTGGACCGCGTAGAGCACCGCAGCCTTTCCGGGAGTGTTCCAGACCACCCCTTCGTGCGAGAGCCCGAAGGTGTTCCCCATGGAGAACACCGCGAAGCAGTAGCCCAGATAGCGGTGGAACTGCTGCTCGGAGCCGAACACGAGCTCCCGGGTGCTCGAGTGCATGCCGTCCGCGACCAGGACGATGTCGAAACTGCGCTGAGCTCCGCTGCGGAACGTGACGTCGACGCCGTGCGTGTGTTCGGTGAGCCCTTGGACGGAATCGTCGAAGACGAACTCGACGTCGTTCCGGACGGATTCGAACAACAGTCCCGTCAGGTCCCCGCGGCGCACCTCGAGATCGCGTCCCTCGACCCCACCGACCAGCTGCTGCGGGTGTATCTCCACGATCTCGCTGCCATCAGCGTTGAGGAACGTCAACCGGCGGGAGGCGATGTGTGCTTCCTGGAGTCGCGGAAGGATTCCCATCCGACGAGCTACCTCTATCGCGGTGCCGCGCACGTCGATCGGGTATCCACCGCCGCGGACACCGGTGGACTTCTCCACGACGGTCACGTCGTATCCGTACCGGTGCAGCCAAAATGCCACGGCGGGGCCCGCGATGCTCGCACCGGACACCAGCACCGTTCCTCGAGGTGCGGTTCCTACTGTCATTCGTCCACTCCTTGCTTCGTGCTGGGGGTCGAAACCCGGGTGATCACGCCGCGCGGCGCGCAAGGTCCACCGAGGGCGAGTGGGGGTTACGGCCGACGGCTCGCCAGAGCAGGACGACCAGCACCGTGGCGAGCGTGAACGCACCGGAAGCGAAGACGACGTAGCTGTACACACCGGTGGCCGAGTTCGACGTTTCGCCGTCGACAACCACGTGGGTGTGCGTGAGCACGGCCGCGCCGACGAAGTCGAGGACCACTGATCCGATCGAGACCGAGACCATGATCAGACCGGACACGACGCCCTGTCGTTCGGCGGACGCCAGGGTTCCCGCGGTGTTGAAGCCGGACGTCAGGAGTGCTCCGGCCGTGACACCCAGGGCGAGTGAGCAGAAGAGCGCGATCGCGAACTGCGAGGCCCCGAGGAACATCCCGATCGTCACTACCGTTCCGAGCACGACGACCCCGGCCAACGCCGGAATCGGCCCGAGGCGCGCGGCGAGCCATCCCGCCAGCGGACCTCCGAACATGATTCCGAGGCCCGCGCTCCCGAGCAGCAGGGCTATGGATCCCTCGCCGGCCAGTCCGTACCCGAGTCGCTCGTCCGGCGAGACGTCGCTGATGAGCGAGATGAGCTGAAGCATGCTCTGGAACGCGCCGGCTCCGAGGGCGACGACGAGGAGCGTGAGCGCCAGTGGCTTACCGAGGTTCCGGACGTCGATCAGGGGGTCGGGCTTTCGGGTCGAGGCGACGTACCACCAGGTCAATGCAGCGATGCCGCCGATGAGGAGAGCCAGCGGACCGGCGGAGAGCCAGCCGACGCCCGAGCCCAGGCTGATGTAACTGAGCACCCCCGCGAGGCCGCCGCCGAGCAGTACGGCGCCGCTGAAGTCGATCGTGCCTGGCGTCTTGATCAGCGACTCAGGGATCAGGACGTGGACGAACAACGCCATCGCGGCGGCGACGCAGGCCGCCAAGACGAACAGGATCTGGAAGCCGTACTCGTTGGCCAGTTGCTCGATGAGGAACCGGGAGGCGATGTTGAGCACCGCGGAGCCCGAGGTCACGATGCCGACCACGATCATTCCGATGCGCGGTGCGCACAGGCTCCGCACGATCGCAACGGAGAGGAACACGGCCGCCAGAGCCGCTCCCTGCAACATGCGCCCGGGCACGAACACCCAGATGGTGGGGGCCACGGCACACAGGAGGGCGCCCGCGCAGCTGATGAACAACGTCAGCACCAGAATTCTGCGCCTGCCGTAGATGTCGGCGCTCTTTCCCAGCAATGGGGACCACGCCACTCCGGCCAGCGTCGCGCTGGCGTTGAGCCACCCCGCCTGGTCGGTGTCGAAGTGGTCGAGCATCTCCGGAAGGACCACCAGCGGTGCCGAGATGGCCGCGTCGGCCACGAAGCTCACCATCGCCAGGACAGCCACCAGGCCGAGGAGCCGCGCGTTCCATCTGGAGTGGAGTCGGGCCTCTGCGGTTTCGGTCGTGCTCTGCTGCATGAACGACTCCTTGGTGCGGGCGCGCCGCGATTCCGACGCGGCTGCCTCTCATCGGCGGAACGGGGCGAGGCACGCGGTACCACCGTCGAGGGCCGCGGCCGCAGGCTGCACCGCGACCGGTGAGATGCTCGAACATCCAATAAGAAACTGCATAGTTTCTTATTCCGACGGTAGAGTCTTCGATAAGAAACGTCAAGGTTTCTAAGGAGAACTCGTGGAGCGACGGCGCGGGGAAGCGCTCGAAGCGGCGATCCTCGAAGCGGCCTGGGACGAGTTGAGTGAGCGGGGATACGCGAACCTGACCGTCGACTCCGTCGCGCGCCGAGCCGGCACCAGCAAACCGGTGGTCTACCGGCGCTGGGCGGACAAGCAGCAGCTGGTCGAGGCGGCCGTGGTCCACCGCAACGTCACTCACCTGATCGCTCCGGCTGACACCGGATCCCTGCGCGGCGACCTG
Organism: Cryptosporangium arvum DSM 44712; assembly: GCF_000585375.1. Lineage (NCBI taxonomy): Bacteria > Bacillati > Actinomycetota > Actinomycetes > Cryptosporangiales > Cryptosporangiaceae > Cryptosporangium > Cryptosporangium arvum. Next base: position 8,224,007 of record NZ_KK073874.1, read on the forward strand.
GTCGCCACCCTCACCGAGATGAGCGACAAAGGCGGTGCGTTCCTCGGCCAACTCAGCGTGCTGCTCGCCGGCTACTTCACCGAGACCCGGACCAGCTTCGTCGACCTACGCGAGGCGATCCTCGCCGGACGCAGCTCCGGGCGCGACGAGATCATGAAACGCGCCATCGATCGCGGCGAACTCGACCCGGCCAAGCTCACGCCGCGGATCGCCTCGCTCCCGTTCGACCTGGTCCGGGCCGAGGCGATGATGACACTACGGCCGGTCACCCGCGAGGTCGTCGAGGAGATCGTCGACACGATCTTCCTCCCGCTGGTCCGTTGACGCGCCCAAGCCCGCCGTTCACCGCCCCGCCGCGTAACCCTGTGCACCACGCGGGTTCGCCGCCGCCTGGAGAACGCCGCTGTCCGGATCCCGGGTGACCACGGACAGCCGGCCCTGGCTCCACGGTCCGGAGAGCGTCACGTCGTGGCCGCGGCCGCGCAGTTCGTCGACGACCGCCTCGTCCACTCGGTCCTCGATCACCAGTCCCCCCGGCGTCCACGTCCGCGGCCAGAACGATGTGACGAGGGCCGTGGTATGGAACGCGGGCGCGTCGATCGCCTCCTGCGGATCGAGGCCGAACGCCAGAGTGCGCACCAGGTAGAGCAGTTGCCACTGGTCTTGCTGGTCACCCCCGGGGGTGCCCAGCGCGGCCACCGGCCTGCCGTCGCTCAGCAGCAGCGTCGGGGTCAGCGTCGTGCGGGGCCGACGCCCCGGCGTCAAGCGGGAGGGAGCGGCCCGGTCCAGCCAGGTCATCTGGAGCCGGGTGCCCAGCGCGAAACCGAGCTCCGGTACGGCGGGAGACGACTGGAGCCATCCTCCCGACGGTGTGGCGGAGATGAGGTTCCCCCAGCGGTCGACGACGTCGATGTGGCAGGTGTCGCCCCGGGTCTCCCCTGTCAGTTGCACGGTGGGTTCCCCCGTCCCGTCACCCCCGGTCTCGGGCCGATCGGTGCCGAGCGGCGGTATGTACGGCGGAACGCCGATATCGCCGGGCCTGAACGCGGTCGACGCGACCGGATCGATCAGGCCGGCCCGCTCTCTGCTGTACCGCGGGGACAGCAGACGACGCAGCACGGTCTCCGCATCCGCGGGCTCCAGATGCCCGTAGAACGCTTCCCGGTCGGCCATGGCCAGCTTCAAGGCCTCGGTGATCGTGTGGATTCCGACGGCGGTCGACGGATCGATCCGTTCGTCGTCGAAATGGTCGAGCATGGTGAGGGCCTGCAGCAGGACCGGGCCCTGGGACCACAGGCCCGCCTTCGCCACCGTGGCTCCCCGGAACTTCGCGGTGACGGCCGGCTCGAGGGACGGAACGAAATCGCTGAAGTCGGCGGCGGTGATCACTCCGGCGTGGTCGCTGCCGGAGGAGTGCCGATGCGGAACGGCTGCGAACTCGGCCACGGCGGCGGCCACGAAGCCGGTTCGCCAGGTGGACCGCGCGGACTCGATCCGTGCCGTTCTCGACTGGCCGGCCCCCGCGGCGACCAGCCGGCGCAGCGTACGCGCATAGGCGGGGTTCGTCAGGGTCGTATACGGCTGCGGGACCGTCCCCGAAGGCATCCACAGCGCGTACGACGTCGGCCAATGGGTGCGGAAGAGATCCTCGATCCTGAGCAGGACCTGCGCCAACTGAGGCACGACCGGGACGCCGCCCTCCGCGTAGTCGATCGCGTAGGCGAGGACGTCGGCGAGCTCCCACGTGCCGAACTCGGCGAGCAGCCAGAGCCAGGAGTCGACAGCACCCGGGACGGCAGCGGCAAGGGCACCGGCACCCGGCACGTGGTCCAGTCCCTCGGCCACGAAGTGCTCGATCGTGGCTCCCCGCGGAGCGTGTCCCTGCCCCACCAGCACCTGCGGAGACGGGTTCGACGCGGTGGCGAGCACGGCGACGAGATCACCGCCCGGCCCGTTGAGGTGCGGTTCGGCCACGTGCAGCACGAAGGCGCCCGCTGTGGCCGCGTCGAACGCGTTGCCGCCTCGCTCGAGCACGGACTGGGCCGTCGCGGAAGCCAGCCAATGCGTCGACGCGGTCATGCCGAAGGATCCGCGCAGTGTGGGACGAGTCGTACGGGGCGGCTGCAGACCGGCCATTTACGTCACTATCCGTTCTGTGCGCCGAGGGTGGAATCAGCGCGCGTGGTGGGCGGCGTGGTGGGCGGCCAGGACGTCGCCGCCGAAGTCGGCCTCGGGGTCCCTCCAGACGGCGTGAGCGTGGTTGGCCCCGCGCTGGACGTTGGTCCACTCGATGAGCAAGCGTGGGCCCTGCAGGCGGTAGTAGTGCGGTTCACCCGCCCTGGTCGAGCCGGCCCAGGCGAGGTGCACGGCCTCCAGCGCAGCCGAATCGTCGTAGCGACGCAGCGGGGACACCCCGTCCGGGACACGACCGAGGTAGGTGCCCAGCAGAGCGCGCAGCAGCTCCCGCTGCGCGGCGTCGAGTTCGGCGCCCGGCACGCCCTTGGGCGGCGGGGTGAGCGCCAGCGCTCGCCGGTTCGCGCCGTCGAGGCCGGTGGCCGGTTCCTCGGCGCGGTCCGGGCGGTGCGGGCCTGGGCGCCAGAGTTCGCCGCGCTTCAGCACGCGGTCGTCGATCGTGCTGCTGTTGCCCGCGACGACGTCGTTCGGGGCGCGGGGCAGCAGCACCGCGCGAGTGGCCAACTCCGGGTGCAGGGAGCGGACCAGTTCGCGGGCCAGGTCCTCGGCCGTCCCCAGCGGGCGTAGCGTCGCGCCGCCCAACAGCGGTGACGCCGCCGGATCAGCACCCAGGAAACACGGGGTCGTGGCGACGACCCGCCCGTCCACCACGAGGTTGTTGATCGAGACGTGGTGCCCGCCGAACCTCCATCCCCACGGCTGCCGTCCGCCGGCTTCGCCGAAGATCCGCAGGTAGTACAGGCCGGGATCGCGCGTCCGCTCCCTCCCCCAGTTCACCGAGAAGTCCTCGACGCGGTCGAGCACGTTCTCCAGACCGAGCACCGTGGCGACGGTCGTGTACCCGGCTTCGGACAGTCCGCTCGCGACCAGCTGCATCACCATCCGGTGTTGAGCGGGGCGCTGCTGATGGAACGTCAGGCCGCCGTGATCGGTGGGCGTGTAGAACCAGCGGGTGCGTTCGGCGTCGGCGTCGGCGCCCGGTGGCGGCCCGACCGCCACCCCACGCTGGTCCGCGTCCAGGGAATCCAGCCATCGCTGGGCGGCCTCCGCCATCCGGGTCGCGACCTCGCGCCCGGCGTCACCCATCGGTGCCGAGCCGACACGCGCGCCACGGCCGTGGATCGCTGATGCGCCGGAGATAGCCGGCCGTTCCGACCCGGTCTGGTCGCGACATCATGACTGCCTCTCGCCGACGCGATCTGTGACTGCAGTATGAATTGAGATAAGTCTATCGCATAGCGCCAGCGTCAGCTGTCTTTTCGGAGCGCCCGAGAACGATCAGAGGCCGGCGCGCACGGCGGGTCAGCCCGCCCGTACCCACCCGCGCAGCGCGCCGCAGTACGCCTCGGTCAGCCGCGTGACGACCTCCCGGCGGGACAGGTGCCCGTGCCGCAGGAGGTCCAGGACCTCGCGCGGATCGAAGATCATGTTGTTGAGGAACAAGGCGTACTCGAGCATGTCGTCCGGGAGCCCGATGTCGTCGAGCAGCCCCCGCACCGGGCCGGCCCAGGCGTCCCGCATGAGGGCGATGATCGGATTCCCGTCGTGGAGCCGCTCCAGGTAACCCCGTCGGGACCGGAGCTGGACCAGCGCGGGGCCGTGCTCGGAGAGCAGGTCCACCCACTTGTTCACGACGGCATCGAAGAGCGGCCGCCCCTGCGCGGTCGACGTCGCGGTGAATTCGTTGAGCTGCTCGACGACGCTGAGCACGTACGCCGCGAGCACCTCCTCCAACGAGGAGAAGTAACGGTAGGCGGTGGCCGGACCGATTTCCGCGCGGGACGCGACCGCCTGCATGGTGAGTTCGTCGGGCGCTTCCCGGGCGAGCTCACCCACGGCCTCGAGGAGGCGTCGACGGTTGCGGCGGGTGTCACTGCGCAACTTGCGCCCCTCGCGGGGGACGGCCTGGCGATCGGACACGGGCCTCCTCCGCCTCGTCGAAACGCAGGTAGAGGTTAGCGTCTCCGATGCCGGTCGACACCGAGGTGACCGACGATGCGGGCGAGCCCGGTCCGCAGGTCGTCCACGGAGGTCGCGAACGAGATCCGGAGGTGTCCTTCGCCCGAGGGTCCGTACTCCGCTCCGGCCCGAACCAGCACCTTCCGTTCGGCGAGCTCACGGACGACCTCCTCGGAGGGACGAGGGGCGTCGTACCGAAGGAAGCCGTAGAACGCGCCTTCCGGGGGAATCAGGTGCAGGCCGGGGACGCCCGCCAGGTGCGTGATCACGAGCTCGCGACGCTGCCGATACGTCTCGACCATGGCCTCCACCGCGCGGTCCGGCAACTCGAGGGCAGCCACGGCCGCGCGCTGGACCGCCGTGTTCACCGAGCCGTTGAAGGTCCGGTGCAGGTGAGCCGCCGCGTCCACCACCTCGCGCGGCCCGGTCAGGTACCCCACCCGCCAGCCGGTCATCGCGTACGTCTTCGAGAACGTCCCCACGCACACCGCTCGCTCCCGCAGCGATTCGATCGTCAGCACCGAACGCGCCACGTGGCCCGGGTAGACCAGCCGGTGGTACGCCTCATCACTGACGAGCAGAACGCCGGAGCCGTCGAGGAGGGCTCCGAGGGCCTCGAGCTCCTCTTCGCGGTGCACGATGCCGGTGGGATTCGATGGATTCGAGAAGATCATCATGGTGGCGCCGGGAAGCGCAGCGGCCAGCGCGTCGAGGTCCCAGTGCAGGTCCCGGCCGAGTGGGACGAAGTCGACGGTGCCTCCGGCGAGTACCACGAGGTCGGCGTAGAGCGAGTAGGCCGGCTCCGGGATGACCACGCGGTCGCCGGGGCCGACCATCGCGAGCACGATCGCCGCCAGCGCACCAGTGGCTCCGTGAGTGACCACGACGTCGTCCGCACTCCACGCCCGTCCCGGATACGCGGGCAACCGACCCGCGAGTGCGGTGCGCAACTCGGGCAGGCCCTTCTGGTCCGCGTAGTGGGTGTCGCCCGCGCGCAAGGCGGCCACAGCAGCCTCGATCACCGGCGTCGGCGTCGGGAGGTCCGGCTCCCCCATGGCGAGGGACACCGCACCCGGCGGGGCCGGCCCGAGAGCCGGCCGCCGCGAGAAGCGGCGCAATTCCTCGATCCGGGGAGCGGGCCGCGCCGCGGTCATCGAGCCACGACCGGGCCGTCGGGGCGGGCGGCGAGGATGCGCTGCCGGAGCGTCTCCTCGTACTCGCCGATGGCGCCGACCGCATCGACGACCTCCTGCACCCGGCGCCGCGGAACGACGACGACCCCGTCGGAGTCCCCGACGAGCACGTCACCCGCCGCCACGACCACGCCGCCGACCGCCACCGGGCCACCGATGACGCCGGGACCGTCTTTGAACGGTCCGGCCGGCGTGACCGCCCGAGCGTAGACGGCCAGGCCCATCTCGGTCAGCGCCCGGACGTCACGGATCGCACCGTCGACCACGGCGCCGACGACCCCGCAGTTGACCATGATCTCGCCGATGAGATCCCCGATCAGCGCGCGGGTCAGGTCGCCGTGTCCGTTGACGACCAGGACGTCACCCGGTCGGGCGTCGTCGAGCGCTCGATGAATGGCCAGGTTGTCACCCGACCGCACGTCCACCGGCAGGGCGCTGCCCAGTAGCGCGGTGGGCCCGGTGAACAGTCGGATGCCGCCGTCCATCACGGTCATCCGCTGCAGTGCGTCACCGACGGTGGCCGCCGGGACTTCCCCCAGACGTCGGAACTCCGCCGTTGCTGCGCGAGACCAGCTCGGAGCGACGGTCACTCGATCGATCGAGGCGGTGATGTACACGTGAGATCGCTCCTGGATAGGGTGGCGCGGTCAGACGCCGTGGGTCCAGAAGTCCTGCGCCGACCCGGTGAACGACGCCGGGTCTCCGGCGAGAAAGAATTCGTCCCATTTCGGTCCGTCGGAGAGCTCCCAGTGCTCGACCGCCAGACCCTCGTGAAAACGCCACGCCCCCATGCCGACGCGAGTCCACGTCCAGTCGCCGCGCGATGTGCGGAACGTTCCGTGGACGATGCCGTAGTGGTCGTCGGCGAGAATCTGATCGAAGCCGACCGGCTCGACGTTGGCGTCGGCGAGACTCGCCCGCCGCTTCACGTAGCGGCGCAGGAAGTCCTGTCCCCCCGTCGCGGCGAGCCGCACGCCGCCGGTGTGGATGACCAGGTCCGGAGACATCCGCTGCATGACTTCCTCGGTGTGCTGCCGTTGCCGACGGAGCCGCTCGTCGTCATCGAGGCTCGAGTCGGTCGTGATCGCCGCGCCACCCCGGTACAGGTCAGCCAGCCACACGGCGTTCGGATGGGTTTCGGACAGCACGTTGTCTCCTCCTTCTGAGCGGTCCGAGCGCGTCGATCAGGTCGTGGCGCGTCGGGAAGCTTCGATCATTAGACCAGAGGATGGTCTTATTTGAGAAGGATCTATCAGATGATGGGGCGGGCTCCGCGACGGAGGCTCTGATCCGCGGAATCCGCTTCGATGTCGCCTCGGGACAAGCCGTGGCCATCGGCCGCCCTCGACTACGCGACCGGGCTACATCCGGGCCTGACCACGATTCCGCTGCGCGACATCGCAACCGGTCAGGTCGTCCTCGCCACCCGCGCCAACGACCGGAGCCGCCTGGTCAGGGCGGGTGCGGGCTCGGCCGCCGCTGGGTCGTGCGACTCTGATCCGACGCTGGACGGGGATGAACTGCGGGCTGTCGCCGCGGTGTCCGGCGGTCACGATCGGCGCGAGGACCTCCTGGCCCTGCTCGCAGGCCAGATGCGTCTTGGTCGTCAAGACCCGCGGGAACGCCCGAGGCCATGATCTGCGGGTTCGTCGTGGACACCGCCGGGCGGTTGTTTCTGCAGGTCCCCGTTCCTGGGGGCGCCGGCGGCGTGCTGGTGGGCGCGGCTGGTGGTGGAGTCCACACTCACCGTCCACCCGATCCGGCCGGCCGCGTCGGCGGTCGGCTGCAGCGTCGCGAGGATTCGGTCCCCGGTGCCGTCGCGCTGCCAGCGGCGGAACAACCCGTAGATGGTCCGCCAAGGCGCATAGTCCGCCGGGACGCCACGGCGCGCCGATCCGGATCCGGTCGATGAGCTGTCGTTTCTCCCACTTCGGCGGACGACCCGAGGACGAACGTGCAGGCAGAAGGGGAGCCAGGACCGCCCACTGCGCATCGGTCGGGTCATGCCGCCTCGTCACCGCTACGAGGGCCGGGAAGCGTGTGCTCCCCGGCCCTCGGTGGTGGTGGTGTACGTCAGCTGCAGGGGTTGTAGTCCCAGCAGTCGTTGTACCGCTTCTTGTGGTGGCGACGACGACGCGGCTTGCACTCGTTGTAGTCCCAGTCGTTGCACTGGTTGTAGTCGTAGTCGTAGCAGCCGCTCATGTCGTCCAGCCTCCTGAGTAAGTAAGTGTGTTCCCCCTGCTGTGCCACTACCTTCCCGCGAACCCGCGCCCCGCTCGATCGGCCTCGCAACCGACGAAACGTTCGGTTGCGAACACTGGTGTCAGGTGACGAGGAGCCTCAGATCAGTTTCTCGACGACCGAGAGATGCCGGATGGACTGTCCGCCCTTGCGGTCGTCCCTACGCCCGTATCTCCTTCGGTGAGGTCGCCCGGCGCTCAGCAGACGTCGCGGGGATCGTCGGTGACGTCGCTGACCTGGGTGTGGACGGCTACGTTCGACCGGGCGGGCCCACCGAGCACGTCGGTGAGGGTTCGGGCCGTCGCGGTGTGGATCTGGTCCGCGACGCCGAGCACGGGGCTGCCGTAGGCCACGACGACCTGGACGGTGAGCGATTCCAGCTCGTGGTGGGCGTTGGTGTCGCAGGTGATCCGGGCCGCGGCGGCGTGCGGTACGGCGTCGACCGCTTCGTGCACGCGGGCGACGACGACGTGGTCGGCCACGGAGAAGTCACCGGTCTCGTGCCGGCCGCGGACGGGCGCGGAGAGGCGGATGGCGTGCCCGGCACGGTGCAGGACGTCGGTGCTGATGGCGGTCCAACCCGCATCGGTGTGCAGCCGCAACAGGTGGGTGGCCCGGGTGAGCGTGTCACCGCCCTCGTGGTCGGAGGTCAACGCCACTCCTTCAAGGTGATCACCAGCGCGGCGCGGGCTCGTTCGAGCAGTCCGCGTACGGCATCGGGAGTGACAGCCATGACGGTCGCTATCTGGACGTAGGTGAATCCTTCGATCTCCCGCAGGAGCCAGACCGACCGTTGCCGCGGCGGCAGCATCCGCAGGGCCAGATCGAGGGCGACGAGAAGATCGTGTCGCTGGTGGGTTCCGGCCGGGTCGGCATCACGCGCGGGAAGCCGGTCGATGACGTCGTCGACGTCGACGTGACCGCGATGCCCCACCTCGGGCGCGTGCCGGTAGTGCGCATACACCCGTCGACGAGCAAGCGTGAACAACCACGTCTGAAGCGCGGCGTCGCCGCGGAAGCCGCCCCGGCCCTTCCAGGCGTCGAGGAACGTCTCCTGCAGGATGTCCTCGGCATCGGACGGATTGTCGAGCAGCCGGAAGATGTAGCGGTAGAGCCCGGGTCCATACCGGGTCACGACGAGGGCGAAGGCTTTCCGGTCGCCCAGCCCGGCGCGCCGGGACAGTACCCGGTCGGGCGTCCGGACGCGGTCCGCGGCCGGCCGCGCGTGCTGATGTATCGACTGCGCCGACAACGGCTGCGCCTCGTCTCCAGGCTCGGGGCGCGCTGGATGCCCGCGTCGCCCGGGCTCACCGGATTCCGTCTAGTGATCTAGCTCACCCGATTCTGACCGTGAGGTTGTTGCATTTCGGCTCTCTAACTAGGTGACACATCGTCGCGAGTCGACGGTGGGTTCCGCCGGTCGCTGTCGTGACCGGTGACGTACCCGAAGGAGATCCCATGACGGAGTCGACGACCATCACCCCGACGAAGACGAACGACCGGCCCGGGAACCTGGCCACCCGGGACCAGGGTCTGCAGACCACGCAGGGCACCACCTCGATCGCGGACACCGTGGTGTCCAAGATCGCCGGGATCGCCGCGAAGGACGTCTCCGGCGTGTACTCGCTGGGTGGTGGGGGATCGCGGGCCATGAGCGCCGTGCGCGAACGGATCCCGGGCGGCCGGGTCAACCACTCGCAGGGTGTGTCGGTCGAAGTCGGCGAGACGCAGGCCGCGGTCGACATCGACATGGTCGCCGAGTACGGCGTCGCGATCGCGGATCTCGCATCCGGCGTGCGGCGCAACGTGATCGCGTCGATCGAGCGGATGACCGGCCTGGACGTCACCGAGGTCAACATCGCGGTCGCCGACATCCACCTGCCCGAGGACGACGAGGACGACGACACCGACCGCACCCCGCGGGTGCAGTGAGCACGCCCGTCCCGGCCATCGAGGGGTGGTCCGGGACCGTCATCGATCAGGTACCGACGGCGGCTGACGACCTCGCCGTCCTCGTCCGGGCCGTTCCCGGTGTGGTGCGACTGCACCCGGGCCGCTTCGGTGAGGTGGCGACGTACCTGCCCGGCCGACGGGTGACCGGGATCAAACTGGGCGATCACCGCGTCGAGGTCCATGTCGTGCTGGCGGTGGACGCGCCGATCAGACGCACCGCGCAACTGATCCACGACGCGGTCACCCCGCTGGTCGCCAGGCCGGTCCACGTCTTCGTCGAGGACGTCGCGGCCGACTGATTCGCCGCGGGTCGGCGGTTCCGGTCACCCGGTGCCGTCGACCGCCGCTCCACCAGCCGTTTCTTCGCGCCATCCGATCGGGAGTTGACCATGTCCTATTCCGCCGTCGGCCTGTTCGCCGGGCTCCTACTCGCCTTGATCACCGCCACCGCCGGGTTCGCGTGGTTCCTGCTCGCCGTGTTGTTCGCGGCCGTCGGCTACGCCGTCGGCGCTCACCTGGAAGGCCGGGTCAACCTCACCGGTCTGGTCCCGGGACGTAGTCGTGGCTGACCGCCCCGTCGCCGGCCCCGCTTCCGCCGACGACGAGCCCGGGGGGCGCGGCCGCCTGGTCATCGAGGACCGTGCCGTGCAGCGCATCGCCGAGGCCGCCGCCACGCGGGTGGTCGGCGTGGTTCCGGCCGCGCAGAGCGTCGGCGCGCTGAGTTCGGCGTTGGGGCGCGCCTACCCGCGGGTGGACTGCGACGTCGCCGCCGGTCGGGTCCGCGCCGACGTCGAGATCGTCGCCCTCTGGCCGACCCCCGCCGCCCACCTGGGTGAACAGGTCAGAGACGCCGTCACCGACCAGCTCCATCGGCTGGCCGGACTGCAGGTGGACGCCGTCGACGTCACCATCGCCGACCTCGTCCGGGTGGCGGCACCCGCGCGCAGGAGAGTCCGATGACCATCGCACCCGAACCAGCCATGCGCGCCGCGCGGCAGCAGACCGGGGCCGGGCGCATCGGCGCCGTCGGCCCCGTGTTCGCGATCCTGCTCACCGCGACCGGCGTGGTTCTCCTCCACGACGCGCTCTCCGAGGTCGACAGCGCGCCCGGCCGGACCTGGCTGGCGGCGCTCGCCGACGGCCTCGACGGGTTCAGCGCGCAGTGGTGGCTGATTCCCGCCGGGGTCGCCGTCGCGCTGATCGGCATGTGGTTGATCGTCGCCGCGCTGCGGCCACGGTCACGCCGTAGCCTCGCGGTCGTGTCCGAGACCGGGGTGTTTCTCCGCACCCGCGACGTTGCCCGGCTGGCTTCCGCCGCGGCCGACGACGTCGACGGCGTGCTGGCCGCGCATTCCGTGGCCGGCCGGCGATCGGTCACCGTCACCGTCGACTCGGACGTTCCCGGCATCGCCGACCGTGTCCGGGAGACGGTCGACCGGCGACTGGACGCACTTGTCGAACCGATGGCCGTGAAGGTCCGGGTCCGTTCGCACTTCCAGCCTCGGAAAGGCGACTGATGCGTCGCTCCGTGCTTGCTCTCGACCGCGTGATGGCCGCTCTGCTCGGGCTCATCCTCTTCGTCGCCGGAGTCGGCGCTGCCGCCTGGTACCAGGGCGGACTGCGTCGGTGGTGGCCGAGTTCCCCGGGGACCCTGTCGTCGGCCGGCGTCGACGACGTCCTCGATTCGGGGTGGTGGCCGTGGGTCGCCGCGGGCGCCGGCGCCCTCGCCGTTCTGCTCGGCCTGTGGTGGCTGCTGGCGCACCTGCCGCGGCGTGGCCCTGGCCTCCTCGTGCTTCCGGGCTCCGGCCGGCCCGGGCGCCTGCTCATCGATCCCAGCGGTCCGGCCGAAGCCGCCGCCGAGGTCCTCGCCGACGCTCCGGGGATTCGCGCGACGCACAGCAAGGTGCGCCGCGACCGCGGAGAGCTCGTCGTCACCCTCACCGGGACGATCGACCCGCGGGCCGACCTGACCGAGGTCGTCGCCGCCACCGATGCCGTCGCCACCCAGCTCCGGACGGTCCTCGGACGTGACGACGCCCGGGCCCGCATCCAGCTCTCCGTCGCCCGCCGCGCCCGCCGCCCGGCCCGCGTGCACTGACCCGCCTCGACCCCCGGCCCGCGTGCACAGACGCGGCTCAACCGCCGGCCCGGATCGACAGCCGGCGCCAGTGTCGCTCGTCGTAGCGGTAGCGCTCGGTGGTGCGCAGGAACGTGTGGATCGCCGGGAGAAGCTGGCCGGGCGCGGTCTCGTGCGGATAGTGCCCGGCCGTCGCGATCTCCAGCGATCGCGCGTCGGGCAGCCGCTGGACGAGCGTCCGGTGGTGGTGCGTCGGGATCGTGCGGTCGCGGCCGCCCCAGGCGACCAGGACCGGAAGCTCGGCGAGAAGACCGAGCTGACGGCTCGCGCTGACCGTCTGACCTCGCCAGTCGATGACCGAGCGCGCCGTGCGCAGGAACGCTTGACGGTGACCGGCCCGGGCCATCCCGCGGACGTCCTCGGCCACCGCGCGAGCGTCCTGGCGAGCGATCATGCCCGGCACGACGGAGATAACGGGCAGGACCCGGCGGGTCACGCCGGCCGGGATCCGGCCGAGGCCGGCCACCACGGCCGCGGCGCCGGGCAGCGTCGCGGCGCGCAGCATCGGTGTCACCTCGGCCCCCAGACCTCCGCTGCTGATCAGCACGAGCCGGTCGACGCGCTCGGGGAACTGGTAGGCGAACTGCAGCGCGACGCCGCCCCCGAGGCTGTGCCCGACGAGCGTGGCCCGGGAGTACCCCAGCGCGACGAGCAGGTCACGCAGCGCGGACGCGTGGGCGCCGAGGGAGTAGTCACCGGCGGGCGGATCGGACTGCCCGTGGCCGGGGAGATCGACGGCGATCACGGTGTGAGTGGCCGCCAGCGAGTCGATCAGGTGGCGCCAGGTTCGCCGGGTTCCCCCCAGCCCGTGGACCAGCAGCACCGGTTCGCCTATTCCGGCTGTGGTGTACGCGAGGGTGCCGGCGGGCGTCGCGATGCGACCGTCCGCGCGGTCGCCGGGCATCGTAGAAATGATCACTGAGGAACTCTCTAGGTGGTTTCGCAGTTCCGAATGATTTCGGGCCGGGCGAGAAGATGAAAATGATTTGATCCACAGAGGATTGGCGGGATTACCGCCGGGCATCTCGCGGTGGCACGAGAAAACAATTCGTTTTCGTATTTCTTACTTGGAGTGCAATGACTACCGCTAACCCCACCGGTTCCTACGCGGCCGACACCGCTGTCGACCGGACCCCGCACACGCGGCGTCTGAGTACCGAGACGAAGGCCTCGTTCAAGACCAGCGAACTCGTCGCCTATGTGGTCGCCGTCCTCGGCGTGCTGATCGCTTCGCAGGTCGTCGGCAGCGACGACGGGCACAGCGACTCCTTCCGCGCCGACCGCGCCTGGCTGTTCATCGTCATCCTGACCGTCGGTTACATGGTCAGCCGCGGGCTGGCCAAGTCCGGCAGTCGCGACCCCTACGACGCCAAGTAATTCCGGCGTCCTCCCGGAACTCGGCCCGACGGTTTTCACCGTCGAGCCGAGTGCATGGTCAGGTCCGTTCGAGCAGGCCGGTGCGCAGATCGGCGATCGTCCGGGTCAGCAGACGGGAAACGTGCATCTGCGATACGCCGATTTCCTCGGCTATCTGCGTCTGGGTCATGTCGTCGACGAATCGCAAGCCAAGAATTCGTCGCTCGCGGTCCGGCAACTGCGCCATCAGCGGTATCAACGACTGATGATTGTCGACGACGGCGAACCCGTACTCCTCGACGCCGATCATTTCTCCGACGGACACGCTGTCGGGGTCGGTTCCGACGGGCCGGTCGAGCGACGCGGCCACATAGGAGTTGCCCGCCGCCATGCCGTCGACGACGTCCTGCCTGGAGACGCGCAGGTACCCGGCAAGATCGCCCGAGGTCGGGAAACGGCTGTTGCGCTGGGAGAGTTCGACGGTCGCGGCGTTGATCGCCATCGACATCTCCTGCAGGCGGCGCGGCACCCGGACCGACCACCCCTGGTCCCGGAAGTGGCGCCGGATCTCGCCCGTGACCGTCGGAACCGCGAACCAGAGAAATTCCGTTCCGCGGGCCGGGTCGAACCGATCGAGGGCCTTCACCAACCCCAGCGACGCCACCTGCAGGAGATCGTCGGACTCCGCGCCACGCCGATCGAATCGGCGTGCGATGTGACGGGCCAACGGCAGATGGATCACGATCAGGCGTTCCCGAACGAGCAGCCGTTCCGCCGAGCCGTGCGGAAGCGCGGCACAGTGAAGGAACAGCGGCTCGACGCTGGAGTAGGTTCCGTAGTCGTAGCGGTCGATCGGCTCGATCGGCGCCCTCCGGCGCGCGATGTCAGCGTCCAGGCTCATGGGTGACTCCTCGGCGCAGCCACACCTCACCCGGCAGACCGGCGGCGTGACACGAAGACAGGACACGGCCGCGGGGTCTGGACGACCACTACCGGTAACTCCCGGCGGAGACAACTACACCTGCCGTACCCGCACCACCGGTGCGACAACCATCCCGCCCGACGACGATCGTGACCGCTGTTCAGGTGGAGAGAAGGACCGAGCGGGGCACCGACCGCCGCAGGGCGCCGGTTCGGAGGACGAGGTCGGCACTGGGCGAGGATCGCCAGACGACCAGTTCGCCGTCGGCGGGCATCGCGTGGGAGAGGCGGCCGAAGAAGTTCAGCAGGGCCGAGCCGGCGAACGTCACCCCCGCGAGGTCGATCAGGACACCCGGCGGTGTATCGGCGGCCAACCAGTCGACGGCCTCGGACAGCAGGCCCGCTACGGCCGTGTCGACCTCACCGACCAGACTCACCCGTGCTCGACGGGTCCGGCCGGGAGGACGCCATGCGGAGACCGTGAGGCCCGCATCGGATCCCTGAAAATTGTTGCCGCGCGCGAGCATCGCTTCGCCTCCGACCAGAACGAAGAATGCCGGGGGCTGGGGCAGCGGACATCAGAGGGCCCGCGCATCTCATGCTACGGCCGATGATGCCGGGCAACCAGTAGACGAGGGCGGCGAGTACTCTCGAATTAGGACCGGTGCCTTCGGCCCTCGCTGCCCCGGCCCTCGGTGGTCGACTCGAGACACCGAGAGGACGCATCGTGCCCGACCAGAATGGTCCATTTCCGAGTTCCTGTCCTGCGCTTCCGTGTGAAAAGCGTGGTTGAGCGGGAAAGCGCAATCAGAAGACTCATCGATGCTCAACCCCCGGTCGCCGGGGCGAGAGGAACCCTGCTGCGCATCTGCCGGGCCGCCACGGGCGTGCTCGCGGCATCGGGAGCCGGGGTGAGCGTGTTCACCCCGGGGGACGTCCGCGGCGTGTGCGCTGCCTCCGACCCACGGAGCGAACGCCTCGAGGAGCTGCAGTTCGTGTTGGGGGAAGGCCCGTGCATCGACGCGTTCGAGAGCCGCCGCCCGGTCCTCGTCACCGACCTCGTCGCGTACGCGGAGGCGCGCTGGCCGATGTACACGCCCGCCGTGTACGAGCGCGGTGTGCGGGCCGTCTTCGCGTTTCCCCTCCAGATCGGCGGGGCACGACTCGGCGTCCTGGACGTCTTCCGTGATCAGGAAGGCGCCCTCTCCGCCGAGCAGCTCACCGACGCGTTGACGTTCGCCGACGTGGCGGTCGCGATGCTCCTCGACGAGCACGACGACTCCAACGGTGGTGTCGGTCAGGGCGTCATCGATGCGGTCGATTCCCGGGCGGAGCTCTTCCAGGCCCAAGGGATGGTGATGGTGCAGATCGGCGGCACGATCAACGAAGCCATGGTCCGCCTGCGGGCATACGCCTACGCCGAGAACCGCGCGCTGAGTGAGATCGCCCGTGACGTCGTCGCCGGGCGGCTGAGTTTCGACCAGGACGAGTCATGACCCATGAAATTCCACCCCCAGAAGCCGGGAGGCAGACATGACGACCGTTTCCGCCGAGCGGTTGGCGTCGGTTTTCGTCGAGGTCGCCGACACCCTGGTCGAACAATTCGACCTGCTCGAATTCCTGCACATGCTCACCGACCGCACCGCCGACCTCGTCAGCGCGGCCGCGGTCGGAATCGTCCTGGCCGACAAAGACGGCCGGCTGGAATTCATGGCTGGCTCCGACGAGAACGTCAAACTCCTCGAACTCTTCCAGCTGCAGACCCAGGAAGGCCCCTGCCAGGAGGCCTACCGCCTGGGAAAACCAGTGGTCAACGTCGACCTGAGCCAGGCGACCCCCCGATGGCCGCGGTTCGCACCCCAGGCCGCCGCCCTCGGATTCCGGTCCGTCCACGCCTTCCCGCTACGGCTACGTAACCACACCATCGGAGCGCTGAACGTCTTCGGCGGCGCCCTCGGCGGCCACTTCGACGCCAACGATGTCCCGGTCGTACAAGCACTCGCCGACGTCGCCGCCATCTCACTGCTGCAAGAGCGAGCGATCCACCGCGGCGAAGTGCTCACCGAACAACTCCAGGGCGCACTCAACACACGCATCGTCATCGAACAAGCCAAAGGCGCGATCGCCCAGATCCACCAGATCAGCGTCGACGAAGCGTTCATCCGGCTCCGCGCCTACGCCCGCAACAACAGCAAACGCCTCACCGACGTCGCCCACGCGGTGATCGCCGACCCCAGCAGCGTGCCCGGCCTGATCTGAGCAGACGGCGGACCGGCCCGGGGTTTACGGAGCTCGGCGGGGGGCAGACGAGGGAGCCGCACCAGCTCGTGCTGCGGCTCCATCACAATTGAAAACACCGGAGAGTCATGCCCACCTCGTTGCAATCCCTGGCTGACAGCGGGCAGAGTCCCTGGGTCGACTACCTGTCGCGTGTTTTCGTCCACGATGGTGACCTCGCCGGCCTGGTCGCCGACGGCGTCGCGGGTGTGACGTCGAACCCCACCATCTTCCAGGCCGCGATCGCCGACGGCGACGCCTACGACCAGCAGATGCGTGAGGTCCTGAGGTCCGAGGTCGACCCGAAGCAGGTTTTCCTCGCCCTCGCGATTCAGGACATCCGCGCCGCCTGTGACCTTCTCCGGCCGGTCTACGACCGGGGCGACTCCTCCCGGGACGGCTGGGTGTCGTTCGAAGTCGACCCGCACCTGGCCCACGAAGCCCAGGCCACCGTCGACGAGGCCGTCTCCCTGCATCGGCGCATCGACCGACCGAACTTGTTCATCAAGGTCCCGGGCACCGAAGCCGGTCTCGTCGCGGTCGAGGAGACGATCGCCCGCGGCATCCCGGTCAACGTCACGCTGCTGTTCTCCCTGGAGCGTCACCGCGCGGCGGCCCAGGCCTACCTGCGCGGCCTGCGGCGCCTCCGCGACACCGGCGGTGACCTGCGGTCGGTGGCATCCGTCGCCTCGTTCTTCGTCTCGCGCGTCGACGCCGAAGCCGATCGTCGGCTCGAGGAGAAGGGTGGCCCGGCCGAGCTGAAGGGCACGCTGGGGATCGCCAACGCCAAGCTGGCCTACGAGGCCTACGAGGAGATCTTCACCGGCGACGAATGGGCCGGGCTGGTCGCGATCGGCGCCTCACCGCAGCGTTGCCTGTGGGCCTCGACGTCGATGAAGAACCCGGACCGCCGCGACGTGACCTACGTCGAGCAGCTGATCGGGCCGAACACGGTCACGACGATGCCCCGCCCGACGCTCGAGGCGTTCGTCGACCACGGGTTGGTCGCCGGCACGCTGACCACCGACGTCGAGGGCGCCCGCCGCACGTTCGCGCGGTTCGCCGCGGCCGGAGTCGACTACGACGACGTCGTCGCCGAGCTCGAACGCCAGGGCGTCGCCGCGTTCGTCGACTCCTTCCAGCAGCTCTTCGACGGCATCGCCGACAAGCGTTCCGCGCTCGTCGGAACCTGATCGACACCACCGACGGATCGGGACATCCCATGACGCAGGACCTCTCCCTCGACCGGCGGGCGGCGGCACCGATCGCCGCTGTCGCGGGTTGGGACGCCGTCGACATCCGGGCCGTCGACACCGCCCGGATGCTGGCCGCGGACGCGGTGCAGAAGGTCGGCAACGGCCATCCCGGTACCGCGATGAGCCTGGCTCCGCTGGCCTACCTGCTGTTCCAGAACGTGCTGCGGCACGATCCGAACGACGACGAGTGGCTCGGCCGGGACCGGTTCGTGCTGTCCTGCGGCCACTCCAGCCTGACCCTCTACGTCCAGCTCTACCTGGCCGGCTACGGCTTGGAACTCAGCGACCTCCAGGCCCTCCGGACGTGGAATTCCGCCACCCCTGGGCACCCGGAGTACCGGCACACCCGCGGGGTGGAGATCACCACCGGCCCGCTCGGCCAGGGTCTGGCCAGCGCGGTCGGCATGGCGCTCGCGGCCCGGCGCGAACGTGGTCTGCTCGATCCGGACACCGCACCGGGCGCGAGCCCGTTCGACCACCACGTGTACGTGGTGGCCTCCGACGGCGACCTCATGGAGGGGGTCACCGCCGAGGCGAGCTCGCTCGCCGGCCACCAGCAGCTCGGCAACCTGGTGCTGTTCTACGACTCCAACCACATCTCGATCGAAAACGACACCGACATCTCGTTCAGCGAGGACGTCGCCGCCCGCTACGCCGCGTACGGCTGGCACGTGCAGACCGTCGACTGGACCGGCACCGGCGAATACGTCGAGGACGTCGACGCGCTGCTCGCCGCGGTGGAGAACGCCAAAGCCGACACCGGCCGCCCGTCGCTGATCCAGCTGCGGACGATCATCGGCTGGCCCGCGCCGACCAAGCAGAACACCGGCAAGGCCCACGGCTCCGCGTTGGGCGCCGACGAGATCGCCGCCACCAAGACCCTGCTCGGCATGGACCCCGACGCCACGTTCGCCATCGACGACGACGTGCTGACCCGGACCCGCTCCGCCGTCGTCCGGGGCGCCCGTCTGCACGAGGAGTGGCTGCCGCGGTACGCGGACTGGCGCGACGCCAACCCCGGCCGCGCTGCTCTGCTCGACCGGCTGCAAAAGCGGCAGCTCCCCGACGGCTGGACCGCGGCGCTGCCCGCGTTCCCGCCGGACCCGAAGGGCATGGCCACCCGCAAGGCGTCCGGCGAGATCCTCACGGCCCTCGCGCCGGTCCTCCCGGAACTCTGGGGCGGTTCCGCCGACCTCGCCGAGAGCAACAACACCACGATGAACGGCGAGCCCTCGTTCGTCCCGGCCGACCGGCAGACCCGGGACTGGAGCGGTGGCCCGTACGGGCGGACCCTGCACTTCGGTATCCGCGAACACGCCATGGGCGCGATCCTCAACGGCATCGCGCTGCAGAGCCTGACCCGCCCCTACGGCGGCACGTTCCTGGTCTTCAGCGACTACATGCGCCCGGCGGTGCGCCTCGCGGCGCTCATGCAACTGCCCGCCACCTACATTTGGACGCACGACTCCATCGGTCTGGGCGAGGACGGCCCCACCCACCAGCCGGTCGAGCACCTGGCCGCACTGCGGGCCGTTCCCGGACTCGACGTCGTCCGGCCCGCCGACGCCAACGAGGCCGTGGCCTGCTGGCGCACCATCCTCGAACACACCGACCGGCCCGCCGGCCTGATCCTCACCCGGCAGAACCTGCCCGTCCTCGACCGTGGCCCCGGCGGCTACGCCCGGGCGTCCGGTGCGGCACGCGGCGGATACGCGCTGACCGGGGACGCCGACCCGGCGGTCCTGCTGATCGCCACCGGTTCCGAGGTACAGATCGCTCTCGACGCCCGCGCACTGCTCGCCGCGGAGGGAATCCCCGCGCGGGTCGTCTCGATGCCGTGCCGGGAGTGGTTCGCCGAGCAGACCGAGGTCTACCGCGACGAAATCCTGCCGCCGAGCGTTCGCGCGCGGGTCAGCGTCGAGGCCGGAATCGGCCAGGGCTGGCGCGACGTCGTCGGCGACGCCGGCCGGATCGTCAGCCTCGAGCACTTCGGCGCCTCTGCCGACTACCAACGGCTCTACCAGGAATTCGGAATCACACCCGAGGCCGTGGCCGATGCCGCCCGCGACAGCATCAGCGACGCGCTGGTCGGCCCGATCCGGCCGGGCGGCAACCAACAGACCGCCGCACCCACCCACGGCGGTACCGGAGATCAGCGCTGATGGAGGTCACTCCACTGGTGTGGGGCCTGACGATCACCGCGATCGTCGGGCTCCTCCTGTTCGACTTCGTCTTCCACGTTCGCAAAGCCCACGTTCCGACGCTCCGCGAGGCCACGCTGTGGTCGGCGCTGTACGTCGGCCTGGCGGTGCTGTTCGGTATCGGCGTCTTCGCGGTCGGCGGCACCCAAGCGGGTTCGGAGTACTTCGCCGGCTACGTCACCGAGAAGGCGCTCTCCGTCGACAACCTGTTCGTGTTCCTGATCATCATGACGAGCTTCCGCGTGCCCCGCGAAGACCAGCAGAAGGTGCTGTTGTTCGGCATCGTGTTCTCACTCGTCGCTCGAACCGGGTTCATTTTCCTCGGCTCGGCGCTGATCAACTCGTTCGCCTGGGTCTTCTACGTGTTCGGACTGGTTCTTCTGCTCACGGCCGGGAAGATGCTCAAACCCGACGACGGAGAGTCCCGCACCGCGGACAACCTCGCGGTCCGGCTCGGCCGCCGGTTCTTCCACACCACCGACCACTTCGACGGGGACAAGCTGTTCACGGTCCAGGACGGCGTCCGGGTGATGACCCCGATGCTGCTGGTGATGGTGGCGATCGGCGGCACCGACGTCCTCTTCGCCCTGGACTCGATCCCGGCCATCTTCGGGCTCACCCAGAGCACGTACATCGTCTTCACCGCCACCGCGTTCTCGCTGCTGGGGCTGCGGCAGCTGTTCTTCCTCATCGACGGTCTGCTGGACCGCCTCATCTATCTCTCGTACGGCCTGGCGGCGATCCTGGGGTTCATCGGGGTGAAGCTGGTCCTGCACGCGCTGCACGAGAACAACGTGCCGATCATCAACGACGGCGAACCCGTTCCCGTGGTGGAGATCGGCACCGGCTTGTCGCTGAGCGTCGTCGTCGGGGTCCTCCTGCTGACGATCGGGGCGTCGCTGCTCAGCCCGGCGGGTAAGGCACGCACCGCGATCGCCGGCGCACGCCGGCACGCGGCGGCGTACCTGGACGCGGAGTACACGACCGACGCGGCCGAGCGGGAGCGGATCTTCCGCCTGCTGCTCGCCGAGCGCGACCACATCGTGGCGCTCGGGCCCGAGTACCGCCGTCAGGTCCGCGACGAAGCCGCCCTGATGGCCCTGCTCCAACGCGCCCGCGACAGTCACGAAGCCGCGGTCGACCGAGGGGAAGCACCACCGGCGGGCCCTTCGAAGCTCCTGCCGCGCCGCTGACCCCATCGATCGCTCCTGATCAGTTACGGAGTCCTCATGACCAGTCCGATGCCTGCCCTCGTCCGCCGCGCGACGCCCTCCGACGCGAGGGACACCGCACCGCACGCGTGCGACGTCTGCGGCCACGACGCCGCGGCCCACGACCCCATCTCGCGCCGCTACTGCGCGGCCACGCTGACAAACGCACTGTCCCGCGATTGCATCTGCACATAGCGGGGCGTCTCCGGCGGACGTCCGCGCTCTGGCGGCGGCTCCGCCGACGTGTCGGCTGGCTGGACCACTTCGCCCGCGCCGCGATCCGCTACGACGAGGCCGACGGTGGACGGCTCGCCGCCGCAGTGACCGGCCGGGTACTCACCGACCTCCTGGTGCTGATCGGCCTGGGGCTCCTGCTCGCGGCTTCGCTCGCGGTGGCGTACGGCACCACGGCCACCGCACGCTGGTTGGTGACCGCCACGGACGTGCGGAGGTCGCTGCGCCGCATCCTGGGACCGGCGCTGCTGGTGGCGACCGGCCTGGAGCTGCTCAAGACCCTCGGTCGGCTCTACGTGGAGCGCACGGAAGCCAACCCCAGCTACCAGCTGGTCGCCGGGTCGGTCGGACTGCTGGTCTTCCTCAACGCCATCAACCAGTTGGTCCCGTTCGCCGCCGCGCTGACGGCGACAAACACCGCCGGCCGTCCCACCGACCTCGCCGCGGCGGCCGGCGACGAGTCGCCGACGGCCTGACGTTTCTCGTCAGCGGGTGGGACCGTCCGGTACGACGCGTTCCTCGTGGTCGAGCTCGCGTTCGAGGACGCGCAGGCTCTCGTCGGGAAGGCGCCCGGCATCGCGCCAGCGCAGCAACTCGTCGCGCTGAGCGTCGATCGCGGCGCGGCGTACCCGGAGCGCCGACTCGTGTCCCCCGGACGCCGGGACGTCGTCGGGGTGGGCGTCTCGGAGCACATCAAGCCGATCCTGGTACCGGATCGCGCGTGCACGCAGACGTGCACGGGTCGACGCGATCGAGGCGAGATCGCAGTCCGGTTCCTCGTTCTTGAGCTCGTCCAGTCTGACCAGCGCCGCGTGAACGGATGCCTCGCGGGCCTCGTTACGCACCCGGGCCTGGTCGGTTCCACCGGCGCGGAGCCCGAGGGCACGAACCACGAGGGCGAAGGTCAGTCCCTGCCCGAGCAAGGTGACGAGGACCGCCACCAACGTGCAGAACACCAGCAGATCGCGGATCGGGAACGGCGCCCCGGTGTCGGTGGACGTCGGCAGCGTGAAGATCGCGGCCAGGCTGATCACGCCGCGGGTGCCGGCCCAGCTCAGCGCCACGACCTCCCGGCCGGTGAGCCGGTCGGCGATCCATCGCGACCCTCGGGAGACCGTCGCGCCCTCGTCGACGACCCGACCTGCGCCGAACTGCAGGTGCAGCGAACGCGGCAGCGACTGGGTCACGACCAGCCACACCGGACGGAGCAGGAGAACGACGCCCACCGTGATCACCAACGCCGGCACGACCACGCTCACGGAGTAGTTCCGCAGCCCGTCCAGGATCACCGGCACCTGCTGCCCGATCAGCAGGAACACGAACCCCTCGAGCAGGAAGTCCACGAGCCGCCAGACCGCGCCGGTCTGCAGTCGGCTCTCCCCCGACGCGAACCTCGGGGCGTCGTGGCCGACGATCAGGCCGGTGACCACGACCGCCAGGACCCCGGACACGTGGACGTTCTCCGCGGCCAGGTAGGCCACGAACGGAGTGGCCAGCGAAAGAGCGTTCGCGGTCAGCGGATCCCGGGCGACCCGGCGCAGCAGACGTACCCCGTACGCGATCACCACACCGACCAGAAGGCCGCCGGCCGCCGCCAACACGAACTGTCCCACCGCCGCGGGCGCTGAGAAACCGCCGCCGGCCGCGGCCGCCACCGCGACGCTGAGCAGGGTCAGCGCGGTCGCGTCGTTGAGCAGTCCCTCGCCCCGGATCAACGTGACCAACTTGACCGGCAGACCCACCGTGCGCGCCACGCCCAGCGCCGCAACCGGGTCCGGCGGTGCGACCGCGGCACCCACCGCGATGCCCACGGCCAGCGTCGCGCCCTCGACGAACCACTCGAATCCGATGCCGATCGTCAACGCGGTGGCGAGTACCAACGCCACCGACAAGCTGACCACGGTCGGCAGATTGCGCCTGATCGCGGTCAGCGAGGAATCCAACGCCGCGCTGTAGAGCAGCGGCGGAAGCACGAACGTCAGCACGACCTCGGGATCCAGGACGACGTTCGGCCCGGGCAGGAACGCGTAGCCGACGCCGGCCACCGTCAGCAGCGCGGCCGCCGGCAGACCGGTACGTTCGGCGACCCACCGGACGACCAGCACGACCGCGAGTCCGACCAGGACGAAGAGAAGCGCCACTTGGACGTTCACCGGCGGCACCGCGGACTCTCAGGCATTCGTCCGTCCTCCTCGGTGAGCGCCCCCGGTCCCGGTCGGCCCACGGCGGCGATCTCGACGAGAAGGACGTTCTGAAGCAGCCACGACGGGACCGCCGGAAGAACCGCCCGGCAGGCCCGTCGGATGGTCCTATCGGCTCGCGAACCGGCGGCGTGCGGTCCGGCTCGACCGCTTCGCCATACCGATCAACAGCTGATCGGGCTTCTGCTGCTCACCCTGCTGTGCACCCAGAACGATGAGTGTCCCGGTCAGCGCCGGGATCACCCACTGCACGACACGCAACTGCCGTTGCGTGGCCGCGACGTCGTCGGGGGTCTGCTCCCCGGGAACGACACCGCCCTCGGCCGGCACCTTCCCCGCGGTGGCCACCCGGGCCCCGAGCACCCCGCTGTAGGCGGTGGCGGCCACGGCCGCCACCGTGACGACGGTCTTGACGACCGTGTTCGCCGTGACACCGGCCTGACCCGCCACCCGGCCGCGGTTGGCGACCACGAGCCCCAAACCACCGACCAGGTGCGTACCGATCGAGACGGCCGCCACCGGCGACCACCTGGCCCACCCAGCGGCGGCGACACGCACCCGGTCCTTCTCGTCCCCCACCTCGTTCGCGGCGCCGTTCACGCCGACCGCCCCCATCAGCGACCCACCGAACCAACTGGCCAGACCGGTGTCGTGCATTGATCGGACCACAGTGTTACGAGATTGCATGAAAATCCTCCAGGAAAAGCCGGTCGACGACCGGCATCCGAAAATCGATCAGTGACCGACGCTGCGCTTGCCCGCCAGCCGGACCGGATCGGGCCACCGCACCTCCCACGCCCAGCCGAGCCGCTCGAAAAGCCAGATCAGACGCGCCGACGGGTCGACCTGTCCGCGCAGCACCCCGTGCCGTGCGCCGGTCGGATCAGCGTGATGCGAGTTGTGCCAGCTCTCCCCGAACGAGAGCACCGCCAGCGGCCAGAAGTTCGTCGCCCGGTCGGAGACCCTGCTCACGAACGGACGGCTCCCGACCACGTGACAGACCGAGTTCACCGACCACGTCACGTGGTGCAGCAGCGCCATACGCACCAGACCGCCCCAGAACAACCCGGTCAGCGCACCCGTCCACGACCACGTGACCAGGCCCCCGATCACCGCCGGGGTCAGAAGCGACACCACGATCAGCGGACCGAACATCCGATCCACCACCCGCAGGTCACGGTCGGCGAGCAGATCCGGCGCGAAACGGGCCCGGTTGGTTGTCGTCTCGTTGTCGAAAAACCAGCCGCAGTGCGCATAGAACATGCCCTTGGCCAACGCACCGGGGCTGGTCCCGTACCGCCACGGCGAATGCGGGTCGCCCTCCCGATCGGTGAACGCGTGGTGACGCCGATGATCGGCGACCCACTGAATGACCGATCCCTCCACCGCGAGCGAACCGGCGACCGCCAACGCCACCCGCACCGACCGACGGGTCTTGAACGACCCGTGGGTGAAGTAGCGGTGGAAGCCCACCGTGACGCCGAAGCCGGTGATCAGATACGCCACCACGGCCACCGTGGCGTCGAGCGGCGTGAGGCCCCAGCCCCAGGCGATCGGCACCGCCGCCAGCAGAGCGACGAACGGCACCGCCACGAACGTCCACAACGTAACCAGAGACCACAACGAGGCCTGCCCCTCGAGCACCACGGGCTTCGGTTGACGCAGACCGGGCGCAGGCCTGATCGGGGCGGTATCAGCGGTCATCCCAACGCTCCTCGCCCCCAGCCCGGCTACTCACACACACCAGCAACCCGGGAGGGCATGAAAAATGAAAAGACTGGACAGGCCGCGGAGTCCGGACGGCCCACCGCCGCGGACGCATCCACACGACGGGGCAACCCCGGACTACCCCCGATCAGCCGACCGAATCCTCCGTGGAGCGTCGAGCTGCCCGGCACGACCGCCGCGCACCATCGGGCGGCGGCCTCTCAGCTATCCGGCGAGCGCCTCCCCCGGCGCCGCTGCCGCCACCGTGGAGTCCAAAGCGGCGGAGCGGGACGCGTACAGGTTGAGGCTTCCGATGGTCCGGTGTTGCATCGGATCCGGTGCAGGCGACGGTGCTGGCATGGCCTCGGTCGCCCTCGGTGATCGACGCCCGTCCCCCGGCCACTCGGACGCGACGCTTCGGCCGACGGGTGGCCGCACCGAGGAAATAGTCCGTGCGGAATCCGCACAACCGGTCAAAGCGATCTACCATTCAGTCACCGAGGTCATATCGAGCGAGACCTCACCGATCCGACTCCAGCTCGACCCGGCTCTCGCCGGGCGCGGCATGCTCGACGGCGGATGGTGGCCGTACTCCACCGACCCACTCGCGGAGCTACCTACCTTGATCATGGCCACCGCGACGCGCGGCGACCACGGCTCGCACGCGACCGCGATCCTCGACGAGGACCGCAGCCCCGCTCCGGCGACGTAGGCCTCCGGACATCGTCCGCCAAGACGGGATCACCATGAATCAGCTGCCCCAGATGGACGCCACGGTGGATGGCAGCCTGCGTCAGGCGATCGCGGCCGCCGGACGAGCCCCTTCGATCTTCCGTACCGAGCCGTGGAGCTGGGATCTCCACTCGCACCGGCTGGAACTGCGGGTCGACGATCCCCGGCAGCTGGCTGGTGTCGACCCGCAGGGACGCATGCTGACGCTCGGCTGCGGAATCGCGTTGGACCACGCACTGGTCGCGCTCGCCGCCGCCGGCTGCTGGGCCTCGGTGGACCGGCTCCCGATCGACGGCGAGCCGGGACTGATGGCCCGGATCACCCCGGCCGGGACGTACGAACCGCTGTCGTCGGACGCCCGCCTCCTGCGGGCCATCACCGAACGCCGTACCGATCGACGCCCCTCCCCCGTGCCGATTCCGGACGGGACGATCGACCGCCTCAGCCGCATGGCCGAGAGCTGGGGCGTGTACCTGACCGACATCGCCCCGGAGTCACTCGTCGAGTTCGATGTCTCCGCGAACCGGGCAGGCGAATCGAGCCCCACCCGGGCCGGACCGACCGAAACGCCGGCTTCGACGCTACGACGGATACCGCTGCGCGCCTTGTGGCCGGAGGAGCGGGATCTCCTGCTACCGGGCCCCGGACGGGACAGCGGGGCCCGCTACCTGGTGCTCTGGAGCCCCCACGACGACCCGGCCTCCTGGTTGGCCGCCGGTGAGGTCACGAGCACGATCCTGCTGGACGCGACCGCGGCCGAGCTGAGTGTCAGCCCGATGAGCGACGTCGTCGAGACTCCGATCTCGCGCACGCTGGTGCACAGTCTGCTCGGCAACCGGGGCTACGCCCATGCCGTCCTGCGGATCGCGATGCCCGTCGCAGCCGGCTGATCACCGGGGCCGGGCGGCTCCGCGATCAGGGAGACACGGCGAGCGTCGCCCACACCGTCTTGCCGCACTCCTCGTTCTCCCAACCCC
This sequence comes from Cryptosporangium arvum DSM 44712, assembly GCF_000585375.1. Taxonomy (NCBI): domain Bacteria; kingdom Bacillati; phylum Actinomycetota; class Actinomycetes; order Cryptosporangiales; family Cryptosporangiaceae; genus Cryptosporangium; species Cryptosporangium arvum. Next base: position 8,250,756 of record NZ_KK073874.1, read on the forward strand.
ACTGTTGCGAGATCGGTACTGCACGACGAGCCGGAAGGGGGTCTTGGCGTGATCGATGACGTTCGCGATCAACTCTTCCACGACGAGCAGGGTGTCCTCGACGACCTGATCGCCTACCTTCCACACCGCGAGCAGCCCACGCAGGCGACGCCGGATACCGACCGTCACCGCGACGACCGGCTCGAACACCTCGTCGAAACGTCTCACGCCATCAGCGGCAACACCGTCCATCGAAGAATGCACCAACCCTTGCCGCGGTAGCGCGCGCGGTTCGCACACTCTTTGCAACGAGGGGTGGCCGAACCGAAGCGCGGCACCGGCGGCGACCACCCCGAGCAGAGCACCCCGGCCGAACGTTCCGATTCGCGTCACCACAGGTCTTCGAAGCTGCTCGCCGCCCGGATCGGTGCCCTCGTCAAAGCCAACCCCGATCATTCGGAGTTCAGGTCGGCGGAGCGTTCCCGGCCCGGATCGACGCGCGTTGATCGAGGCGGTGCGCGACCTTTAATACTGGCCTCAGGTTGGTCGGGGAGAGTTGGGCGGCAAAAGCATCGACCGGAGGGAGGGCGGCCCCGCGTGCGGATTCTGATCGCGGATGACGAGGCGGCCATTCGTGAGTCGCTGGAGCGGGTGCTCCAGGTCGAGGGGTACGACACCAGTAGCGTCGCCAACGGTCTCGCCGTGCTCGACGGGTTCAGCGGGGCCGGCGGTGACACGCTGGATCTGCTGATCCTCGACGTGATGATGCCCCGCCTCGGCGGGTTGGAGACCTGCCGTCGGTTGCGGGCCGAGGGCCGGGACCTGCCGGTGCTGATGCTGACCGCCCGTGACCAGGTCTCCGACCGGGTCGCGGGGCTGGACGCGGGCGCCGACGACTACCTGCCCAAGCCGTTCGCCACCGAGGAGTTGCTGGCCCGGGTGCGCGCCCTGCTGCGCCGACGCACGCCGACCGACGGGGAGGAGTCGCCGATCCTGTCGTTCGCCGACGTCCGCCTCGATCCCGACCGGTTCGAGGCGTGGCGGGGCGAGCGGCCGCTGCGCCTGACCCGGACCGAGTTCTCCCTCCTGCAGGTACTCCTGCGCAACGCGACCCGGGTCCTGACCCGCGACGCGCTGTTCGAGGCGATCTGGGGCTTCGACATGAGTGCCACCGCCAACAACCTGCAGGTCTACGTGAGCTACCTGCGCCGCAAGATGGAGGCCGCGGGTGAGCCGCGATTGATCTACACGCTGCGCGGCCTGGGCTACACGCTGCGCGAGACTCCTCCGTGAGCAGGTCCGGCCGCCGGGAACCGGGCCGGCTGGCCCGATGGTGGCACCGGCGTTCCCTGCGGACCAGGATGACGCTGATCGCGGCCACGGCCATCGCGGTCAGCGTGTTCGTGGCCTTCCAGGTAGCCAGCGAGCTGATGGGCGGAAAGCTGGAGGATACGACCAAGAAGGCCTTGCGCGCCGACGCACGCGTCCTGGTGACCAACGCGGAACGCGCCGATGCGGCCGAGCTCGCGCTACCGCCGTATCCCGGGTCCGGTCGGCTGGTGCGGGTCATCCGGCCCGACGGCTCGACCCGGACGCCGGTCGGCCAACCCGCGCTGCCCCACGTCAGCGAGCAGGCCGAACGCGTGGCGCGGGGCGCGTCGGGCGAGCTGATGGAGTCGAGCGACGGCGACGAGGACGCCTATCTCATCTACACGCTGCGAGCGGGCGACGGCGCGATCCAGGTCGCCGACGTCGCCGACGACAGCCCGATCAACCAGTTCGGGTTCGGCATGCTGCTGATCGGGTTGCTCTGCGTGGCCGGCGGCGCCCTGGTCGGGCGGGCCGTGGCGCGGACCGGGCTGGCACCGATCGATCGGCTGACCGCCGCGGCGGTGCGGGTCGCGCGCACCCGGGATCTCGACGCCGACATCCCGGACGAGGGCGGTGGGGAGATCCGGCGGCTCAGCCAGTCGATAAACGACATGCTCGCCGCGCTCCGGGATTCCCGGCAGGCCCAGCGGCTTCTCGCCGAGGACGCCGCCCACGAGCTCAAGACCCCGCTCACCAGCCTGCGCCTCAACGTCGAGCTGCTGATCCGGCTCGATCGGCGCGGCGCGCTGGAGAGCGCGCTGCCGGCCGGGAGCCGGACGCGGCTGCTCAACGATCTCGGCGTCCAAGTGGCCGAACTGAGCACCCTGGCCGCAGAGCTGACCGACCTGGCGCGCGGTGACGTCAGCGACGAGAGCACCGAATTGCTCGACCTCGCCGACGTGGTGGTGGCCGCAGTGATCCGGGCGCGTTCCCGCGTGCCCGACGTCGAGGTCACGCTCGAGGTGACGTCCGTGTGGGTGAGCGGCCGTCCGGCCGCGCTCCGACGGGCGGTGCTCAACCTCATCGACAACGCCGCCAAGTGGTCTCCCGCGGACCAGCCGGTCCACGTCCGGCTGCGGGCCGAAGGTACGTCGGGGGTGATCGAGGTCGACGACGCCGGGCCGGGCATCGCCGCCGTCGACGTACCGCGGGTGTTCGACCGGTTCTACCGGGCCGACAGCGCCCGGGCGTTGCCGGGATCGGGGCTGGGCCTGTCGATCGTGAAGCGGGTCGTCGACGCCCACGGCGGCCGGGCCACCGTCGCCCGCTCCGCCCGCGGTGGAGCGCTGCTCCGGGTCGACCTTCCCGCAGCAGCCCCGCCCGACCCGTTCGCGGAGCTCGTGGCCGCGCGCTGAAACGCCCGACGGCGCGGACGAGAGCCGGTATCTCGTCCGCACCGCCGCGCTCACCGTTGCAGTGCGGGCTGCTTCTCGTCGGCGAGCGACGTCCCGCCGTCCCGCCGTCCCGCCGGTCGCGACAGCCGGCTCGGCCACCACATCCGCCGGCCGATCAGCAGGGTCAGGGCGGGCACCAGGACCGACCGCACCAGCAGGGCGTCGAGCAGCACACCGAAGGCAACCAGGAACCCGACCTCGACCAGCATCACCAGCGGAAGCGTGACGAGGACCGCGAACGTGGCCGCCAGGACGAGGCCGGCCGAGGTGATGACACCACCGGTGGCGGAGAGAGCTTTGAGCATTCCTTCCCTGGTGCCCAGACGCACGGTCTCCTCCCGGGCCCGGCCGGCCAGGAAGATGTTGTAGTCGACGCCGAGCGCCACCAGGAACAGGAAGGCCAGCAGCGGCACCGCGTAGTCGATGCCCTTGAACCCGAGGATCGTCTCGAAGACGAACACGCTCCCGCCGAAGGCCGCCGCGAACGAGACGATCACGGTCGCCATCAGCACCAGTGGGGCCACGACCGCACGGAGCAGCAACCCGAGGACGATCAGGACGACGGCGAGTACCAGCGGGATCACCAGCTTCTCGTCGCGGCTGGTCGTCACCGCCGTGTCGAGGTGCTCCGCGCTCGGCCCGCCGACGATCGCCTCCGCGCCGTTCACCGCGTGCACGGCGGTACGCACCCGCTCGATCGTGTCGTACTCGGCCGCGGTGTCCGGCGCGTCCTTCGGGAACACGGAGACGTCGGCCCAGCCGTCGCTGGTCTGACCCGGGATGACCATGGCCACACCGGGGGTGCCCGTGACGACGTCGAGTACCCGCTGCTGCTGGGCCGGCCGCGTGAAGATCGTCATCGGCTGGCCGCCGAGCTCCGGGAAGTGCTGGCGGAGAACGGTGAAACCGGTGACCGACTCCGGCGCGGACAGGAACTGGTCCTGCTGGCGCAGGGCGCTGGTGTTGCCGGTCAGACCGACGGCGAGCACGGCGAGGATTCCGAGCGAGCCGAGCGTCGCCACCCATCGGCGGCGGCTGATCGCGGCGCCGAACCGTCCCCACAGCCCCGGCTTCTCCGTCACGGCCGCGCTGAAGCGCGGGACGGCCGGCCAGAAGATCCGCCGGCCGAGCACCACGAGCAGGGCCGGGAACAGCGTCAGCATGGCGACGAGCGCGCACAGGATCCCGGCCGCACCGATCGGGCCCAGCCCGCTGGTGCTGTTCAGGTCCGCGGCGAGCAGGCAGAGCAGGCCGGCGACCACGGTGGCCGCGGACGCGACGATGGCCGGCGCCGTGCCGCGCAGCGCGTGGACCATCGCGACCCGGACGTTCTCGTGGTGGTGCAGGGTCTCCCGGTAGCGGGCGATGAGCAACAGCGCGTAGTCGGTGCCGACGCCGAACACCAGGATCGTCAGCAGCGCCGAGTTCTGGTCGTTGATCACGATGCCGAAAACCTTGACGAGCAGGTAGACGCTCGCCATCGCGGTCAGTGCGGCCGCGCCCACGGCCACGAGCGGGACGAACCACAACACCGGGCTGCGGTAGGTGAGGATGAGCAGGAGCGTGACGACGATGACGGTGGTGAGGAGGACCTGCACGTCGATGCCGTCGAAGACGGACTCCAGGTCGCCGTCGATCGCCGCCGGGCCGGTCACGTCGAGTTCCAGGCCGGCGGGGCGGTCCTTCGCGGCGTCACGCAGCGGGCCGACGAGGGTCTCCGGCGCGCCGTAGGACTTGCTCAGCTCGAGGGTGAACATCATTGCCCTACCGTCGGAGGAGAGCCTCGTCGGTGGGCCGTCCTCCCCGTCGGCCGGTGCCGCCGCCGCCTTCGGCGGGAACCGCTCGGCCAGAGTGTCGTACTGACGCCGGACGGCCGCTCGGTCGGTGTCGGTCAGGCCGCCGGCGCGGTGGTAGACGAACACGAAAGTGTTCTCCTCGCCACCGGGGCGACCGTCCTCCAGTACCGCGACCTTCGTGGACTCCGCGCCGGCCGGCAGGGTGTCGACGGCGCGGTCGGTGGTGACCGAGCTCAACTTCGCGCTGAGCGGCACCATGACCACCGCCAGCACCACCCACAAGCCGATCACCAACCACGGCACCCATCGACCGGCCAGCCGACCGGTCGGCGCTTCTCCGGGCGGCGCTGCGTTGACTGCCATTCACTTGCCTCCCACAGACGAACTGCATCGCTTGCGTGACGCCGACTTGGTACCGAGCGAATCTGAGACGACCGTTAATGCGGTGCTCAGGCGAGTCGGCCGAGCTGCGAGCAGCACCGCGGTACCACCTGACCGCTGGGAATGACGACCGCGGTAGGACGAAATCGGGCGGAAGCGCCCCTAGCGTTTCCGGCCATGAGGAAACCTGACAGTCCGCTGTGGAAGTTCGGAGCGGCGAGCATGGCGCTGGCGGCGGTGTGCACCGTCGCCTCCGCCTGCGGGTCGGACACCGGCAAGCGCACCGCACCCGCCGCGTCCGGCACGCACAGCGCACACGGTGCGCACGCGGCCGTGTCGCCGGCTCCGTCGAAGCCGCTGCGCCCCGGCGAGCGGTTCGTCGACCTGACGATGGCCGAGGCCTACACGCCCGCGCCGCCGGCGGGAGGCACCGACGAGTACCGGTGCCAGGTCATCGATCCGGGCCTGACCAAGGCGGCGTTCCTGACCGGGACGCAGTTCACACCGGAGAACGTCGCGATCGCGCACCACGCGATCGTGTACTCGGTGCCGCCGGACGGTGCGGCCGCGGTGCGTGAGCATGACGCCCAGAGCCCCGGCCTCGGCTGGCAGTGTTTCGGCGGCACCGGCGTGAAGGGTGCCGAAGTCGAAGAGGGCGACGCCGCGTGGGTGGACACCTGGGCGCCGGGCTCCACGGAGACGCTGCTCGACGAGGACGCCGGCTACAAGCTGGAGCCGGGTGGCCTGCTCGTACTGCAGATCCACTACAACCTGCTCGCGACCGAGGGCAAGCCGGCCGGGTCGGATCGCTCGGCGGTACGGCTGCGGCTGACCGACGGCACGCCGAAGACCCGGGAACTCGTCACGTTGTCGCTCGACGCGCCGACCGACCTGCCCTGCGCTCCGGGCGAGTCGGGTCCGCTCTGTGACCGGGCGGCCTCGATCGCCGACGTGACGAAGAGGTTCGGGGCCGACGTCGGCGAAATGGCGGACCGTCAGGTGGAGGAGTGCGGCCAGAGCGCACCGAAGCCCGGCAACACCCAGACCTGCGACCACGAGGTGGAGGAGCCGATGACGCTGTTCGCCGGTTTCGGCCACATGCACATGCTCGGGCGGTCGCTGAAGGTCGAACTCAACCCGGGCACGCCGAAAGCCGAAGTCCTGCTGGACGTGCCGCAGTTCGACTTCGACAACCAGCGGCTGGTGGCGCTGCCGTCGCCGGTGGAGATCGGTCCGGGAGACACGCTGCGGACGACCTGCACGCACGACGCGGGGCTGCGCGAAAAGCTGCCGCAGCTGAGCAAATTGCCACCGCGTTACGTGGTCTGGGGCGACGGCACCAGCGACGAGATGTGCATCGGCATCATGACGGTCTCCACCCGCAAGTCCTGACGAAGCGTTGAACGTGGGTGAGCTCACCGAAGATGTCGAGCTCACCCACGGACGCGCTGGACCGGCCGGGTGAGCCGCAGATCGTAGGCGAGGATGACGGCCTGGATCCGGTCGCGCGCGCCGATCTTCGCGAAGACCCGTCCGACGTGGGTCTTGACCGTCGACTCCGACAGCGTGAACCGTTGCGCGATCTCGCCGTTGGTGAGGCCGTGGCCGATGGCGACGAGGATCTCGCGTTCGCGGCCGGTCAGGGAGCACAGCCGGGGATCCTCACGCCCGGACCCGCTGAGGTCGTCGTCGAGTCGGTCACCGACCGCGTCGAGCAGCCGCCGGGTCAGCGCCGGTGCGATCACGGCGTCCCCGGCGGCGACGGCCCGGATGCCGGCGAGCAACTCCTCCGGGCGGATGTCCTTGAGCAGGAACCCGCTCGCACCGGCACGCAGCGCGGCGAACGCGTACCGGTCCGCGTCGAACGTCGTCAGCACGAGGATCCGCGAACGCCCACCGGCGGCGACGGCACGCCTGGTGGCCTCGATCCCGTCGACGCCCGGCATGCGGATGTCCATCAGCACCACGTCGGGGCGCAGCTCGGCGATCCGCCGGACGGCCTCGGCGCCGTTCTCGGCCTCACCGACGACCTCGGTGTCGGGGGCGCTTTCCAGCAACATCCGAAACCCGAAGCGCTGCAGCGGTTGGGCGTCCACCACGAGCACGGAGATCATCGACGGCTGCCTTTCCGGGTCGCATGGACGGACCAGCCGCCGCCCGGTGCGGTGCTTTCCTACCGAGCGAACCTGAGACGACGATTAAGACGCCTCTTCCGTTTCCATCGTCCGCTCCCGCCGTCCGAGGCCGGAGCCCTGGTCCGCCGCCAGTCCGAAACGCTGGGTCAGCGGCACCAGAGCTGGCCGGGCTCGGCGCCCCCGGGAACACGGGGAACTACCAGACGCGCAACCGGGTGGTGCCGGAGCGCAGCGCGGTCAGCGGGCCGGCGGGGTACTCCCGCCCGCTCTCCTTGCGGACGCCGGTCACGTCGACGTCGATCACCGCCGGGCTGCCGTCGCGCTCCTCGAAGTCGGCGTCGACGAAGCGCACCCGCTCCAGATCCCGCCCGGTGACCACCCCGACCCGAACGCCGTCGAAACCCTCGGGCAGCTGGACCTGCAGGTAGACCTCGTCGCCCTCGTCCGAGAGCGCGACCGCGGCCGCCCCGTCGAGCACGGTGGCGTCCGGTTCGCGGTCGGACGGGCGCGCCCCACCGGCGTAGACGTTGTCACGCGTGTAGACGGGCTGCTTGACGCCGGGGAAGCGCTCGTGTTCGCCGTGGTCGTTCGACTGCGCCTCGATCAGCTCGAGGTACTCGGCGAACGTCGTCGGGTGACCCTGGTAGATCTCCAGGCCGTGGCCGGGCGCGCCCCGGAACCTCGCTCCGGGGGCGTAGGCGCGGTCGACGTCGCCGCCGAGGAAGACGTTGCCGACGTAGCGGTCGTCCGCGCCGTAGATCTGCGCGTAGCCGGCGACCTCGGTGCTGTGCGGGACGTGGTAGGGGGTGGGGCGGTCCATCACCGGCCGCCACTGCAGGGTGCCGCAGAACAGGTTGTTGACGAGCGCGCCGCCCTGGCTGAACGACTCGAACGACACCGCGGAGGCGAGAACGTTGTGGTCGACCAGGTACGGCCCGTGGCTGACCTCGACGAACAGGTCCCGGTTGTTGTCGTAGAAGACGTTGCGCGAGACGCGGACGCCCTGGGCCTGCCAGTCCAGCCAGGTGCCGAGCGTGCAGTCGTGGATCCGGTTGTGCCGGATCACCACGTCGATCGGCGCGTGCAGTTTGATGCCGCCGATCTCGTAGCCGTAGAACTCCCGCTTCACGGCGATGTTGTAGATGTGGTTGTCCTCGATCGTGGAGAACGCGCAGCCCAGGTGACCCACGATGCCGTTCTGGCCGCAGTCGTGGATCGTGTTGCGGCGGATCACGTGCGAGCCGATGTGCTCGGCGTCCCAGCCGATCTGCCGGGCGGAGAACACCGACTCCAGCTGGTACTGGTAGCCGGGCTTGTCGTTGCGGGTCGTCGCGTAGTTGTGCCCGGTCGAGGCTTCCTTGCCGATCGAGATCGCCGAGCACTTGGCGTCGTGGATGTCGTTGTCCTCGATGATCCAGCCCTTGGCCCAGTTCGGGCCGATCAGCCCCGGCTGGTCGGCGGTGGGTGGGGTCCAGGGACACGCGGCCTGCGCGAGCTCGAAGCCACGCACCGTGATGTAGTTCAGGTGGTGCTCGGTCGGGTAGAAGACCGACCGCCGCACGTTGATCTCGACCAGCTCGACGCGCGGATCCACGCCCTGGAAGTTGGCCCAGATCGTCGTCGAGTCCGCGCCCACCTCGGCGTACCAGACGTGGCGCGTCTGCTCCGGGTCGCGCACCCGGTCGGGTAGCTCGGTCCACTGATCGAGCACCTCGGTGCGGCGCGGCGGGTCGGACACCTCGGCCAGTGTCAGCACCTCGTAGAAGCTCTTGCCGTTGAGGTAGACGTCGCCGAGGTGCTTGCGGGGGGCGTCCTTGGCGGCGTGGACGACCCAGTCGCCGTCGACCGGCTCGGCGAACGGGTTGAACGACCCGAAGAGCGTGTTGGGCACGTGCGCCCTCCAGACCGTGCCCTCGACCGGCTCCCACTCGGTCACCGGCTCCGAACCCTTGACGACCACGTGCTCACCCGGCGCGGCCTGGTAGGTGATCCGCCGCCGATCACTCAGGCCACCTCGTCGCGGACGGACCCACTCCCGGTACACCCCCTCGTGAACGGTCACGGTGTCTCCGGCTCGCGCCAGCTCAGCCGCACGGTCGATCGTCCGTAACGGCCGGTCGGGCGTCCCCTCCCAGGAGTCCGAACCCGTGGTCGCGACGTGGAGGGTAGATGACATACCGGACCTTTCCCCAGCTTTCGACGAGCGTGCGACTTACTTCGTTCAGGTTGCTATACATCCGTCACGGTCGCGTCCGGAGTCCGGTTCCGAGCCGTACGTGGACGAAAACTCTCACCTGGGTACGGTTCAGGTGTTAGCCCAGACCGGTCGGAGGAGTACGGACGTTGAGTGAAGCCCGGATCGAGCTACGTGGGGGTCCGGCGAGTTACACCAGCCTCACCGTGTACCGCGACAACAACCACCAGCTGCCGCCCACGGTCGAGATGCTCGTCGCCGACGGGATCCTCGACTACAAGCTGACGAGCGCGGTCACCAGTCCGGACGGCTACCCGATCTACCGGTGCCCCACGAACTGGCGGCTCGCCGTGCGCCCGGCCGGCCCCGTCGCGCCCACGCGTGCCCCGGCCGAGGAACCGGCGACACCGGTCGACGAGGTCGACCCCCTGGACGCGCTGCTCGCCGCGCTCGACCAGGAAGACGCCGACCGCCGTCACTGAAACGCGGCGGCCAGGACCGCCGAGCGATCGCCGGCTCCACGTCGAAGGCCGACGGCGCGGTTTCGAGCCGCCCACCGTGAGGCCATTCTCCAAAGACAGGCGGGCCGGAGTTGTTCCCGTGTCTAATGTGGCTAGCTGTCTCGCTGATACGAACGGGGCAAGGCTTTGCGCGAGGGACTGGAACTCGAGACCGCCGACGTCATCCGGGAAAACTGGGCCCTGGCCTACAACCTCGTCGGCCGGGCAGTGGAGTCCACGCCGGCGATTCTCACCGTTCTGCATCGCACGGTGGCGGAGACGCTCGCCGGGCCACCGAGCGACTTCGGCCACCTCCGCGCGCGGCTGCTGATGACCGCGGTCCAGGTACTGCGCACAGCGGACCGGACCGCGCTCGCGCCTCGAACCGAACCGGTCGACAGCCTTCCGGGCTTCGCCGCGCGCACGATGCTCCAGGTGTGGCCCTCCGGTCAACGCCGGGAGGCCGTCGAAGCCACCCGCTGGATCGTCGACGACGAGCGGGCGCTGCTGTCGCTGTGGTGGCTGGAGGTCGCGGGCCAACTCAGCCGGTCCGAGCTCGACGCGGTCCTCGGGCTGCCCACGACCGAGACGGCCGTCGTCGTCCGCGAGATCGAGGCCCGGTTCGAGGACGCCAGGGCGGTGGTGCGTGCGCTCGGGTCGAACCCCCGCTGTCCCGGGCTGGCCGACGTGGTGGCCCACTGGGACGGCGAGCCGTCGGTCCGTTGCCGTCAGCGGATCGCCCGGCACGTGCACGACTGCGCGGCCTGCCGGGACACCACGTCCGACCTCATCCCGGCCGACCGGCTGTTGCGAGGCTTCCCGCTGGTGCCGCCGCCGCGATGGCTCACCGAACGCCTGGCACCGCCGTCGCTGCCGGCCGCACCGGCGACTCGCCCCTCGGCGTCACCGCTGGTCCGTCTCCGCGTCACGGGCGCGCTCCGGGTGGCCGCGGCCGCCGTTGTCGCCGCGGTCGTCACGATCGGCCTGCTCTCCTACGCCCGGGGCGACGCGGAGCCCACCACGCCCGCCGACGCCGCCCTCGACCGCGCCGCCCTCCCCTCGACGGGCCTGGCGGCGACCACGGCTCCGAAGATCACCACCCTCGCCGGGGTCGCCGCCACCCGGCAGCCCGCACCCACGAAGGCCGCCGCGCCGACGAAGGCCCGTGGGCCCGCGGCCCCGAACCCCGTGGCCGCCCGCCCGAAACCGCGGAAGAGCACCCCGACGAAACGACACCACCACGCGACCCGCGGCAACCACGAGCGCTCACGCCGCTGGCACCACCCGCGCGGAAACCGGCACGGGCACCCGCGTCGGCACCGCTAGGCGGTGACCGGCCGCAGCAGCTGATTGCGTAACCCGATCGCCTCGCTCGCTCTGGCCCGCGGTCGCGGTGCACGGCGGTTCCACACCACCGTCTACGCGCTCGGCGGCTGGGTCGGCCCGACGCCGGACTCCTACGCGATCTTCGGCGCCACGCTGTTCGCGGCCGCGGTCGCCGAATGGGAGTGCGGCTGGGCCGATCAGACGCCGCCCCGGAATCCGCGTCCGTCCGAGGTGGCTGCGCCTGATCCGCGCCGCCCGATCCGGGCGGGTCACTCCTCGCCGTTGGCGGCCCGGTTGAGGCGCAGCGCTTCCTCGAGCTGGTCTTCCAGGCTGATGATGCGGCACGCCGCGTCGAGGGCCATGCCCTGATCGACGAGCTCGCGGGCTCGGGCAGCGAGCCGGAGCTGGTGCCGGGAGAAGCGGCGGTGCCCGCCGGCCGAACGTGTGGGGGTGATCAACTTCGCCTCGCCGAGGCTGCGCAGGAATCCCGGTGAGGTGCCGAGAATCTCGGCCGCGCGGCCCATGGTGTAGGCCGGAAAATCGTCGTCGCCGAACATGTCGTCGTGCTCTCGGGCCATGCAACCTCCACGTCTGGGCCCCGGCGCGGTAAGCGCCGGGGCCCAGGATCACGGGTCAAAAACACCATCTACCGATCGACTACATCGGCTCTCTTATTCGCGCCGGCCCAATCGTGCGGCACAGGACGCGAGGATCGCATCAGCGTGACCGGAGACCACCTCTCAATCGATGGAACCTACGGTGCCCGGCCTCGAAATCCGGCCCGGGCCGATCCGAACGGTGTGGGACCCCTTCCCTCTCGACTGTTTCTTGCTACGGCCGAATTTAGTCCGTCGTCCGGAGCATGTCTAGTTCCGTCAGCACAGATTTTCTGATCAACCGGATCGAGCTTCGCTACTCCGCCCGTCGTGGCCGCACATCCGTACCTATGCTCGCCCGGTGAGCATCAAAGGCGTTTCGGACGCGGACCTGTGGGAGATGCTCTTCGCCGTCGAGAAGGCGGCGCCCGTCGACGCCGTGCAGGTGGTCGCCCGCCGGCTTGCCGTCGGCATCGAAGCCACCGCGGCCTCGTTCCTGGTGGCCGATCTGGGCGGCCGGGCACTGGTACGCATGGTCCACCTGCCCGACCTCGCGGCCGCCGACCCCGGCCGTCGGAACGGGGAGGCGGCGACCGTGCTGCCGTTCGACGGCGGCCCGCAGGAACGAGCGCTGCGTTCCCAGCGCGTGCAGGTCGAACCCGGCGCGGACGGCACGTACGTCGTCACCGCGCCGGTCACCGAGCGGGGCGAGACCATCGGCGTCCTGGAGCTCACGTTCCCGGCCGAACCCGACGAGGCGGCCCTGGACGCGGTCGGCCGGGGCGCCCACGTCCTCGCGTACGTGGTGATCGCCGCCCGGCGCCACACCGACCTGTTCGAGTGGAGCCAGCGCACCACACCGTTCAACCTGGCGGCCGAGATCCAGCGCCGGCTGCTCCCCAGCGCGTTCACCTGCGAAGCCGCCGCGTTCACGCTGTCCGCGTGGCTGGAGCCTGCGGCGACCGTCGGTGGGGACACCTTCGACTACAGCCTGGCCCGCGACGTCCTGCACATGAGCATCACCGATGCGATGGGGCACGGGGTCGACAGCGCCCTGCTCGCCTCGCTGAGTGTCGGGAGCCTCCGCAACAGCCGCCGGCTGGGCCGGACCCTGACCGAACAGGCCGCCTTCGCGAACCAGACGCTCAAGGACCATCCGCCCGCCGGATTCGGGTTCGCGACCGGCCTGATCGCCCGGTTGGACCTGCACACCGGCCGCCTGCACCTGGTGAACGCCGGGCACATCCCGCCGCTTCTCGTCCGCGGCGGGGTCGTCGAGGAGCTCCGGCTGCCGATCGATCTGCCGTTCGGGATCCGCAGCGGGCAGCAGTACCGCACGACCGAGATGACGCTGCGGCCGGGCGACCGCCTCGTGCTGCTCACCGACGGCATGCTCGAACGCCGAGGATCCGTCGTCGACCTCAACCAGCCCCTGCTGGCCTTCGCCGATGCCCATCCGCGTGAAGTCGTGCGCGCGCTCACCGACGCGGTGCTCGCCACCGGTGGCCCCGCACTCGCCGACGACGCCTCCCTGCTCGTCCTCGACTGGTATGGCGACCACGCCGGCGCGGGAGATCACCCTGGGCAGTGACCCCGTCGTCCACGGCCGGCCGCATCACGCCGGGGCGAAGCGGCCCCGGGCGTAGAGGGTGATGACGATCAGCATGGCGAGCCCCGACGCGACCGCCAGGGCCTCGGCGGCGTGCTCGACGCCCACGGCGCCGATCAGCAGGCCGATCACGCCCAGTCCACCGACGAGGCCGCCGAGCCAGAAGAACATCCGTTCCCGGAACGCCCAGGCGAACGGGATGAAGTGCAGCCCCACGACGGTGGCGATCAGGGCCGGGCGCAGCTCCCCGCGGTCGGCCGCGGTCAGGACCCGCGAGCCGACGTTGATGAGCGCGAGCTCGCCCACGACGCAGGCGACGTAGATCACCAACGCGCGCCGGCTCGGACGCGCCATCGGCCCCAACGCCACCGGCCACACGTAGAGCGCCAGCAGCGCGGCCAGCACCAGCGCCGCCCCGGCCACCCAGGCGGCGACGTGGGCGACCGTTCCGAACACGCCGGAGTAGCCGGCGACGAACACCAGACCGCCGATCAGGCCGATCAGGCTCCCCCAGCGCCGCGGGTCGACCGCGGGCGGAGGCTCCCCGACCTCGGGTCCGTACCGTCGAGCCCCCGCAGGTTGTGTCATGCGTGTGATTTCAGCACCGACGCCACATCCGTGAGCACCCAGGGCGCCGACACCGATCCGGGGTCCAGATCGACCGGTGCGCGGACGTGGAAGACGACCGACTCGCCGGCCAGCAACGTCACGAACCCCCGGTCGACCACCGCCGCCTGGTGGATGCGGTCGGCCTGGAGCAGCACGTCACGCGCCAGCGCGGCCGACTCGACCCGGACGTCCAGCCCGCCCGGAACCGGCTCGACGGTGACCGCCAGTTCGGCGTCCGGGTAGGCGAAGTCCTTGTCCGGGACGCCGAACCACAACGCACGCTCGTCGTCCAACCGGGCCACCAGGAACTCCGCGTCGGCGAACGAGCCCGGCACCGGCACCAGCTCCACCGACCGGGGCGCCACCTCCACGTCCGCGGAGTGCCGGTCGCCGGTGCCCTGCCGTTCGACGCTCACCCGGCCGGTCCACGGATGCGGGCTGTCGTTGAGCACGCCGACGACGAGACCGCCGTCCCGGGGCTGGATGGTCAGGGCGCGCTCGGCGTACAGCTCGCGCAGTGCGAAGTAGAGCGGCTTGTAACGCCCGGCGCCGTCGATCGCGGCCCACGACGTGACCGGCCACAGGTCGTTGAGCTGCCAGAGGATGCTGCCGCCGGTGTGCGGCCACCAGGAGCGCCAGTGCTCGACGCCGGTGCGGACGGCGCGGACCTGGTTGAGCTGGCCGAGGTAGTGCCAGGCGTCGGTGCCGTCGGGCACACCGAAGTGCGGGGCGAGCCCGCGGGCCAGCTTGCCGTTGCCGTCCTCGGCCTTCTGGTGGTGCAGCACGCCGGGCGAGTCGGGGCGCAACGGCTCGTCGGACACCGCGTCGCGCAGCGTCCGCCACGCGGGTGGCGCCTGCCAGCCGTACTCGGCGACGAACCGCGGCGCCGAGTTCCGGTAGTTCTCGTAGTCCTCCCGGTTCCACACCTCCCACGAGTGGAACGTGCCGTGGTCGGGGTCGTTCGGCGGGAGGTCGGTCCGGCCCGGCCACGGGCTTCCGGCCTGGTACGGCCGGGACGGGTCGAGCTCGGCGACGATTGCCGGCAGCGTCTGCAGGTAGTACTTCTCGCCCCAGCTCTGCCCGGTGGCCCGGCCCATCGCCTCGTACAGCCAGAGGTTCTCGTTGTTGCCGCTCCAGGTGACCAGGCTCGGGTGCGCGGCCAACCGGACGACGTTCTCGCGGGCCTCGGCGACGACCTCGGAGTAGAGCGGCTCCTCCTCGGGGTAGCAGGCGCAGGCGAACAGGAAGTCCTGCCACACCAGCAGGCCCAGTTCGTCGCAGGTCTCGTAGAACGCGCGGTCCTCGTAGATGCCACCGCCCCACACCCGCACCAGGTTGACGCCGGCGTCGGCCGCCTCACGCAACCGTCGCCGATAGCGCTCGCGGGTCATCCGGGACGGGAAGACGTCGTCGGGGATCCAGTTGACGCCCTTGACGAGAACCGGCTCGCCGTTGACGTGGAACACGAACCCGCCGCCGGTCCGGTCGATCTCGACCGTGCGGAACCCGGTGCGGCGGTGCCACCGGTCCAGCACGACGTCGCCGTCGAGCAGTTCGACGGTCAGGTCGTGGAGCGTGGGTTCGCCGTGACCACGAGGGCTCCAGGGCGTCACGCCGCCGACGTCGAGAGTGGACCGCGCACCGGTCGTGGTGCCGGGGAGCTCCAGCGCGGCGATCTCCGCGCCGTCGACGAGCACCCGGGCGCGGAGGTCGCGCGCACGGGTGCGCTCCACGTCGAGGGTCAGGGCCAGCCGGCCGACGCCGTCGCGATGGGTCGCGAGCGGAACCACGGTGGCCAGCCGGGCCGTGCTCCAGCCCTCCAGCCGCACCGGCCGCCAGATGCCCGCGGTGACGAGCGTGGGGCCCCAGTCCCAGCCGAAGCTGCACGCCATCTTGCGGATGAAGTTGAACGGCTCCGGGTAGGCGTTTGGTCGCGCCCCGAGCTTCTCACGCAGGGCCTCGGCCTCCCGGTATGCCGACGTGAACCGCACGCGGAGAGGGCGTGGCGCCGCATCGACGAGCGGCGTCACGTCGAACCGGTAGGAGCGGTGCATGTTGCGTGTCGTCCCGAGGGCCACGCCGTCCAACTCGATCGCGGCGACCGTGTCGAGCCCTTCGAAGACCAGGTCGATCCGCTCCGGCTTCGGGCCCGGCCACGCGACGTCGCGCTCGTAGCTCCAGTCGGTCCGGCCGACCCAGGCGACCGCGTTCTCGTTGTCGTCGAGGAACGGATCGGGGATGAGCCCGGCGTCGAGCAGATCGGTGTGAACGCAACCGGGCACGGCAGCGGACGCGGCCGCGCCGCCGTCCGACGACAGCGTCCACGCGCCGCCGAGATCCTGCTCGGAAATCATCGGGTCCTCGCTCATTTGGTTGCTCCGGCGGTGACGCCGTTGTAGATGAATCGCTGCAGCAGCAGGAAGATCACGACGGTGGGCAGGATGACGATCATCGTGCAGGCCGCGATCGTCTCCCACTGCGCGCCGTACGGGCCCTTGAAGCGGAACAGCGCCGTCGAGATGACGTTCAGCTCGGGCGATCGCAGGTACAGAAACGGTATGTAGAACTCGTTGTAGACGGCGATGCCTTTGATGATGACCACGGTGGCGATGGCCGGCTTCATCAGCGGGAGGATCACCCGCCGGTAGACGGTGAACCGGGACGCCCCGTCGAGCACGGCGGCTTCGTCGAGGCTGATCGGGATGGCCGAGATGAACTGGATGAAGATGTAGATCGACACGATGTCGGTGCCGGTGAACAGCACGACGGCCGACCAGAGCGTGTCCACGAGCCCCATCGACTTGACGATCTGGTACGTCGCGACCTGCGTGGTGACGCCGGGCACGAGCGCGGCGACCAGGAACAGCCCGAGCACCAGCCGTTTGAACGCGAACGCGAACCGGCTGATCGCGTAGGCGGCGAGCGTGCCGACCGCGACCGTGCCGACCAGCGAGACCACCAGGATGATCGTCGTGTTGAGGAAGCCGCGGAGCATGTCGCCCTCAGTCCAGGCGGTGGCGAAGTTGGCGAAGTTCAACCAGTTCCGCGGCGGGGTGAGCGGGCCGGTGCGGTTGTACTCCGCGTGCGTCTTGAGCGAGGCGAACAGCACGACGACGAGCGGCAGGAGGACGACGAACGACGCCAGCACGAGCGAGCCGTACTTGCCGATGCGGCTCATGACAGCGTCACCTCCTCGTCCGGCAGCAGCCGTCGTTGGATCCACGTCGCGAGCAGGACGATCACCAGCAGTGCGACGGCCATCGCCGACGCGAGGCCGATCTTCCGGAACCCGAACGCGGTCTGGTACGCCTGGATGACGAACGTCGTGGTGCCGTTCGCGCCGCCGGTCATGATGAACGGGATCTCGAAGACCGACAGGCTGCCGGAGATCGCCAGGATGAACGAGAGGCTGATGATCCGGTGGATCCCCGGCGCGATGATGTGCCGGAACTGGTGCCAGCGGCCGGCGCCGTCGATCTCCGCGGCCTCGTAGATCTCCCCCGGAATGGACTGGATGGCGCCGAGGAACAGCACGAAGCTGAGCCCGGTGAACCGCCAGACCGAGGTACCGGCGAGCGAGACGTTGGCGAGGTCGGGGTCACCCAGCCACAGCTGGGTGTGCTCGCCCAGGCCGACCAGGCGCAGCAGCGAATCGAGCGTGCCGCCGGGTTGGAACAGGAAGAGGAACACGAACCCGACCGCGACGCTGTTGAGCAGGTACGGAAAGAACAGAATGCCTTTGAACAGCGAGCGGAAGCGGACGTTGAACGACAGCAGAACCGCGAAGTAGAGCGCGATGGCGATCTGGACGAACGACGCCCCGAAGTAGTAGAGGCTGATCAGGAAGACCCGCCAGTACTGCTCGTCGGTGAAGACCCGGACGTAGTTGTCGACGCCGACCGGCTCCATCGTCGTGCTCAGGCCGTTCCAGCTGTGGAAGCTGTACCAGATCATGTTGCCGACCGGCACGTACGTGAACGTGATCAGCAGGGCCAGGGCGGGCCCGAGGTAGCACCACGGGCGAAGCCACCTCACTTCATGACCTTGGCCTGCGCGGCGCCCCACCGCCGGTTGAGGTCGTCGAAAGAGGACTGCCGGCTGCCGTCGGCCGCGCCGCGGGCGATGTCGACGAGCTTCTGCCGGTAGATGTTCCCGGTCAGGTCGATCTCGGCTTCCTTGATGATCTCGTCTTCCTTGCCCGCGTTCTTCGTCGCCGCGGGCAGGTCGAGCAGGACGACGCCGGTGTTCTGGAAGTCCTCGATCACCGCGGGCATCTGCTGGGCCAGCGCGGGCGGGATCGCCTGCTGGTCCGCCGCGAAGCCGGACTCGTCGACCATCCAGTCGAGCAACGCCTTCGCGGTTGCCTTGTTCTTCGAGTTCCGGCTGACCGCGGCGGAGTAGTCGGCGGTGATCTCGGCGTGGAACTTGCCGCCGGTGCGGAACGGGAACGGCCAGAGCGCGATGTCGGCCGGGTCGGTACCGGCCGTCTTCGCGGCCGCCTGCATCTGCGGCACCGCCCACGAGCCGAGCAGCATCGTCGCCACCTGGCCGGCGGCGAGCATCGTCTTGGAGCTCTCCCAGTTCGTCGTCACCGGGTCCTTCTCGCTGAGCCCGCCGTGCACGATGTCGAAGAGCAGGCCGTCGGTGACGTACTGGACCTTCCCCTGCTGCCAGGGTGCCCGGTCGGTGGGGAACTCCTCGAAGATCGCCGGGTCGTTCAGGATCGCCCGGTGGTTGTTGAACTCGCTCAGCGGCCACCCGTCCTTGTAGTTCGTGTAGTACGGGATCGCTGCGGTCTTCTGCTTGATCGCGCGCAGCCCGGCGAGGAACGCCTCCGGGGTCGGGGGTGGCGCGGTGACGCCCGCCTGCGCCCAGATCCGCTTGTTGACCACGACGCCCTTGGCGATGCCGCCCAGCGACAGGCCGTAGACCTGGCCGTCGAACGCCCGCTCGTCGGTGAAGCGGTACTTCTCGCGCAGGTCGTCGAGGGCACCCAGCGGCTCGAAGAACTGACCCAGTTCGCCGACCGGAACCCCGTTGGGGATCAGCAGCACGTCGCCGTAGTCGCCGCCGGACAGCTGCGTGGTCACGTCGCCGTCGTAGTTGGTGACGCCCTGGAACTTCACGGTCGTGCCCGGGTACTTGGCCTCGAACTTCTTCGCGTAGCCGGGCAGCACCGTGCTCACCAGGTCGGTGCGGTTGGTGAGCATCGTGACCGTGCCGCTGACGTCGCCGGAGAAGTCGCCGCCACCGGCGTCCCCGTCCTCGGCGCCGCCGGTGCAGCCGGACACCAGCGCGACCGTGGCGGCGGCGCTCAGCCCTAAGAAGTTCCTTCTGGTGATCATGCCCAGGGGTCCCGTTCTGCCAGGTGAAGAGGGGGCCAGCATGGGACGTTCGTCGCTGCCGTGTCAAGATTAGATTACTAATTTATCTAAAGCCCAGGCGGGATCGCGGGGGCGGGCCCGGTACGGTACGCGTGAGCGGAAGCCCCGTTCTCGGTGCGAGGAATGTGGAGAAAACCCCTGATGGCACGCCGAGAAGCGCCCGCGGCCGGCCCCGGAAGCCGGGCTCTCGTCGTCGACACTGTCCGGTCGGCGGTGACGATCAGCCGGGGCGAGCTCGCCGAGCTGACCGGGCTCACCCAGCCGTCGATCTCCAACATCGTCCGCGACCTGATCGCCGACGGGATCATCCACGAGATCGGCTCGGCCGACTCGACGCACGGCCGGCGACGCAAGCTCATCGCGATAAGCGCGGCGAACCGGCTCGGCATCGGCTTCCACCTCGGAGCCGACACGGTCACGTGCGTCGCCGTCGACCTCACCGGAGGTGTGGTCGGCCGGGAGGTCGTGCCCCGCCCCGCCGACGACGGGCGGCTCGTGGAGCACCTGGCCCGCCGGTTCGGCGACTTCACCGACGGCCTCGACATCCCGCGCGGCCGGATCGAGGGCCTGGCCGTGGTCGCGCCCGCGCCGACGCCCGGCACGACGGCCGCCGGGACTGTCCCCGCGGCCTCACCCGAGCTCACCAGCGTGCGCACCGAGCTCAGCGAGCGCGCCGGCGTGCCGGTCCTGGTGGAGAACGACTCCGCCGCCGCGGCGCTCGGCGAGTTCTGGAGCCGCCGGGTGTCGCGCGACCAGGCGTTCGGGTGCATCTACCTCTCGTCCGGGATCGGCGCCGGGCTTGTCTTCGGCGGCGCGCTGTTCCGGGGTGAACGGTTCGGCGCCGGGGAACTCGGCCACACGTCGATCGACTACGACGGACGGCCCTGCCCGTGCGGTAACCAGGGGTGCGTCGAGCAGTACGCCTCGACCCGGGCGACGGTGACCGCGGCGCGGCAGGACCCCGCGCTGAGGGCCCGGCTACCGCTGGACGGCAGCGACGCGAGCGCCTACGACGCCGTCGCCAGGGCCGCGGTCAACGGCGACGCCGACGCGCGCCGCCTCCTGGACCAGGCGGCCGACTGGCTGGGCGTGGCGACCACCTCGATGGTCAACCTGCTCGACCTGGGTCGTCTGGTGCTGACCGGCCCCGGCGTCGCGGTGGCCGGCTCGATCTACGCCCGGCGGCTGCGTGATCACTTGAGCGCGCGGGTCCACTCCCGACAGCGGCACGTCGTCTCGGTCGAGCTCTCGGCTCAGCCGCGTGACGCGGCCGCGATCGGTGCCGCCGCGCTCGTCGTTCAAGCGTCGATCGCCCCTGGTCACACCCCGGGCCAGCCGGCCTGAGCCCGACCATCCGCAGCTGGAGACGTAAATTAAATTAATAATTCTTAGATTGACGAACGGCAAGCGGGGCGGGAATCCTGACCCCACCGCGCCCCGTTCGAAGGGATCCGTTCCTCATGAGACTGCTCACCGCACTGACCGCGGCGCTCGTCACCGTCGCCGCGGTCGCGATCACCACCCCCGCCCACGCGTTTCCCGCCGCGTCGCCGGCCACGGTCGTCGGCTACCTCAAGTCGATCACCGGGAAGAACATCGTCAGCGGCCAGCACAACAAGGAACCGGCGAGTGCACCCCAGCAGTACTCCCAGCAGGCCCGCGACGTGACCGGCCAGTGGCCCGGCCTGTGGGGCGGCGAGATGCAGTTCAACCCGTCCGACGTCGCCAACCGCCAGGCCGTGGTCAACCAGGCCAAGACCGAGTGGAAGAACGGCTCGCTGGTCGCGCTGACCTGGCACGCTTGCTCGCCGACGGTCGGCGCCACCTGCGCGTTCGAGGGCGGCGTCAAGACCACGATCAGCGACGCGCAGTTCCAGCAGATCGTCACGCCGGGAACCGCGCTCTCCACCGCGTGGCGCAACCAGATGGCGGCCGTGGTGCCCTATCTCCGACAGCTCCGGGACGCCGGTGTCCCGGTGCTGTGGCGCCCGTTCCACGAGATGAACGAAGCCTGGAACTGGTGGGGCCACCGCCCGGGAGCGAACGGCAGCGCGAAGCTCTTCCAGCAGATGCGTGACTACTTCACCAGCCAGGGCCTGACCAACCTGATCTGGGTGTGGAACGTGCAGGACAACCCGGCCGGTGGCTGGGCGAGCTACTACCCGGGCAGCAGCTACGTCGACGTGGTGACGCTCGACGCCTGGTACAAGAACCACCCGTCGGCCGGCGACTACCAGCAGATCCTGTCGATCGCCGGGAGCAAGCCGATCGCCATCGCCGAGATGGGCAAGGTGCCGACCGCGGCCCTGCTCTCCGCCCAGCCGAAGTGGTCGTACTTCATGGTCTGGTCGGAGCAGCTGAAGGGCAGCAACACCAACGCGGAGATCCAGGCCGCGTACTTCCTCCCCCAGGTCTTCAACCAGGGCGAGGTCCGGATCGGGTAGTCGACCGGCACGGCGGTGCGGGCCCGGGCCCGCACCGCCATGATTACCGGTGGCGTCGGGAACGGGAGGACATTCGTGATGCAGGTGCCACGACGGGTGGGGCTCGTGCTGGCCCGGGCCTCCCGGACGCTCGGCGAGGAGCCCTACTACCACGAGTTCATCGAGGGGCTCGAGCGCGTGCTGGCCCCGGCGGGCATCTCGGTGCTGGTCAAGATCGTCACCGACCGGGCGGCCGAGAACGCCACGTACGAGCAGTGGTCGGCCCAGCAGCGCGTCGACGGCGTCGTCCTGGTCGACCTCCGGCCCGACGACGACCGCGTGGACCTCGTCCGCCGGCTCGACCTGCCCGGGGTGGTGATCGGCGACCCGTCCACCGCGGCCGGCCTGCCCACGGTGTGGACCGACGACGCCGGGTTCGCGCGGGAGGCGGTCCGGTTCCTGGCCGAGCGCGGCCACACCGTCCTGGGGCAGGTCAGCGGGCCGCTCTCGTTCGCGCACTCCCAGCTGCGCCGCGGTGGCTTCGAGTCGGAGGCCGCGGCGCGTGGCCTGACGTTGACGAGCGCCGAGGGTGACTACTCGCTGGAGTCCGGCCGGACCGCCACCACCGAGCTGCTCACCGCGGGCGCTCCCCGGCCGACCGCGATCGTCTACGACAACGACCTCATGACGATCGGCGGCCTGGAAGCGATCGCCGAGCAGAAGCTGACGGTCCCCGCCGACCTCTCGCTGATCGCCTGGGACGACTCGGCCCAGTGCCAGCTCGCCGTCCCGGCGTTGTCCGCGATGAGCCACGACGTCGGCCGGATCGGCGAGATCGCGGCCGGGGCGGTGCTCGACGCGATGCGCGGCGGATCCGACGGCGACGTGTACGAGGCTCCCAAGGCGCACATCGTCGAGCGGGAGAGCACCCGATAGACGCCGGCGAATAGGGTCTGGGTATGACCGGCCTGACGATGGTGGCTTTCATTCGTGTCCCGGCGGATCAGGCTCCGGCCCTGACGCGCTACGAGGACGCCGTGCTGGGCCTGCTCCCCAGTCACGGCGCGCTCGTCGAGCGGCGGGAGAAGTCGGCCGACGGCAGCGCGGAGGCGCACCTGCTCAGCTTCCCGTCCCGGGAGGCGATCGACGCGTTCGACGCCGACCCGGCCCGCGCCGAGGCCCGGGCGGGCATCGACGCCTCGACCGTGGAGGCGCTGCGCTTCCTGCTGGACCCGGAGGACGGGCCCGACGACATCGTGCTGTGGCGCTTCCTGACCGATGAGTGGTTCAGCATCCTGCTGGAGAAGGGGCAGGACCTCGCCGACGTCGACCTGTTCCTGCTGGCCGACGTCCTGTTCGACGTCGACCACTACGTCGCGGCGGCGCGCGGGCTGGCGGCCGAGACGCTCCCGGAGGCGGCCGAGCTGACCTCGCCGGAGATCACGTTCTACGCCGGAGAGCAGTGGGTGGTGCGGTTCGCCGAGGGCGCTCCGGACCCGGAGGGCGTGCTCGTGGTGTTCGACGGACGTGACCCGTTGCGTCTGGAGGAGCTCGACGCCGACGAGGCCGCGGAGTAGCCGGCGGACTTCACCGGGCCCAGCGCTGGGGGTTGTCCTCCAGGGCGGCGCGGTCCCAGCGGCCGAGGTCGGCGGCCGCGTCGTAGGTGGTGCGGAGGAACTCCGCGATGGCGCGGTCGGGGTCGGGTGCGGCCCGCGCGACCTCGCCGAGCACGCGGTTGGCCTGCAACAGCTGCCGCCAGAACAGCGTGGCCGCCGCGGCGTCGTAGGAGGCGTGGGGCTCAGTCGTACATTAGGCCGCCGTCGATCAGCAGGCCGATGCCGGTGATGAACGCGGCCTGGTCGGAGAGCAGGTAGGCCACGGCCTGGGCGATCTCCTGGGTGGTGGCGATCCGGCCCATCGGGATCAGCTCGGCCCACTCCCGCTGGTTCTCCTCCGGGAAGGCGGCCAGCCCCGCGGTCAGCACGGTGCCCGGGCAGATCGCGTTGATCCGGATGTTGCGGCGCGCGTACTGCAGCGCGGCGTTCTTCGTCAGGCCGATCACGCCGTGCTTGGCCGCGGTGTACGCCGCCATCCCGGGCGCGTTCTTGAGCCCGGCGTTCGACGCCATGTTGACGACGCTGCCGTGCCCGGCGTCGACCATGACCTTGAGTTCGGCCCGCAGGCACAGGAACGTGCCACGCAGGTCGACGCCGAGCACCTGGTCCCAGGTCTCGATCGGGAGTTCGTGCAGGTCGCTGGGTGCGTGCCCGATCCCCGCGTTGTTCACGGCCAGGTCCAGGCCGCCGAGGTGACGCACCGAGCGATCGATCAACGCGTCGACGCTGTCCGGGTCGGCGACGTCCGCGTGGACGAACGTGGCCTGGCCGCCGTCGGCGCGGATCGTCTCGACGGTCCGCTCACCGCCGTCGACGTCGATGTCGGCGACGACGACCCTGGCGCCGAGCGAAGCGAGGTGCGCCGCGGTCGCCCGGCCGATCCCGGAGCCGGCCCCGGTCACCAGAACGCCCGCGTTGCTGAAAGTCACGGCGATATGCTCCTCAAGTTGGTAGGACTCCTATCGAGATCGTGGCATGCTGGGCCCATGTCCCACCACTTGGATTCACCGCTGGCCCGTCAAGACCCCCGACTCAACATCACCGACCAGTACGTCTTCGACGTCGACGACGCGACCGTGCTGGTCATGAACGTCCGCACCTCGCTGGCCGGCGCCGACAGCCCGGCCGGTTTCCACCCCGAGGGCAGGTACGAGTTCAAGATCCACCAGGGCGACGCCGACCGGGAGTCGCTGACGTTCCGCGTCACGTTCGACCCGGAAGCCGCCGACGGAGAGCAGACGTACCGCCTGGACCGCCTCGACGGTGACGACGCCGGGCGCGATGACGCCACCGGGACGACCCTCGTCGAGGGCCGGACCGGCCAGGCGATCGACGGCCCCGACGGCCTCCGGGTCTGGGCCGGCCGCGCCGCCGAGCCGTTCTACCTCGACCTCCGGCTGCTCGGGGCGGTCGACCAGGCGGTCCAGCACGGCCAGGACGTCCCGATCACCGGCTACTCGGCGGCGGAGAACACGTTCGCCGGGGCCGCGGTCGACAGCATCGTGCTCCAGCTCCCGCACACCGATTCCGTGGTCGCGCTCGGCCGCGACCTCCGGGTGTGGAGCGTCGCGAAGCTGGCCACGGACGCCGGCGGCTGGCGTCAGATCAACCGGGCCGGCCTGCCGATGATGTGGCCGATCTTCCGGGACGCCGAGAGCGACGTCGCCAGCGAGGCCGACCAGACCCACCCGGCCGACGACCGGGTCAACTACGCCAAGACGATCACCGACCTGATCGCCGGCGTCGTGGCCCGGCGCGGCACGTCGTCCCGGCCGGACGCGTACGCGGCGGCGGTGACCGATCGGCTGACCCCGGACACCCTGCCGTACCGGGTCGGTACGCCCGCGGTGTTCGGCTTCGCCGGGTTCAACGGCAGGCACCTGGCCGACAACGCCCCCGAGGTGATGTTCTCGCTCGTCACCAACAGTGCGGTGACGACCGGGCTCACCGCGGACCAGACCGCGGCGACCCGGTCGGAGACGTTCCCCTACGTGGTTCCCAGCGCTACGCCCCGATGATCTGGCGCGCGGCGCGCTCCCCCGAGCTCAACGACGTGTTGGTGGTGGCGGCCGAGAAGTAGTCGCCGGCATAGAGGACCCGGTCCGCCGGCGACCGACTTCCGAGGAAGCGCCCCAGCGCCGCGGTGCTGCCCGGGGAGCGCGTCGGCGCGCAGGGGTTCCACCGCTTCACGAACGACATCTCCACCCGCCCGGCCAGACCGCGCAGGCTCTCGAGCTTCGCGATCTCACCGAGGGCGGCGTCGGCGACGGAGACGTCGTCGGCCTCCCAGTGCCGGCGGCACCACTGGTCCCGCCAGGAGAACGTCATCAGCCCCTTCCCGTCCGGGGCTCTCCCGGGCGCCCGGCGGTGATCGTTGATCCACACGAACAGGTCCCGATGCTCGGACTTCGGGACGTTCACCCAGATCGCCTCCTCGGGCAGGCGCTCGGTGAGTCCGAACATCACCTGGATGCTGCGGACGAGCCGGAGCGTCGTGAAGTAGTCGCGCGCCTCGGGCGTCATCTGGGGGAAGATCTGCGGGAGGTCGAGCGCGGGAACGGCGAAGACGCAGTAGTCGGCCGATTCGGTGCGTTCGGCCCCGTCCGCGGCCCGCCACGTGACCTGCACCTCGTCGCCCGTCACCTCGACGTGCTCGACCCGGCAGCCCAGCCGCACGTCCAGGTCCTTCGCCAGCCCGAGCGGAAGGAACGACATCCCCTCGGGCGAGTTGAAGTACGAGCCTCCGAGCAGGTAGTGCTGGATCGTGAAGAGCACCAGGCCGATCGTGAACTGATCGGCGTCGACCAGGTTCATGGCGCGGCCGAGCGGGCCGACGACGTACTCCAGCAGCTCCTCGTTGAGGCGCCGCTTGCTGTAGTCCTCGGCCGACTCGTCCCAGTCGGTCGCGCCGGAGAAGTCGTCCCAGCGGAGCGTCGACCGGGCCCGCCGGACGTCGCGGAGCAGCCGGATCGCCTTCAGCTTCGATCCCGGGCCGAGCAGCCGGGACCGCACCAGCTCCCCCACCGGCCACTGGGCCGCCGGGTCGACCCGATGGACGTCGGTGCCCCTGAGCGTGCCGATCAGCCCGCTGGTCGGCACGACCTTGCTGGTCAGGCCGGCGTCGGCGATGAGGCGTTTCATCTGGACGTACGACGACGTGAGTACCGACGCGCCGGTGTCCAGGAGGTAGTCGCCCACCCGTTCGGACTGCATCCGGCCACCGACGCGATCGCTCGCTTCGAGCGTGATCACGTCGGCTCCGGCCTGGGTCAGCCGGAACGCCGCGGTCAGACCGGCGATGCCCGCGCCGACGACGACGACCTTCCGGCCCGCGAGATCGGTCATCGGTCCATCCCTTCGAAGATCAGGTCGTCGGTTCCGCCGAGGCTCTCGAGCGCTCCGGCACGGCCGTACCGGTCCGTGCGGGCGTACCAGGCGAGGTGGCCGCTGAGCAGGTGTTCCAGACCGACCACGTAGGAGGCGGCGGCCCGCCGCGCACGATCGTCGAGAGCCAGCCGGTCGAACGCCACCAGCACCGCGTCGCGCCGGCTCAGGAACTCACCCAGCCGTTCGACGAAGATCCGGTGGGCCAGCTCGACCGCCTCCGGCAGGCTGCACCGTCGCTCCTCACGCAGGCTGAGCACGACGTTGTGGGACTCGCCGTTCGCGAGCTCCCGGTCGAGCGAGCGCAGATCCTGGATGACGATCATGAGGTGCCCGGACGTGGACAGCAGCGCCGCGAATTCCGGGCTGTCGCGCACGGCCGCCGGGAGGACGATCCCGTCGGCGAACTCCGCCAGGTCCGCGAGCACCGGCCAGGCGAACGTGTTCATGCGCAGGTCGAAGTAGGCCCCCGGCGCGGGAATCCGGTTCGCTGCCCGGAACTCGAGCTCGCGGACCAGGCTCCGGCAGTAGTCGTCGAGATGACCGAGCAGGCGTTGGCGCAGTGGAGCGGGCACGGCGGAGAGCCGGTTCCTGCGCAGATCACTCAACGCGGTCAACAACGGTCCGGACGCGGGGGCACCGGCCAGGACCGCCGACACCTGGTCCGCGGCCCTGGCCGCGTTGGCGGGCGACCCACCCAGGCGGTGCACGTCGAAATGGTCGTCGTACACGAACATCCAGGCCACGAGTTCGGCCAGCGTGCGAAGCTCCTCCGCGCCCGCAGCGGGATAGAGGGACGCGACGAGCAGGTCGAAGCGCGCCCGCTCGAACTGCCGGTTCAACTCGGGCGTGGCCAGACCGGACCGCTGCAGCCAGTGGCGCAGTCGCGCACCGAGCGTCGTGGAGTGCGGGTTGATCCGGGCCGGGAACGGAACGCGCAGGACGGGAACGTCGATCATCGCGGTCAGAATTCGCCGATCGTCTCGGTGATCCAGTCGGCGGCGACGTCGACGCGGGCCGTGGTCTCCTCGCCGCTGTGCGGGCAGCCCGGGCCGCTGCTCTCGGTCGACACGACCTCCGGCCCCGCCTCGGTCATCCGGAAGTACGGTGCGCCGGAGTCGAGCAGGCAGGCGCTCGTGTCCGGCGCCGGCTCCTCGCCGGTCACGCCGATCGTCGAATCGTCCACACTGGCGACCGTGAACAGGCCGGTCTGCAGATGCTCGGCGGCGGTCGTCAAGCCACCTTTCAGAGCGCCCCAGCCGGTCAGCCGGAGTTGCTCGCCGGCCTCGGGCTCGATCGCGGCGACCATGATCGGCTCGATGTCGGTCACCGGGGTCTCCAGCCGGGCCAGCGCGATGTCGTTGACCGGGGACTGCCTCACCTCGGTCACGGCCACGTCCACTCCGCCGTCACCGTCGGCCTCGACCCGGCCGAGCACCACCGTCGTGTCATAGGGCACCGGGCCACCGACCCGCTTCCCCGCGACGTCGTGGAAGCAGTGCCCGGCGGTCAGCACCCACTCCGGCGCGACGAGCGCGCCCGAACATCCGCTGTCGCGGGTAGTGCCGTCGGAGTTCGGGATGCCGGTCATCGTCAGCCGGGCCGCGAACTGGAAGTTGCCCTCGTCCACCGGGACGCCGTTGGCCAGCGCGTGAGCCGGTGACGCGGTCAGCACCAGAGCGGCACCGACAGCTAGGACGAATATCGAAAGCGAACGCAAGTCAACTCCTTGATAGGTAGGACTCCTTTCTAACTTCCGGATCGGCGGACGAGCGGCAAGGGACGGATTCCGGTCACTGACGCCGGACGGCGCTCCGTCCTCCACGCGTCGATCGATCGCCGATTCGACGGTGTGACCAGCGCAGACACCGGGCCGTCCCGCCGAGTTCATCCGGTGCGACGTCGACCACATGAGACCGTGGTCACGCCGGTCCTCCCGCCTCCGTCTGGGCAGGCTCGACCCGAAACGGACCCATCCGACGAGGAGCCCCGCTCCGGCACATCCGGCTCGAAGTCGGCCATCCTCGCAGCTGAGCGGGGTCGGTGGCACTCGGAAGCAACCGCTAACGAGCTAGGATGACGTGTCCTACCGAAGGCGGTCAGATGATCGACGGCACGGCCGACCTGGATCGGCGGCTGGCGGATACCGTCGAGCGGCTCGCGAACGGCTTGCGCGCGCTTGCTCAGCGCAGCGCCCGCCGGCACAACCTGTCGCCGCTGCAGCAACAGGTCGTGCTCGCACTCAGCCGGCAGCCCCCGGCCCGGCGCGAGGTCAACGCGCTCGCCGGCGAGTTCGACGTCACCACACCCACCGTCTCCGATGCCGTGGCCGCGCTCGAACGCAAGCAGTTGCTGACCCGCTCACCGGGCTCGGACGGGCGTCGACGTGTGCTCACGCTCACCGAGCTCGGCACCACCGTCGCCGAGGAGCTCAGCGGGTGGGACGGCTCGCTACTCGAAGCGCTCTCCGTCCTGCCGGTGGAGGACCGGGCGACGACGCTGCACACGCTGCTGCGCGTCATCGCCGACCTGCAGCGCCGGGGCGCGATCAGCGTCGCGCGCACGTGCACGACGTGCCGGTTCTTCCGGCCCGACGTGTACCCCGATCCGGCCGCTCCGCACCGGTGCGAGCTGCTGCAGATGCCGCTGCCCCTCACCGAGCTCCGGACCGACTGCCCGGAGCACGAACTGGTCGGATAGCGGCCGGTCGGGCGTCACAGCGCGCCGATCGCCTCGCACGCCTTGCGTACGCCCTCGCCGTAGGCGGGATCGGCCTTGGCGCAGTTCGCGACGTGGCGTTCGACGGTCTCCCGGCGGGCGCCCTTGATCGCTCGCGCGGTGTTGTCGAACAGCACCTGCTGCTGCGCGCCGGTCATCGACCGGAACAGGTCACCCGGCTGCTCGTAATAGTTGTCGTCGTCGGCCCGGAAATCGAACCGATCGGCGGTGCCACCGACGGCCCGGGCCGGCTCGGCGAACGCCGGCTGCTCGGGCCAGCGTCCGAAGCTGTTCGGCTGGACGCCCGGCACGCCACCCTGGTTGCCGTCGACACGCATGGCCCCGTCCCGGTGGTACGAGTTCACCAGCCGCGCGCCCCGCGGGTAGTTCACCGGGATCTGGTGGTGGTTGACGCCCAGCCGGTAGCGGGCCGCGTCCCCGTAGGAGAACAGACGTCCCTGGAGCATCTTGTCCGGGCTGAGCGAGATGCCCGGCACGACGTTCGCCGGCGTGAACGCGACCTGCTCGACGTCGGCGAAGTAGTTCTCCGGGTTGCGGTCGAGTTCGAGCACGCCCACCTCGATCAGCGGGTAGTCCTTCTTGCTCCACACCTTCGTCAGGTCGAACGGGTGGAAGCGGTAGTCCTCGGCGTCGCGCTCCGGCATGACCTGGACGTAGAGCTTCCAGCTCGGGAAGTCGCCGCGCTCGATGGCGTCGAACAGGTCGCGCTGGTGGGACTCGCGGTCCTGACCGATGAGCGCGCCGGCCTCCTCGTCGGTGAGGTTCTGAATCCCCTGCTGGGTGCGGAAGTGGAACTTCACCCAGTGACGCACCCCGGCGGCGTTGACGAAGCTGAACGTGTGGGATCCGAAGCCGTGCATGTGGCGGTAGGAGCGGGGAATGCCGCGCTCGCTCATCACGATCGTCACCTGGTGCAGTGCTTCCGGCAGGTTCGTCCAGAACCCCCAGTTGTTCTCCGCGCTGCGCATGTTGGTGCGCGGGTCACGCTTCACGGCGTGGTTCAGGTCGGGGAACTTCAGCGGGTCGCGGAAGAAGAAGACCGGAGTGTTGTTGCCGACGACGTCCCAGTTGCCCTGCGGGGTGTAGAAGCGCACGGCGAAGCCACGGATGTCGCGCTCGGCGTCGGCCGCACCGCGCTCGCCGGCGACCGTGGAGAAGCGCACGAACGTCTCGCACGTGTTGCCGACGGCGTTGAAGAGCTCGGCCATCGTGTAGCTGCTGACGTCGTTGGTGACCGTGAAGGTGCCGAACGCGCCGGAGCCCTTGGCGTGCATCCGCCGCTCGGGGATGACCTCGCGGTCGAAGTGTGCGAGCTTCTCCAGCAGCCAGAGGTCCTGCAGCAGCACCGGCCCACGTGGACCCGCGGTGAGACTGTTCTGGTTGTCCGCGACCGGCGCCCCGGCGGCCGTGGTCAGCGGATCGAGGTTGTCTTCGGCGGCCATTGCTCACTCTCAGTTCAGTAGGACTCCTATCGACACTGTGTCAGAATGGACCGCGGCAGGACAAGTCAAACCTGACTCACTCAAGAAAAGAGGGCATCTGACATGGTGCGGCTGTTCGCGGTGGCAACCTCGCTGGCCTTGGTGTTCACCGGGTCGGCGGCCACCGCCGCCCCGTCCGATACCCGCGATGCCCTGCGTCGGTTGGAGTCGACCTACGACGCCAGGCTCGGCGTCTACGCGGTCGACACCGGCACCGGACGCACGGTCGCGTACCGGGCCGACGAGCGGTTCGCCTACGCGTCGACGTACAAGGCGCTCGCCGCGGCCGCGGTGCTCGACCGCACCGACCCCGCCGACCTGAACCGGGTCGTGCGCTACACCGCCGCCGACGTGGTGGACGGCTCGCCGGTCACCGCGGAACACGCCGGGCGGGGCCTGCCGCTCGGCCGGATCGCCGAAGCGGCGATCACCAAGAGCGACAACACGGCCGGGAACCTGCTGTTCCGCGAACTCGGCGGCCCGGCCGGCTTCGAGCGGGAACTACGCTGCCTCGGCGACCGGGTGACCTCGGCGGACCGCCTGGAGCCTGCCCTCAACGGTGCGGTGCCCGGCGACGTCCGCGACACCAGCACGCCGCGCGCGCTCGCCGCCGACCTGCGTGCCTACGCGCTCGGCGACGCGCTCGACGTCGCGGACCGGGGCCGCCTGGTCGGCTGGCTGCGCGGCAACACCACCGGCGCCGAGCTGATCCGCGCCGGCGTCCCGGCCGGCTGGATCGTCGGTGACAAGACCGGCGCCGCTGAGTACGGAACCCGCAACGACATCGCGGTGCTCTGGCCTCCGTCCGGTGCGCCGATCGTCCTCACGGTGCTCTCCCGCAAGACCGACGCGGACGCGAAGTACGACAACGCCCTGATCGCCGATGCCGCCCGCGTGGTCTCGGCCGAGCTGCGGTCGGCATGACGCACACGACGCGGATCACCGTCCGCAGCGACGACATCGACGCCAACGGGCACGTGCGTGACTCGAAGTACCTCGACTACGCGGTGCACGCGCGCTGGGTGACGCTGGCGCACGCCGGGCTCGACGCCGGGAAACTGGTCGCGGCCGGGCTGGGACCGGTCAACCTCGAGGTGTCGATCACCTACGCGCGCGAGGTGGTGCTCGGCGACGAGATCGCGGTCGAGACCCGGTTCGAGTACCCGTCGCCGAAGCTCGTGAAGGTCGTGCAGACGCTGACCCGGCGCGACGGGATCGTCGCCGCGCAGGTCGTCAGCGTCACCGGGCTGATGGACCTGCGCCGGCGCAAGCTCGTCGACGACGCGGCCGGACGCTACGGCGAGTTCCTGAGCGACCTGACCGTGGTCGATCTCGTCCCGTTCACAGGCTCTGCCCCCCGGACAGATCGATGACGCTCCCGGTGGACCACTGGAACGCGTCGGAGAGAACGGTGGGCACGGCCGCGGTGATGTCGTCGACCGTCGCGATGCGACCCTGAGCGATCGTGTGCGCGGCTAGTTCCTGCACCTGCGGCGCGTGCATGATCCCGCCGCCGAAGTCGGTGTCGACCGCGCCACCCATCAGCGTGTTGACCCGGATTCCCCGGTCGGCGAGCTCGACGGCCTGGTACCGGGTGAGTGCCTCCACCGCGCTCTTGGTCGCGGCGTAGGCCGCCATGCCCGGCACCACGCCGCGGGTCAGCGCGGTGGTGACGTTGAGGATCCGGGCGCCGTCGGCGAGCAGGGGCAGCACGCTCTGCGTCAGGAAGAACGGCCCCCGCAGGTTGACGGCCACGAGCTCGTCGAACTGCGCCGGGGTGGTCTCGGCGAAGGGCGCGTACACCCCGATGCCGGCGTCTTCGAGCGGTCGCGCCCCGATCGACAGCGAATGTCCGGTGAGCGGACGAATCAGTGGCCGGCCGCGGCGACCCGGCGCTCGAGCGCGATCGCGGCGCGGTGGACCGGCGCCGCGAAGCGCTCGGCCGGTCGCACCGAGGTGGCGACCTGCAGCGCCGCGCGGGCTCCGCCGGGCAGTACGATCGGCACCGCGTAGCAGGTCACCCCGCCGAGCTCCGGGCCGTGCACGACGGCCTTCCCGACGTGCCGGCGGCCGGTGGGACGCAGGACCTGCCCGGCCGCGGTGGAGGCCGGCATGTCCGCGCCCGCCCGGGCGTCGATCGGCAGCGCCTCCCGGCCCGGCACCATCTCCAGCGCCACGAAATCCTCCGCCCGCGGCACGACGAGCGACACCGCGCCACCGGTCAGCTCACGCAGTTCCCGGATCGCCGCCATCGCGTGCACCCGCAGCCCGGCCACCGGTTCGACGGATCGGGCCAGCCCGAGCATCCCGGCGGCGAGCGTCCACCGGCCGTCGCGCCGCTCGACCGCGCCCACCTCCGTGAGCTGGTCCAACAGCCGGTAGACGGTCGGCCGCGGGAGGCCGGTCGCGCGGGCCAGCCGGGCCACCTGCTGCCGGGGTCCGACGCCGGGCAGCGCGTGCAGGACGCGGAAGGCACCGTCGACGACGCCTCGCTGAATCGGCATGGCTCGATGGTTACAGAACGTAGTAACAAGCGGGTCAGTATTCGTCCACATCGTTCCGCCTACATTCGCGACGTTCCCTGCCTCGATTCAGTCAGGAGTAGTTTCGTGCGACGTCCCTCGGTGTCCTTGGCCGCAGCAGTCGGCTTGAGCGCTGTTCTGGCGCTCAGCGCCTGCGGCAACGACGCACCGGCGCAGCTCCCCGCGTCGGCGCCCGCGGCACCCGCGACCTCGGCCGCCGCCGGCAATCAGCCCTCGGACGGCCAGCAGCAGCAGGGCGGCGCGGCCCCGGAGACCAACCCGAACGGTGGCTACTGGCCGGCGTCGCTCAACGCCACCGACAACAAGAAGCTCGGCACGATCGTGACCGACGGCGACGGCTTCACGCTCTACCGCTTCGACAAGGACAGCAACCACCCGTCCCGGACGACGTGCTTCGACGCCTGCGCGAAGAAGTGGCCGCCGGTGCTGACCCGGAACAAGATCGTCTTCAACGGCATCGACCGAAGCGCGCTCGGCACCATCCAGCGCTCCGACGGCACCTACCAAGTGACGCTCGGTGGCTGGCCGGTCTACCGCTTCGCCGACGACGCGAAGCCCGGCGACATCTCCGGCGAGGCCGTCCAGGGCACCTGGTTCACGCTGTCCCCGTCGGGCAAGAAGGCCAATGGCGACGACTGACCGGATGCCCCGGGAAATCACCTCCGCGCTGGCGGTCGAGTCCGGTGCGAGCCGGGTGGAGCCGCAGCGCATCGACGTCACCGTCCACTGCGAAGACCCGCTGACCCGCGCCGGGATCCTCAGCCATCTGCGCGCCGAACCGCTGATCGCCGTCCGGGACGCGGCCACCCAGCCGCGCGGCGGCGTGGCGATCGTGCTCGCCGAACGGCTGGAGGACTTCACCGCCGCGCGGCTGCGCCGGCTCGCACAGACCCAGCAGGTCGTGTTCGTCGTCGGCCAGCTGCCCGAGCGGGACCTGCTCCGCGCGCTCGACCTCCGGGTGACGGTGATCGTGCTGCGCCACCAGGCGACGCCGGAACGGATGGTCAACGCCGTCCGCTCGGCCGTCCGCGGTGACCGGGACCTGCCCGGTGACCTCGTCGGCCAGCTCGTCGACGTCGTCCACCGGCTGCTCGTGCAGGCCGACGGCAACGTGGTCCCGACCGCGTCGCACGGGCCGACCGACCGGGAGCTGGACGTGCTGCGCCTGCTCGCAGAGGGCTGGGAGACCCGCGTGATCGCGACGAGGCTCGCGTACTCCGAGCGCACGGTGAAGAACGTCCTGCAGGGCTTCACGGCCCGGTTCCAGCTGCGGAACCGGGCCCACGCGGTCGCGTTCGCGTTCCGCGAGGGCTACCTGTGAACCGCTCGTGATCAACGACGTCGATCAGGTGCTGCGCACGCTGCTCACCGAAATCGCGGCGCCGGCCGGAGCCGGTGACGTGGTCTTCGACGCGCCGACCCGGGACTGGGCGGCGCGCCGGACCGGCCCGACGGTCAACGCCTACCTCTACGAGATCCAAGAGGACCTGGCCCGCCGGGAACGCGGCGCGATCGCGATCCGCGACGAGAACGGCCGGGTCGTCGGCCGCCGCCAGCCGCCGCGCTGGTTCCGGCTGACCTACCTGGTCACCGCGTGGACGACCCGCCCGGAGGACGAGCACCGGCTGCTCTCGGCGGTGCTGCGGGGGCTGCTGCCGCGCGAGACCGTGCCGCTGGACGACGCTCCGGCCGCGCTGGCCGCGCTCGGCGTCGCGCTGCCGATCACGGTCGGGGTACCGCCCGAGCAGTCGCGGTCGATCGCCGACATCTGGTCGGCGCTGGGCGGGGAGCTGAAGCCGTCGCTCGACATCACGGTCGTGGTGCCGTTCCCGGTCTCGCCCGAGTACCCGACCGCCCCGGTGGTCACCGAGCCGCTCGTCGCCGACGTGCGGGTCCGCGAGTGACGGCGCTCCTCGCGCCGCTGGCCGCGCTGTTCGAACGGCTCCGGGCGACGGTCGCGGAGCGCGCGGCGGCCGACCCCGACGCGCTCGACCCGCTCCG
Source organism: Cryptosporangium arvum DSM 44712 (assembly GCF_000585375.1). NCBI lineage: Bacteria > Bacillati > Actinomycetota > Actinomycetes > Cryptosporangiales > Cryptosporangiaceae > Cryptosporangium > Cryptosporangium arvum. The sequence continues at coordinate 8,286,217 of NZ_KK073874.1, forward strand.
CGGCCTGCTCCTCTCCCCCGACGCGGCGCGGGTGTTCGCCGAGCGCGGCCCGCTCGGTGTGTCCTCTCCGGACGAGTTCCGCCCGGGCCCGCTGCGGCTGCCCGACGACGTCGCGGCCGGGTTCGCGCTCACCCCGCTGGACGAGGCGATCCTGCTGATCGCGGTCGCGCCCGACGTCGATCGCCGGGTGGAACCGCTGTACGGCTACCTCAACGACGACGTCGGCCGGCGGCGCGCGACCGTGCAGCTGACGCTGGAGCTGCTCGGTCTCGGGCCGCACCTGGCCGAGGCCCGGGCGCGGTTCCACCGGTCGGCGCCGCTGCGCGCCGGCGGACTGCTCACGCTCGAGGACGACGACCGGCCGCTCCCCGGCCGGTCGCTGCGGGTTCCGGAGCGGGTCGTCGCGCACCTGCTCGGTGACGACCACACCCTGGACGAGGAGCTCGTCGGCTCCGCACGGCTGGTTCCGGTGCCGTCCGTGCCGCCGGTCTCGACGCTCGTCGGGCTGCCGTCGGCGGGACCGCTGCTGGTCCACGTCCGCGCGGCCAGGGCGGACGCCTCGGACGGGGCCGACGCCGCGGTGGACGCGATCACCGCGACCGGACGGCCGGCCCTGATCGTCCGGCCGGAAGCCCGGCTCTCGTCCGCGGTGCGTGAAGCGCGGCTCCGCGGCGCCGGGCTCGTCGTGGGCCCCGTCGTCGACGACGCCGCCCGCCTGGTCCGGCAGCTGGCCGCGGCACCACCGCCACCGGCGCTGTTCACCTACGGGCCGACCGGCCTCGACCCGGCCTGGGCGCCGGACGCGACGGTGGTCACCGTCGAGGTCCCGCAGCCCGCGCCGACGGTCCCGGCCGAGTTCGCCCCGGCGCTCGCGCCCTACCGGCTCACGCCCGCCCAGATCGACGCGACGCTCGAGGCGGCCCGGGTGTTCGCCGCGATCGACCGGATGCCCGTGGCCGACGCGCACGTCCAGCGCGCGGCGCGGCAGCAGTCGGCCCCGCAGCTCGACCGGCACGTGCGCCGGGTCCCGCCGGCCGTCGGCTGGAACGACCTGATGCTGCCGGACGACCGGTCGGCCCAGCTGCACGAACTGGTCGTCCGGGCCCGCACCAGGCAGCAGGTCCTCGGCGGTTGGCGGATGCGCACCGGCGGCGGACGCGGGCAGGGCGTCGTGGCCCTGTTCGCCGGCGAATCGGGCACCGGCAAGACGCTCGCGGCCGAGGTCGTCGCCGGGGAAATCGGGTTGGACCTGCACGTCGTCGACCTGGCCTCGCTCGTCGACAAGTACGTCGGCGAGACCGAGAAGAACCTCGAGCGGGTGTTCACCGCGGCCGACCAGGCCGACGCCGTGCTGCTGTTCGACGAGGCCGACGCGGTGTTCGGCAAACGCGGTGGCGTCCGGGACGCACGCGACCGCTACGCGAACCTGGAGAGCGCCTACCTGCTGCAGCGGCTGGAGTCGTTCGGGGGGATCGCGGTGCTCACCACGAACCTGCGCGCGAACGTCGACGAGGCCTTCACCCGCCGGTTCGACCTGGTCGTCGACTTCCCGTTCCCCGACGCCGAGCACCGGGCCCGGCTGTGGTGGCTCGCGCTCTCCGGCGCGCCGCAGGCCGACGGCCTCGCCGAGATCCTGCCGCACCTGGCCGCGCAGTTCGAACTGGCCGGTGGCGCGATCCGCAGCGCCGCCGTGACCGCCGCCTACCTGGCTGCCGGGCGCGGCACCCCGGTCACCGCAGCCGACGCGCTGGCCGGTGCCGAGCGGGAGTACCGCAAGCTCGGCCGACTCGTGCCCACCCCGGCCTGACCCGATCGAAAGGCACCGCCATGCACCGACACACGGACGGGCCCGCCCGCGAGACCCAGAGCCCGACGGCTCGCGCGGCGACGTCGGCCGACCGGGATTCCGAACCGGAGGCGCTGGTGCGGGCTCTGCAGCGCAGCGCGGGGAACGGTGCGGTGGCCCGGGCGCTGGCCGACGCCCAGGCCACCACGACGGTGCCGGACGTCCTGCGGTCGGGAGGTCGTCCCCTGCCCGGCTCGCTACGCACCGAGATGGAGGCCCGTCTCGGCGCCGACTTCTCCGACGTGCGGTTGCACACCGGCCCGGCGGCGCAGCGTTCGGCCGCCGAGATCGGGGCGCGGGCCTACACGTCCGGCCCGCACGTCGTCCTGGGCACCGGGGGCGGGGACCGGCACACGCTCGCGCACGAGCTCACCCACGTGGTGCAGCAACGCAGCGGGCCGGTCGCGGGCACGCCGGGCCCGGACGGGCTGGCCCTCTCCGACCCGGGCGACCAGTTCGAGCGCGCGGCGGAGGCCGCCGCGACCGCGGCGCTGCGCGGACCGGTTCCCGGCGCGTCACCCGCGCCTGCCGACGCCCCGGCGGCGACCGCCGGGGCCGCGGTGCAGCGGCTGGTCAAGGTGACCGACAACGGCGTCCGGCTCGCGCACACCGACGACAAGACGCAGGTGAAAGCGCCGTTCACCCAGTCCGACGCGGACGAGCTGATGAAGCGGGTCACCGCCGCGGTCAACGCCAGCACCGACCCGCGGTTGCAGGCCGACTTCGCCGCGAACGAGGCCCGGGTGGCCCAGCAGGCGAGCAAGTGGGTCGCCGACAGCAAGGTCGGTGTCGGCGCCGGTCCGGGCTCGTTCGGGGCCAAGCGCCACGTCGTCGAGTACCCCTCCTACGAGCAGGCGGCGCGCGCGCTCGTCGGGTGGGTGCTCCAGAAGCCCGGCCGGCACGCCGAGAAGAACCTGGCCCGCAACGTGTACGCCGACGACGACGTCTCCGACCGCCTCGACAGCGTGTTGCGCAAGGTCGAGCGGTGGATCGGCGCGCTGCCCTCCGAACCCGGCCGAACCTTCTTCGACGGCGGCGAGAAGGCGGGCGACGTCGACCTGAAGCGGGTCTGGAAGGAGTTGGAGACCGGGAAGGGCCTCGTCAACGACAAGCGGGACGACGGCTGGTCGGACTTCGGCACCTACCAGCACCACGTCGACGCGCGTGCCGGCGATGAACGCACCAAGTTCGGGGGCAACTTCCTGGCCGTGCTGCGCCAGCCCGACGAGTACCCGCTCCGCGACAAGGTCGTCGTCCTGCACGACCTGTACGAGTACTTCAAGCCCGCCAACCTGAGCCGGCCCAACGCACGCACCGCGGGCAACGGTCTGCTCCCCGATCAGCCCGCCGACCCGCTGGTCGAGAGCACCCAGCAGGTGGGCCCGCAGGGTGCCCTCGTACGCGGCACGGACAAGGGCACCCTGCGGGGCACCACCCGCAACGAGGACGCTCCGTCGACGCGGATGGCCCGGGAGCACAACATCCCGGTGTTCGCCGGCCAGTCGGCGACCACGGCCCGGCTGCTCCACCTCGCCCAGTTGGCCGGCGCGGACGCCGAGGAGCTCAGCGCGGTCGCGCTCGGAATTTTCGCGTTCTGGCGGATCGACTACGACCACACGATGGAACTCTCGTACCACACGCTGCACGAGACGCTCGACGTCGCGAAGAACTTCGGGGTGCCCTACGACCAGAACAACCGCGACGCGACCTTCGGCACCTACGCGCGACGGATCGAGGCCGGGCGCCAGCGGTACATCGAGGACAGCAAACGCACGAACGACCAGTTCGACCGGCAGGGCCGTGTGCTGACCCGGGCCGTCACCGCGCTGGAGGCCGACCACCGCGGACGGCTCGACCACGGGGTCCGGCACCGGGGTCGCCGCGCCGACGGCCGTCGCCTCCTGGGTGAGTTCACCAACGCCGCAGCGACGTGCCGGACCGCTCTGGACGCGTTCGCGAGCGCCCCGGCCGAGGAGCGGCAACAGCGGCTGGCCGACTACCAGGAAGCGGTGAGCAAGGCCCGCGAGCTCTTCGCCGCGGTCAGCGCCGTCGTGAAACAGCAGCGTCTGAACGACGCGGAGACCGCGGAGCCCCCGATCTGAGCGTCAGTTCTCGAGCAGCTGCCAGCGCTGCTGGTTCTCCAGGTCGCCGGTGCAGTCGGACGCGACGACCTTGTTGCCGGTGCCCATGTCGGTCAGGCAGTCGCCGGTGTCCAGGTTCGTGATCTCCGACCGGTTGTTGCCCTTGTCCTCCACCCGCCACTTCTGGCGGTCGTCGACGCGGCCCCGGCGGATGTCGTCGGTGGAGGTCTCGCGGAGCCGCACCTCGGACTCCCCCCGCCGCTGCTCCAACACCAGCGCGCTCGAGGTGGCCGGCACCAGCACCACGGTGCCGTCGCCGGCCGGGAGGGTGATCCACCGCTGGTAGTCGCGCGCCGGCTGGGAGGCCCTGGCGAGCAGCCCGACGTCGGTGCTGTCGGTCGGGCGGGTGAGCAGGTCACCGACGCGTGCGCCACTGATCACCAGCGACTGCTGGTTTTGCTGGTCCTGCCCTCCCTGCTGGTCCTGCTGGTCCTGCTGGTCCTGCTGGGCGTCGCCGTTGTTCTGCTCCGCCGGGGGCGGCGGGGAGGCTTGGCCGACGTCCTGGGCCTGGCCGGTGGGCGGTGCACCGGTCGGCACCGCGACCGCCGCAGGCGGTGCGTTCCGGAAAGCCCGGGCTCCGTAGTAGACACCGCTGCTCAACAGCGCCAGAGCAACCACGGCGGCGGCGACGACGTAGAGCCAGCGGGGCAGCAACGGCCGCCGGACGAACGTCCCGCGCGACTCCAGCCGGGAACCGAACGCGTCGACTCCGGGGCCGCCCAGCTGGGTCGTGACCGCGAACGGCAGCCGCTGGTCACCGCGGAGCAGATGCAGGCCGCGGGCCTGGATGCGCACACCGGCCGACAGCGTGGAGCCGGGAGCGACACGCATCGCGGCCGGCGTGGGCCGGAACCGCAGCGCGTCCTCGTCGTCGCGGGCGCCGACCGTGACGTCGACCGGGGCATTGCCGTTGTTCTGGAGGGTCAACCGCGGGGTCGCGCCCAGGCGTCCCCGCACCGTCACCGGGAACAGCTCGGCCCGGACATCGCTGAACGGGCTGACGTCCACCCGCCCCTCGGCGACGTCGAACAGGTTCGGGTTCTGCTGCGAACGGACCCGGACCCCGTACGGCGTCGGCCCCGCGGGTGCGGCCGCCGCCCGTGGCGGTGCGAACGTCACGGTCACGGTGCCGCGGGCCCCCGGGTACAACCGCAGCGTGCTCGGCTCCACAGTGGTCCACGGTGCCGGTGCCCCCACCACCGAAAACGAGTATTCGCTCACGGTGTCGTCCTCATTGCGTACGGTGAGCGTCACCTTCCCCGAACTGCCGGGTTCGACGGGCACCGACGCGGGCTCCAGGGACGTCCAGCTACTCATGCCCGCACGGTAGGTCCGGCATCGACCGGCGACACCGGTCCAAAAGGCACGCCTCCGGGCAGACCCGCTGCCCGTCCGGGCAACCGCTCTGCCTCCCGTGGGGCCCGCGCGCCTGTTTCCGTCGGTCCCGGGCGGCGCCACGCTGGTTGGTGATCCGCGTCCGGCGCGGCACCGTCCCCGCCGCGTGGGACACCCCCAAGCGACTGATCAGCGAGGAGTCGTCATGCCCACCTACCTGTCGCCAGGCGTGTACGTCGAGGAGGTGGCCGGCGGATCGCGACCGATCGAGGGCGTCGGGAGCAGCGTCGCCGCGTTCGTGGGGCTCGCGCCGACCGGCCCGCTGAACGAGGCGGTCCTGGTGCGCAACTGGGCCCAGTTCGTCGGCACGTTCGGCGACTTCAGCGCCGACGCCTACCTGGCGCACGCCGTCTACGGGTTCTTCGCCAACGGCGGCGGCGTGGCCTACGTCGTCCGGGTCGGCGACACGATCGGTGAGGCCGAGTCCGGTAGCCACCGGGCCCGAGCGGTCGCCGCACCGGGCCGTCCGCGTGCGCTGCCCGACTCCGCCTACGCCGCGCTCGGGACGTTCCGGGTCGCCGCGGCCGACGGGGTCAGCGCCGAGGGGCTCACCGTCGAAGTGGGCGACCCGACCGGCGACGGCCCGGAGGAGCGGTTCACGCTCACGGTCAAGCAGGGCGACAACGCCGCCGAGACGTTCGACGTCTCGGCCCGGCGGAACGCGCGGAACTACGTCGTCTCGACGGTCAAGCAGCGTTCGAAGCTCGTCGTCGTGGAGGAGGCGGCACCCGCCTCGCAGCTGGCCCGGCCGCAGAACCAGGCCGTGGCGGTGCCGGCCGCACCCGAGCAGCCGGCGGCGGTGGCCGTGCCGCAGCGCAAGCGGCTCGAGCCGACCCAGTTCCTCGGCGACACCGACGAGCGCACCGGCCTCGGCAGCCTGGAAGCGCTCGACGAGATCAGCATCGTCGCCGCGCCCGACTTGATGGCGGCCTACGAACGCGGCGTGATCGACCTCGACGGGGTCAAGAGCGTTCAGCTCGGCATGATCGCGCACTGCGAGTCGCTGGGCGACCGGATGGCGATCCTCGACCCGCCGCCCGGCTACGGCGCGCAGGCGATCCGCCGCTGGCGCCAGGACGAGGCCGGCTACGACTCGACCCACGCGGCGCTGTACTACCCCTGGATCCAGGTGTTCGACCCCTCCACCGGCCGGCAGCGGCTGGTGCCGCCGAGCGGGCACATGGCGGGCATCTGGGCCCGTAGCGACGCCGAGCGCGGCGTCCACAAGGCCCCCGCGAACGAGGTGGTCCGGGGCGCCGTCGACCTGGAACTGCAGATCAGCCGCGGCGAGCAGGACCTGCTCAACCCGATCGGCGTGAACTGCATCCGGGCCTTCCCCGGCCGCGGTGTGCGGGTGTGGGGCGCACGAACCATCTCGTCCGACCCGGCCTGGCGGTACCTGAACGTTCGCCGGTACTTCAACTACCTCGAGGAGTCGATCCTGCTGGGCACCCAGTGGGTGGTCTTCGAGCCGAACGACCAGGCGCTCTGGGCCCGGATCCGGCGCAACGTCTCGGCGTTCCTGGTGAACGAATGGCGCGCCGGCGCGCTCTTCGGTGCGACGCCCGAGCAGGCGTTCTACGTCAAGTGCGACGCCGAGACCAACCCGGCCGAGTCGGTGGACGCCGGCCGCGTGGTCTGCGAGATCGGCATCGCACCGGTGAAGCCGGCCGAGTTCGTCGTGTTCCGGCTCGCGCAGTACTCCGAGGGCGGCGGCGAACTCACCGAGTGAGTTGTTGTTTCTTCTAGTTGAGAGTGGATCGACATGTCTCTGCAGCCGGGTGACGCCCTCGCCGCACACAATTTCGGCCTCCAGATCGACGGGGTCACCGTCGAGTACCTCCAGGAGGTGTCCGGGCTGACGTTCGAGCAGGACGTCATCGAGTATCAGCAGGTCTCGTCGGACGGCAAACCGGTCACCAAGAAGATGCCCGGGGTGGCCAAGGCCGGTGAGTGCACGGTGACCCGCGGCATGACCGAATCACCGGCGTTCACCGAGTGGATCAACGCGTCGATGGCCGGCGACATGGGCAACGCGCGGAAGAACGCGACGATCATGCTGATGGACTACCAGAACTCGCCGGTCAAGCGGTACAACCTGCGGAACGCCTGGTGTTCACGGATCGAGACCAGTGGAGTTCGGGCCGGTGACGCTTCGGCGCTCACCGAGCAGGTGACGATCACGTACGAAGAACTGGTCATCGAGTGATGCGGAGGGCCGCGACCCGGCCTCCGGCCGCGGCTCCGGTTTCGGAGCCGGGTTCGGCGGTGGGTTCGGTGCCGGGTTCGGCGCCGGTCTCGGCGCCGGAGCCGGAGGGTGGGGCCTCGTCGTTGCGGACGGAGTTCTCGTTCGAGCTGCCGCGAGGTTATGTGGATGAGCTGGGGACGGTTCATCGGGTGGGCACGATGCGGCTGGCCACCGGCAAGGACGAGCTGATTCCGCTCCGGGATCTGCGCGTGCAGGAGAACCCGGCCTACTTGTCGGTGGTGCTGCTGGCCCGGGTGATCACCGGGCTCGGCACGCTCCCGAACGTCCACGACGGCATCGTCGAGAACATGTTCGCCGCCGACCTGGCGTTCCTGCAGGACTTCTACCGGCAGATCAACGCCGAGGGTCACACCAGGGCCGCGGTCGCCTGCCCGCACTGCGCGGAAACGTTCGAGGTCGAACTGGGTGGGAGCCGCCTGGGGGAATCGTGACGTACGCGGCCGACGCCATCCACGCCGAGACCGCGTACCTCGCGTTCCACCTGCACTGGAACTTGTCCGACCTGCTGGACCTGGAACACCACGACCGCCGCAGATACGTCCGCGAGACGGCGGCGCTGGTAGAGCGCGCGGAAAGGAACGGGTGAGTGAGGGTGGGTCGCTTCGCCCGGTGGGGTTGGCTCGGGGGCCGGGGTAACGCTTCGGCGGCCGGCGGCGGGGGTGCTGGGGCTGGGGTTGCTGGGGCCGGAGCCGGTGCCGGGGCTGCTGGGGCCGGAGCCGGTGCCGGGGCTGCTGGGACCGGGGCCGGGGCTTCCCGGGCCGGGGGTGCTGGGACCGGGGGTGCTGGGACCGGGGCTGCTGGGACCGGGGCCGGTGCCGGGGCGGCCGGGGCTTCCGGGGGCGGGGCTGCGGGCGCTGGGGGCGGGGCCTCGTTGCCGGTGGCGCGAGCGCGGGGGGACGCGTGGACCACCCTGCCGCCGATCTCGGTGCTGGGAAGGCAGCGGCCGACCACTGCCGGGTTCGAGGCCCACCTCGCGAGCCACTCGCGTCCTCTGGTGACGAGCGGGCTCGACCACATGCGGGACCCGGCCGCCCCGGCGGGAGTGCTCCACGACGCCTTGGCCCCGGTCGACCGGCCACGATCGGCGACCCGGGCGCGCCCACGCGAGTTACCGGCCTTGTCGCTGCCGGTCGTGAGGCCAGTCGCCGCCGCGGCAGTTTCCTCGCTCGTGGACAGTTCCGAGTCCTCCTCGGCCGCGGCACCTCTCGGTGAAGAGGGCGACACGGCGGTGGCGCATCGCCCCTCCCCCGGGCCGGCCCGGTCGGCAGAAGGTGCCGTGCCTGCGCCCATGGTGCAACGTCGCCAGGACGCACCGGGTCGAGCGGCCCGGTCAGCCTCGAAGCCACGCTCACTTCCCGACGGGAAGCCCGCCACCGCGGTCCGTGTCACCGACGCGACAAGCAACACGCTCCGTCCGATCGGCGCGGCAAGCGACACGCTCCGTCCGACCGACGCGACGAGCAGTACGCTCCCTCCGACCGACGCGACAAGCAGCGCGCTCCGTCCGACCGGCACCGCGCCCCATCCGCTCAGCAGCACGGCCGAATCGGCAACACACCGGACCGCCGCGGCCGGGCTACCGCGCCCGAACGGCGAAACGCCCTCTCCCACGACGGCAACGAGTGACCCGACCTCGACAGCCGCAGGTTCTGGTCACCTCGCCCCACGGGGACGCCCAGCCCCCGACCCCGCCACGGCCGCGGAGGCGGAGGCGGAGGCGGGGCAGGCTTCCGCCAGAGCACGCTCGACCGCAGCCGCCGCCCCCATCGCGCCCGCGCCACCGCTTGTGACGACGGAACCCGCCACCCCCATCCAACGCGCCACCACGGCACCCAGGCGGACGACCAGCTCCACTACGCCGCCCCACCCCGCCACCGCAGGACCCGGCCGAGCACCCAACCCCGGCCCGGACCCGCAACCCCAAACCGCAGCCGAAGCGCACACCCGCTCGACAGCCAGCCCCGCCCCGGCCACGAGCACACGCCCCAGCCCGGCGAGCGACACCGCAGCCGGCGCGCGACCCCGCTCGGCGAACAACACCGCAGCCAGCACGCGTCCCGGTCCGGCAGGCAACGTCACGCCCAGCGCGGCGAACAACACCGTGCCCGGCGCCCGACCCGGCCCGGCGAACGACGCCCCACCCAGCGCAGCGGGTACCACCGCAGCGGACCCGCGCTCCGGCCCGGCAGGCAACACCCGCGCTGACACGCGACCCGGCCCCGCGAGCAACACCCGCGCTGACACGCGACCCGGTCCGGCGAGCAACACCGGCGCTGACGCTCGGCCCAGTTCGGCGAGCAATACCCGCGCTGACGCGCGATCCGGTTCGGCGGGCAACACCGGCACTGACGCTCGGCCTAGTCCGGCCAGCGGCGCTGTGCCCGGTGCGCGCCTCAGCTCGGCAGCCGATTCCGCCGGCAACTCGCGCTCTGGTCCGGCGGTCCGCCCAGGTACCCGGCCTAGCCTGCCGCGCGACGCTGCGGCCGGAGCGGCAACCAATCCTGCAGCCGAGGCGCGGACCGGCCCGACCGTTGGCCCTGCTGCGAGCTCGCCGCAGGGCCGGGCAGCCGACGTCGCTCAGAGGGCACAGTCCGGTTCGGCAACCAGCCCTGTTGCCGGTACACGGCCCAACCCCGCAGCCGGCACACGCCCCATCACCGGCCCCGCGGCCGGTACACGGCCCAACCCGACCACCGAACCCGCCGATGGCGCTCGGCCCCGACCGGCCACGAGCCCAGGTGCGAACGCGCGGCCCGGTGCGGCCACGAACTCCGGCGCGAACGCGCGGCCCGGTGCGACCTCTAACCCCGGCACGAACGCACGGCCCGGTCCGGCCACTAACCCCGGTGCGAACGCGCGGCCCGGTGCGGCGGGCAGTCCGGCGGCAGGTCTGCGGGCCGGGCAGGTGAGCGATTTCGCCGGTGGGTCCTCCGTAGCTGGTGACCTCGGCTCGGCTCCGCGCTCGACGGTGACCACGAGTTCACCGGGCGACACCCGCTCGAACGGCCCCAGCCCGGCACTTCAATCGGCCGGACGCAGCGCGGCGGAGTACTCCGGCGGGCTCGGCGCAAAACGCTCCGGTGAGCTCGGCACAGTGCAGCGCTCCAGCGACAAAAGCTCCACGCCACGCTCGGACGCGCCAGACCGCTCCGGTGGACACGGCGCCGCACCGCGCGGTGGGCACAATGCCGCGGAGCTTCCGGCTCGGCCCAGCACCACGGATCGTTCCAGTGGACACAGCAGCACTGACCGTTCTGCCGGACACAACGCCGCGAATCGTTCCGGTGTGCACAGCGGCGCGGACGGTTCTAGCGCGCATAGCCACGCGAACCGGCACAACACCACGGACCGTCCTGGTCGGCACGGCGACGCAGACCGCCCGGATGGGCACAGCAGCGCGGAGCGGGCCGAGGGGCACAGCAGCTCAGAGCGGGCCGGTGGGCATGGCTCGGTGGGGCCTTCGGGTGCCGTGGGGCGGGCCGGGGTCGGGTCGGGGGCGGCGGCTGTTCAGCGGGCAGTCGACGGTGGCCAGCAGGTCGGTACGCGGCGAACCGGCTCGGACGGTGTCGGTCTGGTCCCTGGGGACGCGCCCCGGGTTTCGGATGGGTCCGGCAGGCGCCCGCACCCGGGGTTGGGCGCGCCGCGTTCGGGACTCGTCTCGGCGGTGGGCGGGTCGGGCGCTGAGTCCGAGGTCTCGCGGATCCGTTCCGGGCGACGGCCCACCCTGGGGCTCGGGGCTCCGCTGGCGCCCGGAACCACCTCCACCGCGGCTCCGGAGGAGCGAAGCGCGACCCGGGCACGCGCCGAATCGACGTCTGCCGGGCACGCCGACCCTGGTCCCCGGATGGTGCCGCGCGCGCCGGTCGGGCCCAGTACGTCCTCGAGCGCGGGGACACCGCATCTAGAGCGGACACCGACCCCCAACCGCACACCCGCACCCGACCGCGCAGTAGACCCCGACCGCTCACTGACCCGTGGTGCGCCGGCCGGCGGTCACCCCTCGGCTGCCAACCGCGATGTGGACCGGATCGCGCCGATGTCGGTGCCGGTGGTGCGGGTTCAGCGGGCCCCGCGCCGGCCGGCTTCGGGTGTCACTCGGCCGACGCTCGGGGGCGCGCTGCCGCTTTCCCGGCGGACCGCGGGTGGAGCGGCGCGGTCGGCGGGTCACCCCGCCCGGACACAGGGATCGGATCGGACGGTTCCTGCGGCCCCGCTCACACGAATCGGGGAGGCCGGGGCGTCGTCGCGGCCGGCGGCGGGTGCTGTTGCTCCGTTTCAGCGGTCCGCCGCTGCCCGTTCGGCCGGCTCCCGTGGTCGTGCCGGTACGCCGCCGCCGGCGCCTTCACCGCTACTCACCTCGCCGGTCGGCAGCTCGACGCCGAACGCGGCTGCCCAGCGCGCACCCGTGCAGCGCACCTCCGCACCAAGGACACCCGCGCCGAACGCACCGAGGACACCCGCGCCGAACGCACCGGGGCCGCGAACCACGCCCGGGACACCGCACCCCGTACAGACACGAACGAACGCCGCGCCGACGAACCGCACACCGACACGCAGCGCTCACACCCCCACGCCCCCGGCAAAGACGCCCTCCGCCCCGAAACCCTCTCCGGCGCACACCTCGCCTCCACAACACGCGTCGAGAAACGCGCCGCGGCCAACGTCGGCGACCGCCGTTCAGCGCCGAACCGCACCTCAACCCACCGAACTCGACGACCTCGCTCGCCGCCTGGTCGAACCGCTCAGCCGTCTGTTGCGCGCCGAGCTACGCGCCGACCGCGAGCGGATCGGCCGCCTGCGTGACGCACGTTTCTGAAAGGACGCTCCGCTATGCCGCCTGCTCTCGATCCGGCCGCCACCGTGTTCTTCCGGCTGGCGATCGACGGCCAGGACCTCGGCCTGTTCTCCAGTTGCGACGGTCTCTCGTCGGAAGTGGTGATCGAGACCCGGGAAGAAGGCGGCAACAACGACTTCGTCTGGCAGCTGCCGTCGCGGGTCACCTACTCCACGATCACGCTGGGGCGGCCGCTCACGCCGGACACCGCGAAGGTCGCCGCGTGGATCTCGTCGATCTCCAAGGGCATCGATCGTCCGACCGCGCAGATCGCCGCGCTCCGGGCCGACGGTTCGACCGTCGCGCAGTGGGGGCTGATCGAGGTGCTCCCGGTCCGGTGGACCGGCCCGAGCCTCGACCCGGGCAACCCCGGCGTCGCGACCGAGACGCTGGAGATCACCCATCACGGCTTCACCGACGCCGGAGCGGTCTGATGCCGCCCCGCGGACGCAACGCGAGCCTGGTCAAGGCGAAGCTGACGATCAATCGTCCGCCGGCCGGTGTGGGTGGCCGCCTGGCCGAGGTCGAGTTCCAGTTCAACCCGTCGCAGCTGCAGATGTCGCGCTCGGCGTCCTGGCACACCCAGCCGGCGGTGGCCTACACGAAGGGAGCCACGCCGGAGTTCGCCGGGGTCACACCGGCCACGCTCGAGGTCGAAGTCTTCCTGGACGCGTCCGACCGGCCCGCCGGGTCGAAGGTGCAGCAACAGGTCGATCGGCTCCTGTCCTGCTGCGAGGTGGAGCCGCAGAGCATCGCGGCGAAGAAGCCGGCGCCGCCGTGGGTGCGGTTCTCCTGGGGTTCGTTCACCACGCCGGGATTCGCCGCCAACGTGCAGAGCGTCAACGCCACGTACACGCTGTTCAGCCCCACCGGGGAACCGTTGCGGGCGACCTGCCAGCTCTCCTTGTCGGAGATCCCACTCCCCACCAAAGGCCAGAATCCGACGTCGGGCGCGCGCTCGGCGACCCGCGTGCACCGGGTCGTCGCGGGGGACTCGCTGGCGAGCGTGGCCTGGCGCGAGTACGGCGACCCGACGCTCTGGCGTGCGGTCGCCCGGGCCAACGACATCGACGACCCGATGCGATTGACGATCGGCAGCGAGCTCCTGCTCCCGTCAGCCGGAGAGATCAAATGACCCGGATCCTCACCAGCGTCCTCGCCGTCGACGTGGACGGTGCCCCGCTCCCCGACCAGCTCAACGCGCTCCTGCTCGAAGGCTGGGTCGACACCAGCGTCACCGTCCCGGCCGCGTTCGGCCTCGTGTTCAGCGACCCCTACGGCACCGTGCTGCGCGACAACCGGCAGCTGACCGTCGGCGCGAAGGTCAAGCTGTCGGCGATCACCGACGGGACACGCAGCGACCCGCTGCTCACCGGTGAGATCACGGCGCTGGAGATGGACGCGGACACCGCCGGGCGGACGCTGCTCGTGCGGGGGTACGACCCGGGGCACCGGCTGGTCCGGGTCCGCCGCGTCGAGGGCTACCCGAACATGACCGCCGCCGACATCGTCCGGAAACTGGCCGGGCAGGCGGGCGTCCGCGTCGGCCGGATCGACCCGACGCCGACCGTCTACGACCTCGCCACCCAGCCGAACCTCACCGACTGGGACTTCCTCACCCGCCTGGCCCGCGAGAACGACGTCCGGCTGTACTTCGACGAGGACGGCGCGCTGCAGTTCCGCGAGCTGCCCAAGGCCACGTCCGCGCCGTCGGACACCACGCCGTCGACGCAGAGCCCGTACGTGCTCGAGTTCGGCACGAACACCCAGCGCAGCCGCGTCGGGCTCACCGCGTCCGGGCAGGTCAAGAAGGTCGAGGTGCGCGGCTGGGACGTCAAGACGAAGCGCGCGCTGAGCGCCGAGACCCCGGCGGGTACGTCGCCGGACGTCCAGCCGGATCTGACGCCGGCCCAGCTCGTCGCGAAGTTCGGCACCGCGGGTCTGGTGGAGACGAGCGTGCCGTACACGACCCAGGCGCAGGTGCAGCACGCCAGCGAGGCGCTCGCGCACGACGTCGCCGGGTCGTCGGCCGAACTCGAGGTGACGGTCACCGGCAACCCGTCGCTGCGCCCCGGGCAACCGGTGGCGGTCAACGGCGCCGGGTTCCCGTTCGAGGGCCGGTACACGGTCACCGACGCCCGGCACGTCTTCGCGTCGGGACGGCAGTACGTCACCCGGGTGGGGGTCAGCGGGCGTCAGTTCCGGTCGCTCTACGGCCTCACCTCGGGTGGTTCCGACGACGCACCGAACCTGCCCGGCGTCGTGATCGCGCAGGTCAGCAACGTCCGCGACCCGCTGAACATGGCCCGCGTCAAGGTCAAGTTCCCGTGGCTGTCCGACACCTACGAGAGCGACTGGTGCCGGGTGGCGCAGTTCGGCGGTGTCCGTGGCGGCGGACTGATGTTGCCCGACGTCGACGACGAAGTGCTCGTCGCGTTCGACCGCGGCTCGCTGGAGCACCCGTACGTGCTCGCCGGCCTCTACAACGGCAAGGACCGTCCGACCAAGCAGTCAAGTGGCCTGGATCCGGTGGACGGCACCAGCGGCCGGATCAACTGGCGCAGCGTCACGACCAGGGCGGGTCACGCGCTCGAGTTGATCGACGCTCCGACCAAAGCGGGGCGGGGCGTCCGGCTGCAGACCGGTGACGGGAACCTCTCCGTGCACCTCGACCAGAGCAAGACCACGGTGACGATCGACAGCACCGGCACGGTCACCATCAGCGGCACCCGCGCGGTGAAGATCCGCTCGGCCGGTGACCTGGACCTGAGCGCCGCCCGCTCGGTGACGATCAGCGGTGGTGGCGCGGTCAACATCCGGGCCGGTGGACGGGTCGGCGTCAACGCCGGCGGCGCCGTGATGATCGACGCGGTCGGGGCGGTTAACGCGAAGGCGGCGGGCCCGGTGAGCGTGCAGTCGGCGCTCAACACGTCGGTCACCGCGACCACGATCACGCTCACCGGCGTCACGTTGCGCAACGGCGTCCCGTTCTGAGTTTCCAGGAGATCCCGCAGTGAGCGAGCAATTCGTCGGCGCCGGCTGGGCGTTCCCGCTACGGACGGACACGTCCGGGGCGGTGGCGCTGGTACGGCGGGAACGAGAGATCGAAGAGGCGATCCGCCTGGTGCTGGCCACCGCGCCGGGCGAGCGGCCGATGCGGCCCGAATTCGGGTGCGCGATCCACGATCTGGTGTTCGCCCCGGTCAACGAGGCGACCGCCGGTGCGATCCGGCAGGAGGTGCGGCTGAGCCTGGACCGGTGGGAGCCGCGGATCGAGGTGGCCGACGTCGTGGTGACGATCGACGACGGCGACGCGACCGTGCTGCTCATCGACGTCCAGTACGTGGTGCGCGGCACCAACAACCCACGCAGCCTGGTGTTCCCCTTCTACACGATCCCGGCGATCGAGGGTGGTCGCTGATGGCGCTGCCCGCCCCCAACCTCGACGACCGGCACTTCCAGCAGTTCGTCGACGAGGCCAAGCGCTACATCCAGCGCACCAGTCCGGAGTGGACCGACCACAACGTCTCCGATCCGGGCATCACGCTGATCGAGGCCGTCGCCCACATGGTCGACCAGCTCGTCTACCGGCTGAACCGGGTGCCGGAGAAGAACCACCTGGCGTTCCTCGACCTGCTCGGCGTCCGGCTGTTCCCGCCGTCAGCGGCCGCGGCCGACGTCACGTTCTGGCTCTCCGCCCCGCAGACCGAACCGGTCGTGTTACCCGCGGGCACCGAGGTGGCCACGCAGCGCACCGAGACCGACGAGGCGGTGGTGTTCGCGACCGGCTCCGCGCTGACGATCCCGAACGCGTCGCTGGAGCGGGTGATCCGGCAGGTGCGCGGCGGCGACGCCGAGGACCGCACCCGCGAGCTGCTCGGCGACGGCGACATCGCGGTGTTCGGCGACCCGATCCAGCCCGGCGACGTCGTGCTGTTCGCGCTGTCCGCGGCCGTGCCCAGCTGCACGGTCGTGCTGGAGCTGGAGAGCCGCGTCGACGGCGTCGGCGTGGACCCGCGGCAGCCACCGCTGCGCTGGGAGGCGTGGACGCCCCGCGGCTGGCGGGCCTGCGAGGTCGACCGGGACAGCACCGGCGGGCTGAACCGCGAGGGCGAGGTCGTGCTGCTCGTCCCGCCGGGGCACGCCCGCTCGGCGATCGCCGGGCACCAGGCGGGCTGGCTGCGGTGCCGGGTCGTGGAGCCGGCGAAGGGCCAGCCGTTCTACGCCTCGTCGCCGACGCTGCGCTCGGCGTCGGGCTACACGATCGGCGGGACGACCAGGGCCGCGCACGCGATCGTCGTCCGCAACGAGCTCCTCGGCGAGTCCACCGGCATGCCGGGCCAGCGGGTGCGGCTGCCGCACCGCCCGGTGCTGGCCGACGAGCCGCCGTTGACGCTGGAGGTCGCCGCCGACGACGGCTGGTACCTCTGGAACCCGGTCGGCGACTTCGGCCGGTCCAAACCCGGCGACCGGCACTACACGCTCGACGCGACCGCGGGCGAGATCGCGTTCGGACCGTCGGTGCGCCAGCCGGACGGCTCGCTGCGTCAGTACGGCGCCGTGCCGCCGGTGGGTGCGGCGATCCGGGCCGCGCGCTACCGGGCCGGCGGCGGGCGCACCGGCAACGTGGCCCGCGGCGCGATCCAGGTGCTGCGCACGTCGATCCCGTACATCGCCCGGGTGGAGAACCGGGAGAACGCGACCGGTGGTGTCGACGGCGAGACCGTCGAGGAGGCCAAGCTCCGCGCGCCGATCGCGCTGCGCGCTCAGGACCGGGCCGTGACCGCGCGCGACTACGAGGAGCTGGCCCGGCAGGCCGCGCCGGAGGCCGCCCGCATCGCCTGCCTCGGCGCGGACGCGGCCGAGAACGGCGAGTACGCCGTCCGTCTGCTGGTGGTGCCGCAGGCGGTCGCCGACCCGGGCGGTCGCCTGCGCTTCGAACAACTGGTTCCGGACGACGCCCTGCTGGACCGGGTGACCCGCTACCTGGACGAGCGGCGGCCGCTGGGCACGCGGCTCTCGATCGGGCCGCCCTTCTACCAGGGCGTCACCGTGACGGCCACGGTCCGGGCGTTCGGGCGGGCCACCGCCGCGGCGGTGCGTGAAACCGCGCTGGGGAGCCTCTACCGCTACCTCGATCCGCTGGTCGGCGGCCCGGACGGCACCGGCTGGCCCGTCGGCCGGTCGCTGCGCTCCGGTGACCTCTTCGGCGTCCTCGCGCAGGCCGCGGGCGTCGAGCTGGTCGAGGACGTCCAGCTGATCGCCGTCGACCCGCTGACCGGTCGCCGGGCCGAGCCGACCGACCGGATCGATCTCGGACCGGCGTCGCTGTTCTTCTCCTACGAGCACGCCCTGCAGGTCCGGGCCGCCCGATGAGAGGCGGCGGCGAGAACCTGGGCAGCAGCCACCCGATCGGCGCGAGCCTCCCCGGCGTCTACGCCGAGGACGACCTGCTCCAACGGTTCTCCGGTGGCCTCGACGCCGTGCTCGGCCCGCTGATCAACGTCCTGGACTGCCTGCCCGCGTACTTCCGGCCGGAGATCGCGCCACCGGACTTCCTCGACTGGATCGGCGGGTGGGTGGGCGCGGGCAGCGACCCGCACGGCGACCCGGAGCCGGTCCGGCGTCGGGCCGTGGCCCAGGCGACGGCCGCGCACCGGCTACGCGGCACCCGCCGGGGGCTGGCCGAGGCCGTCGCCCTGGTGTTCGGCGTCGAGCCGGAGATCACCGAGAGCGGTGGCGCGGTCTGGTCGGCCCGCCCGCTGCAGGCCTTTCCCGGCGACCCGCGGCCGTCGGTGCACGTCCGGCTCCGGGTTCCGGACCCGGCCGCCATCGACGTCCGGCGCCTGAACGCCGTGGTGGCCGACGTGTGCCCGGCGCACCTGCCCTACCAGGTCGAAGTCGTCAAGCAGTGACCCCCACGAAGAACGGATCCCGATGAGCCAGCCCCCGAACCCGCCGGACGAGACCTCCGACACCGACCCCGATTCCGACGTCGATCGTGACCCGACGACGTCCGCGGCCGATCGCGCCCGGGCGCTACTGCTGCCGGTCTCGTCGCCGACGCCGCCGCCTCCGTCCACCGAGGACGTCGTGCCGCCGGTGCTCCCCGGCCGGCCGGAACCGCCGCGGCCGAGCGCTCAGGCGCAGCGCAGCGACGACGAGCAGGGCGTCACGTGCTGGAACTGCGGTTTCGGCAACCGGACCGACCGGGTCTTCTGCCGCAACTGCGGCGTCGAACTCGCGCGGGTGCCGCAGGCCGCTCCGCCGCCGCGTCCGAAGCGCAGCCGCAAGGGCCTGTTCATCGCGCTCGGCGCGCTCGCGGCGGTGATCCTGCTGGTGCTGATCGCGATCCCGCTGATCGGCCTCGTCCGCGACCAGCTGGCCCAGTCCGACCGGGCGACGCCGGCCGCCGCCCAGGCCTCGGTCAGCGACCCCGGCCATCCCGCGCAGGCGGCGTTCGACGACAACGAGAAGACCTGGTACGGCACCGGTCAGGGCGGTGACTCGAAAGGACAGACGCTCACCGCCCAGTTCGGCCGGCCGGTGGACTTCACCGGGCTGCGGATCGTGCCGGGCGCCACGACGAAGGACGAGCAGGCCCGTCCGCACCAGATCGAGGTCGTGTTCACCGACGCGCAGGGCGGCCGGTTCCGCGAGGTGGTGACGCTCGACGATTACGAAGCGTCGTTCCTGCGTGTCCGGGTCGACCGGCTGGTGCGCCTGGATCTGACGCTCGCCTCCGCCTACGGAGCGGGCAACGACAAGCAGGTGGCGATCCGCGAAGTGGTGCTCTTCGGCAAACCGTCGGCTGCCTGACAGATTCCACCATGGTCGGGATTCCGGGAACTCGACCACGTATTGTGATGTCTGTCCGCAGTGGCCCCTATGAGGAACTCGAACATACGACGATGCAATTCTCGGTGCTGGGTCCGGTGCGGGCCTGGCGGGGTGAAGACGAACTCGATCTAGGCCCTGCGCAGCAACGATCCGTTCTCGCAGCACTTCTGCTGCGGGCCGGTTCGCCGGTTTCGCTGTACGAGTTCATCGACGTTCTCTGGGGGGCGGAGGCGCCGGGCACCGCGATCAACATCATCCACCGCTACATCGGGCGATTACGGAGAGTGTTCGAGCCGGAGTTGTCCGCACGCGAGCCGGGCCGATGGCTGGCTCGGGGCGCCGGCGGCTACCGGCTCGACGTCTCGACGGACGACGTCGACCTGCTGCAGTTCCGGGCGTTGCGTCAACGGGCCGCGCACCTGGACGCGGAGTCGGCCGCGGAAGCGGCCGAGCTGTTACTGAGCGCACTCGAACTCTGGGGCGGGCCGCCGGGGGCGGGGCTGCCGCCGCAGGTGGCAGCACATCCGCTGGTCACCGCGGTCGAGGGGGAACGCCTGCTCGCGGTGAAGGAGGCCGCCGACCGGACCGCGGCGACCGCGGACCCGGTGCTCGCCGAGCGGCTCCTGCTGCCGCTGCGCCAGTGCGCGGCCGAGCACCCGTACGACGAGGACCTGCAGGCCCGGCTGATCCGGACGTTGCGTGCCGCCGGACGCCAGGCCGAGGCGCTCGAGGTCTACTCGGCGGTGCGGCTCGAGCTGGCCGAGGCGCTCGGGCTGGACCCCGGCCCGGAGCTGCGCGCCGCGCAGCAGGCGGTGCTGCAGCCGAGCGCCGAGCCGGAGGTCGGTGAACCGGAGGCTCCGGACGCTCCGATGCGGACGCCGGCCGCCCGCCCGGCGCAGCTTCCGGCCGACGTCTTCGGGTTCACCGGGCGACGGGCCGAGA
This sequence comes from Cryptosporangium arvum DSM 44712, assembly GCF_000585375.1. Classification (NCBI taxonomy): domain Bacteria; kingdom Bacillati; phylum Actinomycetota; class Actinomycetes; order Cryptosporangiales; family Cryptosporangiaceae; genus Cryptosporangium; species Cryptosporangium arvum. The sequence continues at coordinate 8,306,484 of NZ_KK073874.1, forward strand.
TCGCCGCGCTGGAAACGCTCGTCGACGACGGCGACGGCGACGACGAGCCGGGCTTTCCGATCGTCACGTTCGGCGGGATGGCCGGCATCGGGAAGACGACGCTCGCGGTGCACGTCGCGCACCGGCTCGCCGATCGGTTCCCGGACGGGCAGCTCTACGTCGACCTGCGCGGTTTCCATCCCGGCGACTCGGCCGTCAGCCCGACCGAGGCGGTCCGCCTCTTCCTGGACGCGCTCGGCGTTCCGGCGCAGCGCGTGCCGACCGACCCGGACGCGCGGATCGCGCTCTACCGGAGCCTGCTGGCCGACCGGCGGATGCTCGTCGTGCTGGACAACGCACGCGACACCGACCACGTCCGATCGCTGCTGCCGGGCTCGGCCGGATCGTTGACGCTCGTCACCAGCCGCAACCCGCTGCAAGGTCTGGTCGCCCGCGAAGGTGCCCGCTCGACCCCGCTGGACCTGCTCTCCGACGACGAGGCGCACGAGTTCGTCGTCCGGCGGCTCGGCTCGGCCCGGATCGCCGGGCAGCCCAACGTCATCGCCGAGTTGGTGGCTCTGTGCGGTGGTCTTCCGCTCGCGCTCGCCATCGTGTGCGCCCGTGCCGCGCTGCACCCGACGTTCCCGCTGAGCACGGTCGCGGACGAGCTCCACGAGAGCCGGGACAGCCTGCAGGCGTTCGCGGGCGAGGACCCGGCCAGCGACGCGCGGGCGGTGTTCTCCTGGTCCTACCGGGCACTCAGCCCGGCCGCGGCCCGACTGTTCCGGCTGCTCAGCGTCCATCCCGGCCCGGAGTGCTCGATCGCGGCGGCCGCGGCGCTGGCCGGACAGTGCCCGGCCGACGTCCGGCCGGTGCTCGCGGAGCTCGCCCAGGTGCAGCTGATCACCGAGCGGGCGCCGGGGCGGTTCAGCACGCACGAACTCCTCCGCGTGTACGCCACCGAGCGGGCCGCGAAGGAGGACTCGACCGAGCAGACCGCGGCCGCGATGCGCCGGCTGCTCGACTACTACCTGCACAGCGCGCACGCCGCGGACCAGTTGCTCGCACCGGAGCGCGACCGGGTCACGCTGCCGGCCGCGCCGCCGGACATCCGGCCGGAACAGTTCACCGAACCGCGCCGGGCCGGGAACTGGCTCGACGTCGAGCGCACCACGCTGCTCTCGGTGATCGAGCTGGACGCCCGGGACGGCGACGGACGGCACAGCTGGCCGCTCGCCTCGGTGCTGGAGATCTACCTGGACCGGCAGGGCCGGTGGGAGGACCAGCTGGCCGTGCAGACCGCGGCGCTGAGCGCGGCCCAACGGCTGGACGACCAGAACGGCCTGGCCCACGTGCACCGCTCGCTGGGCTTCGTCAACGGCCGGCTCGGCCAGTGGAGCCGGGCCGACGAGCACCTCCGGCTCTCGCTGGCGTTGTTCGAGAAGGTCGGCGACCGCAACAGCCAGGCCCGTGTCTACCGGTACCAGGCTTTCCTGGCCAACACCCGCGGACAGCACCGCGAGGCCCTCTCCCGCTACCGGCACGCGCTGACGCTCTACCGGGCCACCGGCCGGCGATCGGGCGAGGCCAGCACGTTCAACGAGATCGGCTACACGCACATGCTGCGGGGCGAGAACCGCAAGGCGCTCGTCGAGTGTGGCCGCGCGCTCAAGATCCACCAGGAGATCCACGACTGCAACGGCACCGCCGCGGCCTGGGACAGCCTCGGCAGCGCCCACCTCAACCTGCGCGAGTACGACGAGGCGCTGGACTGCTTCGCCCACGCGCTCTCGATCTACCGCGAGATCCACGACCGCTACCTGGAAGCCGACACGCTCGACCACCTCGGCGACACCCACGCCGCCGCCGGCTCCGACGCGCAGGCCGCGGGGGCCTGGCAGGCCGCGATCGTCATCCTCCGCGCCCTCGGCCATCCGGACGCCGAGCACGTGCGGGTGAAGCTCGACGAGGTGACCCGGCGCAGCTCCGGTCAGGGCCGAACCCTCCGCTGGCTGCCGGACGGCCGCAGCAGCGCGTGACGCAGGTCACATTCACGGAGGTCGAGTAGCGGCGTCCAGCTCCGACACCCTGCCGAGAAGCGTTTCCGGCACACCTGTTGGAGGTTCACGATGTCTGACACCACCTGCCACATGTCGATTTCGCTCGACGGCTTCGCCGCCGGGCCGGAGCAGAGCCGGGAGAGCCCGCTGGGTAAGCGGGGGCTGGAGTTGCACACCTGGCACATCGGCGATCCCCGCGCGAACGACGCCGACAAGATCGCGGCCGAGTGGCTGATGCGACCCCGGGGCGCGTACGTGATGGGCCGGAACATGTACGGCCCGATCCGCGGCGACTGGGACGAGGACTGGAGCGGCTGGTGGGGCGCCGAGCCGCCGTACCACGCGCCGGTGTTCGTGCTCACCCACCACGCGCACGACCCGATCGAGATGGAGGGCGGGACGACGTTCCACTTCGTCACCGAGGGCTTCGACGCGGCCTACGCCGCCGCGCGCGAGGCGGCAGGCGACCGGGGCGTCGACATCGCCGGTGGGGCGTCGACGGTCCGGCAAGCGCTGGCCGCGGACGTGATCGACGAGCTGACGCTCGACATCGCACCGGTACTGCTCGGCGCGGGCGAGCGCATCTTCGACGGCACCGAGGCGTTCGGCTTCGAACCGGTGGAGGTGCTGCACTCCCAGCTGTCCACCCACATCCGTTACCGCCGCCTCCGCTGAGCCCAGGTTTCTCCGCCCGGAACACCGCCCCTTCGCGATTAGTACAGTGTGCTAGTACGCTGTACTAGTCGCGCCGGGACGCGGTGCCTCGGGATGGGAGAGAACTGATGTCGTTAGTTGCTCAGCAGCCGCAGAGTCCGGTTCGTGAGCACCGTCGGGCGCTCGTCGTGATCGGCCTGGTCAACCTCGCGTTGTTCCTGGCCGGAGTGCTGCTCACCGTGCTCGTGCCCGAGTTGCGGCCCGGCGGGATCGGCCAGCTCCACGGTGAGCCCGACACGCCGGGGCTCGGCACGCTCGTCGCCGACGCGTACCGCAGCGAGAACGTCATCTGGGCGGCCGCGGTGACGTTCGTCGTCAACCTGGTACTCGCGTCGATGCTCCAGACGACGTTGCCCAGCCTGATCGTCCCGTTCGTCGGCGTCGTCATCACCGCGGTGCGGATCTTCTCCTGGGGAATTCTCTTCACCCCCGCCGGCCAGGACGACGCGACCTTCCTGTTCCACTACGTGACGCTGCTGATCGAGGGCGCGGCCTACGTCCTGGTGGCGTTCGCGTCCTGGGTGCAGGCGCGCCGCTTCCTCCAGCCGCGCCGCTTCGGTCTGCCCAACCACCGGGCGGGCTACGTCGCCGGTCTCCGCGCGACCGGGCGGCTCTACGTCTGGGTCGTCGTGCTCCTGCTCATCGGCGCGATCTACGAAGCGTTCTCGGTGATCTACATCGTCGCCTGACCCTGCGCGCGCCGCGCCCTTCCGCGCGGGAAGATGGACGGATGAGCGGTGATCGACGTGGCTGACCGACGCACTCAGATCGTCGCCGCGGCGCGTGAACTGCTCGGGGAGAACGCGGAGCGCGCGCTGAGCGTCCGGTCGGTCGCCGCGCGCGCCGGCGTCGGCGCCAGCACGCTGCGCCACTACTTCCCGACCCAGCGGGAGCTCTACCGGGCCGTCTTCGACACCGCCTACGACGAGACGGCCCGCGACCTGCGGATCGACGATCCCGACGTGCCTGCCGTGGACCGGCTCGTCGAGTGCCTGGCCCAGCTGCTGCCGCCGCGGCTGCCGTTCGAAACCTGGATGGTGGTGCTCAGCGGCCTGGTCGGGGCCGAATCGACCGCGGATTCCCGGCTCGCGTGGACGTCGTTCGTGGAGCGCTCACGCGTCCGGGTGGTCGACTGGCTCACCCGGCTCGAGCGCGAGGGCGCGGTCGCTCCCGGGCCGGTCGAGCGCCGCGCGCGCCTCCTGCTCGTGGTCGTCGACGGCCTGTCCGCCGACCGCATGCTGCAGGGCCGACGCAGCGAGGAGGAGGAGCTCGCCGTGCTGACCGACGCCGTCCTGGCGGTCCTCACGGTGTGACGAGCTCCCAGGCCGCGAGCGTCGGCAGGAGCCCGGCCGTCGGCGAGTCCGGCGGCGCGGTGTAGATCGTCAGCCGCTGGTCGGGTTCGTGGGGCGCGCCGACGACCTCGATGTCGAACTCGAGCCGGCCGAACGCGGGGTGCTCGATCCGCTTGGTCACCGACGTGTAGTCACGCACGTGCTGGTCGTCCCACCAGCGTGCGACGTCCGGGTCGTCGCGGCGCAGGGCCGCGATCTCGGCCAGCAGACGCGTGTCGTGCGGGTGCCGTCCGATCTCCCGCCGCATCGCGCCGACCGAGGCCTGCGCGAAGTCGGCCCAGTTGACGATCCGTTCGCGGGCCATCGGGTCGCGGAACAGGTAGTCGACGAACGCGGTGCCCGGCGCGAGGTCGCGGCCGAGCACCGCCCGGAGCAGCGCGTTGCGGGCCAGCACGACGCCACGCCGGCCCAGCAGCAGCACCGGGCGGTGATCGAGCGCGGTCATCACCCGGAGCAGGCCGGGGTCGGGGCGCTGGGTGACCGCGGTCCCGCCGCGCCGCCGCCCGGGCGCCGCGAGGTCGTGCAGGTGCGCGCGCTCGACGTCGTCGAGGCGGAGCGCCGAGGCCAGCGCGTCCAGGACCTCGCGCGAGATGTTCGGCTGTCGTCCCTGTTCGATGCGCGTGTAGTAGTCGACGCTCAGCCCGGCCAACATCGCCAGCTCCTCGCGGCGGAGGCCGGGCACGCGCCGCTGGCCGCGGAACGGCTCCACGCCGGCCTGCGCCGGGCTCAACCGATCGCGGCGCGAGCGGAGGAAAGCCGCGAGCGCGGTCCGGTCCGGTTGCACGTCTCCAGCTATACCCGACGCGCGGGCGAGCAGCCTGGTTACGCCATGACCAGGCTGGACGCGCCCTGGTAGGGCGGCGGGGACCGGCCGAGACTTCCCGGCATGACCTTCACCACCGCATTCGTCACCGGCGCCACCAGCGGAATCGGCGCCGCCATCGCTCGAATCCTGGCCGCACGCGGCCTGCACGTGGTCGTCGGCGGTCGCGACGCCGCGCGGGGGTCCGCCGTCGTCGACGACATCCGCGCCGCCGGCGGCAAGGCCGACTTCCTCGCGCTCGACCTCCACGCCGCGCCGAGCGTGCTCCGCACCTCCGCGGCCGACGTGGCCGACCTGCTCGGCGGCCGGGTCGACGTGCTGATCAACAACGCCGCGCTCTACCCGGTCGGTCCGACCGAGGCCCTGGACGACGACGACCTGGACGCGATGCTCGCGGTGAACGTGCGTGCGCCGCACGTCCTGGTCGGCGCGCTCGCCCCGGCGATGGCCGAGCGGGGGTCGGGCGCGATCGTGACGATCGGCTCCTGGATGGCGACGCTCGGCGGGCCGTTCGGGGCGATGTACAGCGCGACAAAGGCCGCGGACGAGCAGCTGACCCGGTCGTGGGCGGCCGAGTACGGGCCCCGCGGGGTACGGGTCAACGCGGTCGCGCCCGGCGCCACCGCGACCCCGGGCAACGAGTTCGCGGCCGAAGCCGTCCGCGCGATGGCGGCGACCACGCCCGGCGGCGTCCCGCTGCAGCCGGAGGACGTCGCCAACGCGGTGGCGTTCCTGGTCTCCGACGAGGCCCGCATGGTGCACGGCGCGACGTTCGCCGTCGACGGCGGCATCACCGTCGCCCGGCTGGGCTGACGCGGCCCCAGCGCCCAGCAGACCGCGTACGGCGGTCGGGCTGACCCCGAGGACCATGCCGACCTCGGCGTAGCTCAGTTGCTCGACCTCGCGGAGCAGCCGGGCCGACCGCTGACGGTCCGGCAGCAGGCGCCGCGCGCTGTCCAGCGCCTCACGCAGGTCCCGGCCGAGCGAGATCTGAGCCGGATCGGGGGCCGGGTCGACGATGTCGGCCGCGACGTCGTCGAGACCGGCCCGCGGAACGGCCGAGCGGCGGCTCAGCTGACGCGAGACCCGGTGCCGCACCAGCGTGAACAGCCACGTGCGCAGCGAGGAGTCACCGCGGAAGTTCGGCAGACCGCGCCAGGCGTCGAGAAAAGCGTCCTGGAGGACGTCCTCGGTCGCCGACGACGCGGGAGGCGTAGCGGTAGAGCGCGGCGCCGTGGCGCGTCACGATCGCCGCGAACGCCTGCTCGTCGCCGAGGCGGGCGCGACGCACCAGCACCGGTTCGGCCCGGACCATCACCGCGCTGCGCGAGCGGATCCCCGGCGGCCGCGTCAACCACTCGCTGGGCGTGTCGGTGGAGGTCGGCGAGACCCAGGCGGCCGTGGACATCGACCTCATCGCCGAGTACGGGGTCGCGATCACCGAACTGGCCGCCGGGGTGCGCCGCAACGTCATCACGTCGGTGGAGCGGATGACCGGGCTCGAGGTCGTCGAGGTGAACATCGCCGTGTCCGCCGGCCCGCCCGGGCCCGCCTCGTCCGCGGCCCGATCGGCGTCGCCGGTCCGTGCTCGCGACCGCGCTCCTCGTCGTCGGGGTCGTCCTGGTGCGCGACGGCCTCGTCGCCGCCGGCCTCCTCGGGGGCCGGGCCACGGTGCCCGCGCTCCTCGGAGCCGCCGACCGCCTCACCGCCCACACCTGGCTGATCCCGGTCGGGGTCGGGCTCGCGGTCGTCGGCCTCGCGCTCGTCTACGCCGCGCTCCGCCCGCGTCCTCGCCGGGGTGTCCCGATCGACTCGGCCACCGGGCTGTTCCTCACCACCGACGGGGTCGCCCGGCTCGCCTCCGACGCCGCCGGCGAGGTGGGTGGGGTCCTGCGGGCGCGGTCGTCGGCCGGCCGCCGTCGTGTCGTGACCAGGGTCGAGACCACGGCCGACGATCCCGCGCTCGCGGACGCCGTCACGCGAGCCGTCTCCACCCGCCTGGCCCACCTGCGGACGCCGCCCACCGTCCGGGTCCGGGTCCGGGTCCGCGCCCCGACACCAGGAGGGTCCTCTGATGCGCCGCTCCACGCTCGTGCTCGACCGGCTGGCCGCGCTGGTGGCCGGTGTCGCGCTCCTCGGTCTCGGCGCCGCGCTGATCGCGTGGCCGAGCGGCTGGCTCGCCGATCGGTGGCCCGCCACGCCGGACCGCATCAGCACCGGAGCCGACGACGTCGTCACCGCGCCCTGGTGGCCGTGGGCGGCCGGCGTCGCCGGAGCGGTCGTCGTGCTGGTCGCGGCCTGGTGGCTGCTGGCGCACCTGCCCGTGCGTGGCGTCGGTGCGTTGCTCCTTACCGGCTCCGACGGCAACGGACGCCTGGCGCTCGCCCCCGCCGGGTCCGCCGACTCCGCCGCCTCGATGTTCGCCGAGACGCCCGGCGTCCGCTCCGCCCGCGCCCGCGTGGTCCGCGAGCGCGGCACGACCGTCGTCGATCTCACGGCGACGTTGGAGCCGCACGCCGACCTCGCCGAGGTGGCTCTCGCCGCGGACGCGGTGGCCGCGGACCTCCAGGACGTGCTGGGCCGCGACGACGTCGCCGCCCGGGTCGACCTCACCGTCGCGGGGAACCGCCGCGCGCTGCCCCGGGTGCACTGACCGTCACCGGGTCAGCCACCGGTCGAGCTCGTCCAGGACGCTCGCTACCTCCGGAGTGAGCGCGTCGGCGATCCCGGCCGGTGTCCGTCCCTCGTGGATCAGCCGGCCGGTGTCCCCGATGACGATCTGGAACACGCCGGCCAGCGCGATTGCCCCGCAGGCGCGCGACCTCCGCCGGAACCGGGCTCGTCGCGCCGATCACGGCGGCCGGCGCGCGGGCCTGCCGGTCGACCGGTCACGGCGCGCGCACTCCTGCGCGTGGTCGACGCCGCCGGGCGTCCGGGCCGCCGGGCGTCACGGCCGCCGGGCGTCAAGGCCGCAGGAATCGGTGCAACGCGGCGAGCAACGACGGAGCGAGCCTTCCCGGATCGGCGGGGTCGGTCATCAGGTGGCCGACGCCGGGCAAGATCACCCGGCCGACCGTGGCGGCCAGCGCGGTGGTGGCGTCGCACGGGACCTGCGGGTCGGCGGTGCCGCAGGTGAGCAGCGTCCGGGTGCCGGGCGGCAGCCGGCGGGCGACCGCCGCGGGCTCGACCGCGTCGATCGTTTCCACGTACCGCCGGCTGGTGCCGGCCAACCCGCGGAACAGCTCCGCCACCGCGGGCGGCATGCCCTCGGTGCCGACCGGCCGGTGCGCGCGGAGATCGGCGACGGCCCGGTCGATCGCGCGGTCCGCGGCGCGCTGCTGGGCCGGGTCCAGCTGGCCGGCCTCGACCGCGGCGGCCAGTTGATCGCGCAGCTGCTGGGCGAGCACGTCGAGGAACCGTCGCGCCAGCGGCTGCAGCAACCCGACACCGGCCGCGCGCGGCGACGCGGAGACCGCCACCCGCAGTGCCGTCAGCGCTCCCTCGCTGTGCCCGATCAGGTGCACGGCGCGCCGATCGACCTCCGGCCGGGCGGCGAGCAGCCGGTAGGCCGCGTCGGCCTGACGGACGAAGGCGTCGTAGTCGAGCGTCTCCGGTTTCGGAGCGTAGGCGCCGAGCCCGGTCCGCCCGGTGCCGTACTTGTCGAACCGCAGGCTGACGACACCGTCGCGCGCCAGCGCCGACGCGAGACGGGTCAGCGTGTGTGCCGCGAGTCCGGGCTGGTCACCGTTGCGGTCGGTGGGGCCGCTGCCGGGTAGCAGCAGCGCGGCTTTCATCGTCCGCCCCGGACGGTGGGCCGGAACGTGCAGGGTTCCGTACGTCCGGGTGCCGTCGACCACGAAGCTGACCTCGTGGTCCGCGGCCGGCACCGTTGCCGCTCGGGCCGGTTGGGCCGTCCCGACGAGGGCCGCGACGACGACCGCCGAGAGAACGAGCCGGAGAAGGGCGGTCACCGCGGGACCGCCCGCTCGATCAGCGCGACCGTGGCGGCCGGGTCGGCGACCTCGACGACCAGGCGGGCGTAGCGCTCGTCGGCGAGCACGATGACGACGGCGCGGGCCCGGTCGCGGACGTTCCAGAAGACGCGCTCGCCGTCCTGGTGGAACGTGCCCGCGGTGATCACGCCGGGCACGTTCGTCCCCGGCGCCCGCAGACCCTTCGGCTCGGTGACGATCCCGGGGTCGGCGGTGGCGCCCCGGACGTTGTCCAGCGGGATCACCAGGCGACTCTTGAACGCCCACAGCTTCTCCAACGCTTCCATCTCGACGACGAGGTCGTTGCCGTCGATGCTGACCTGAGCCATCTGAAGGTCCTTTCGGGGCAGGCGGAACCGGCCGGAACCGTCGTCCGGCGGTGGATCGGGGGTGAACGGCTACGGGTGGCGCACCCCGGCGCGGACCCGGAGGCGTTCGCCCAGCACCGCGCTGAGCACGGTCGGGTGCGGGGACGACTGCAGGGCGCGATCCAGGGTTTCCCAGGCCCTGGTCACGAGGGCGGCCACTTCAACGTCGACGGGGGCGCGCTCGACCGCGGCCAGCAACAGCAGGTCGAGCCCGGGGTCGTCGACGACCTCCGCGCCGGCCTCGAGCCGCTCGGCCAGGGGCGGGACCTCGTGCTCGAGGTACCACCGCAGGGCCGCGAGATACAGCCCTCGTTTGCTCCCGAACGTCTTGTAGAGGCTGTTGCGGTGGACCCCCAGCTGCTGGACGAGGTCGTCGACCGACACGCCGTCGTAGGCCCGGCCGGCGAACAACCCCGCGGCCGCCGCCGTGACGGCTGGTTCGTCGAATCCCCTAGGGCGGCCCATGCGTCGACCCTAGACAGTTTAGGAACGATCAGTCAAGAACGATCGTTCCTAAACTGCGGACGACGAGAGACCGAGCGTCGGGCTTGACCGCCGATCGAACTGGGAACTGTGCGCTCCATGGGTAGCCTGACGCACTCCCGTCCGCCGGTGCCGAGCGCGGAGCAACAGCGGTGGACGTTGCACAGCGCCCACGAACTCCGTGACCTGCGCCGCTCCCTGTTCGAGGCCCTCACCGGGCGGTCGTTCCCGTCGGGCGGGAGCCTGGAGGACGTCCCGGAGAAGATGGTGCTCGTCGCATCCGAACTGGCGACGAATGCCATCCGCCACGGCCTGCCGCCGAGCATCATCCGGCTGCTGCGGGCCGGGGACTCGTTCGTCCTCGACGTGGCCGATCACGACAAGTACGTCTCCCCCACCTACGCCGACGGCCGGGACCCGGGTGAGGGCGGGCTGGGGCTGCGGCTGGCCGAGAAGCTGTCGCTCGACGTCGGCTGGTACATCGACGACGAGGCCGGCACCAAACACGTCTGGGCGCAGTTCCCCGCGTCCGCGTGAGGTAGGTAAGTAGCTTTCGCCGACGCGAGCGGAGCCGCGCACGCGTTCGAATCGAGGTGGCGAGCGCACCCCGATCGAAGGCGGCGACTGTTGATCTACCACGGCAACCGGATCAAGTTGAAGGACGGCATCTCCGCCGAGACCGCCCACGGGGCGCTGGCGCTGCTGCGGAGGGCCGGCGAGGAAATCCCCGCCGTGCTGGACTTCGTCGTCGGTACCGACATCGGGGCCGACTACGACTTCGGTGCGGTATTCGTACTGGCCGATCTGGACGGCTACTGGGAGTACCTCTCCCATCCGGCCCACTCCGCGGCCGAACGCGGTGGGCTGCCTCTCATGGAGAAGTTCGAGGCTTTCGACATCACCGACGACCCCGATCCCGAGTTCGGCGCCAAAGTGGCCGAACTCCAGCGGCGTCACGTCGAGACCGATCCCGTCCTCGCCGAACTCATGGCGGCGCTACCGGAGAACCTCGGCAGTTCCCGGGTTCAGTGACCGCCGCACCCCACCCATCGTCAGCGAACGGAGAAACACAGATGAGCGACGACACTTCCCGCCTCGTGGAGGCCTGGAAGGCGTTGTGGAACGGGCACTACGCCGTCGCCGACGAGCTGATCGCGCCCGGCTTGCGCGTCCACGCCGCTCTCATGGACGGCGGCGACGGCAGCGCGATCACCGACGCCAAGACCATGGTCGACTGGATCGCGCAGCTGCGCGGCCCGTTACCGGAGCTGGCGTTCGAGATCGAGGTCGGGCCGATCGTCCAGGGCGACCTGCTGGCCCTGCGCTGGCGCGCCCGGGGGCCGTACGGCGGAGGGTTCCCCGGCGCCGACGCCCCGGTCGGCACCGTCGTCGACTTCGCCGGGGTGGACCTGCTCCGGGTGAGCGAGGGCCGGATCGTCGAGTACTGGCTCAACTCGGACATGCTCCTGCTGCTCACCCAGCTGCAGGTCAAGTTCGCCTGATCACTAGGGCATTTCGGGAGTTCGTGCGCGGCGCGTTACCGTTCACATCGTGTGGACGGCCGCGCCCGCCGATCGCCTCGTAGGACGACACGAGGAGATCCGGCGTCTCGACGAGCTGCTCGCCGCGGCGCGGGCCGGGACGGGTGGCGTCCTGGTGCTGCGGGGCGAGGCCGGCATCGGCAAGAGCGCGCTGCTCGACCACGCCCGCCGGGCCGCCACCGGCTTCCGGATCGTGGACGCGTCCGGGGCCGAGTTCGAGAACGTGCTGCCGTACGCGGCGCTGCACCAGCTGTGCGCTCCGTTCCTCGAGCACCTGCCGGACCTGCCGGCCCAGCACCGCGACGCCTTACGCGTCGTGTTCCAGTCCGCGCCCGGCGCCTCCGACCTGTTCCGGACCGGCCTGGCGACGCTCAACCTGCTGGCTACCGCGGCCCGCGACCAGCCGCTGCTGTGCCTCGTTGACGACGCGCAGTGGCTCGACGCCGCCTCGGCGAACGCGATCACGTTCCTCGCCCGCCGGATCACCGCCGAGCCGGTCGCGATCGTGTTCACGGTCCGCACCCCGGCTCCGGAGGACGCGCTGGACCGGCTCCCCGGGCTCACGCTCAGCGGGCTGACCGACCTGGAGGCGCGGACGCTGCTCGCCGGCAGCGGCGCCGCCCACCTCGACGAGGAGGTCCGCGACCGGATCGTCGCCGAGGCCCAGGGCAACCCGCTCGCGCTCCTCGAGCTCCCGCGGGCAGGCGGGTTCGCCCCGCCGGACACGACGTCGCTGACGAACCGGATCGAGGGCGGCTTCCGCGAGCGGCTGGCCGACCTGCCCGAGGCGGCGCGGATGCTGCTGACGGTGGCGAGCGCCGATCCGACCGGCGACCCCGGCCTGCTGTGGCCGGCCGCGCGACGGCTGCGGCTCGACGCGCCCGGTGTCCGCGCGACGGTGACCGACACCGGGCTGGTCGAGTTCGCCACCCGGATCCGGTTCTGCCATCCGCTGGCCCGGTCCGCGGTGTACCGCGCCGCGTCCGGCGAGCAGCGCCGCCGAGCCCACGAAGCGCTTGCCGACGTCACCGACCCGGTCACCGATCCGGACCGGCGCGCCTGGCACCGGGCCCAGGCCTGCACCGGGCCGGACGACGAGGTCGCGACCGCGCTGCAGCAATCCGCGGCCCGGGCCCAGACCCGGGGCGGGTTCGCCGCCGCGGCCGCCTTCCTGGAGCGCGCGGCGGCGCTCACCACCGACCCCGGCAAACGCGTCGAGCGGACGCTCGCGGCGGCGCAGGCCGGTCTCGACGCGGGCGCGGTGGACAGCGCGGCCGAACTCCTGCGGACCGTCGGGACCGACACGCTCGACGAACGCCGCCACGCCGAGGTCGACCTGTTACGCGGCCAGATCGCGCTCGCCCGGCACGACGCGGACGACGGCCCGATGTACATGCTGCGTGCCGCCGAGCGGCTACGTGACGTCGATCCGCGCCGGTCACGCGAATGCCTCGTCGACGCGTTGGAGATGAGCCTGTTCGTCGGCCGGCCCACCGGTGTCCTGGAGAAGGTGCTCGCGGGCGCCCGATCCGCGGCCCCGGCCCCGCCGGACCTGTTGACCGCGCTCGCCACCCTGGTCGCGGGCGGCCACCGGGCGGCCGCGCCGCTGATCCGCCGGGAACTCGAGAACGAGCAGCACCCATTGTGGATGCGGCGTCCGGCGCTCGCCTCGCTGCTGGCGGCCGAACTCTGGGACGCCAACGCGCACCGCGCCATCGCGGAAGGGATCGTCGAGGCCGGCCGCGAGTCGGGGTCACCGCTGCTGCTCCGGCTGGGCCTCGGCCAGATCGCGTCCAGCGCCGCGCTGATGGGCGACCTCGGCCGCGCCTACACGGCGACCGCCGAGGGGGAAGCCATCGCCGACGCGATCGGGATGGCTCCGGTGTACTACGACCGGCTGTACGTCGCCGCGGTACGCGGTGAGCGCGACGCCTTCGCGCTGTTCGACACGGTGACGGCCGCGGCGACCGCACCGGGATCCGGGCAGCTGGTGGCCAACGTGCACTGGTCCGCGGCCGTGCTCAACAACGGCCTGGCCGACTACCCGGCCGCGCTGGCCGCCGCTTCCCGGGCCGTCGCGTCCGGCGATCTGTTCCTCGCCGGGGCCGCGCTGCCCGAACTGGTCGAAGCAGCCGTCCGCACCGACGAGCCGGGCGCCGCGGCCACCGCGCTGGCGGAGTTGTCCGAGCGGGCGCTGGCCGCCGGGACGGAGTCCGCCTCCGGGATCGCGGCCTACGCCAGTGCCCTGGTGACCGGGGCGGAGAGCGACTACCAGCGCGCGGTCGAGGACCTGGAGAAGTCTCCGCTGGTGTTCTACCGGGGCCGCGCCCAGCTCCTCTACGGCGAGTGGCTGCGCCGCCAGGGGCGCCGACGCGACAGCCGCAGGCACCTCCGGATCGCCCACGAACTGTTCTCCGACGCGAGGATCGACGCGTTCGCCCGCCGCGCCGCCGACGAGCTCCGCGCCACCGGCGAGACCGCACGCAGCCGGACGACGCCCACCTACGAGCAGCTGACCACGCGCGAGCTCTACGTGGCCAGGCTGGTCGCCACCGGCGCGACGACGGGCGAGGTCGCGGCCAGGCTCTACGTCAGCCCTCGCACCGTCGACGCGCACCTGCGCAACATCTTCCGCAAGCTCGGCATCACCTCGCGTCGCCAGCTGAAGGACCTGCGCGGCCTCGGCACCGACACGTGATGCGGCCCCGCCGTGGGCGGGGCCGCATCAGCATCGGGTCGACGTCAGTGGCGGCCGCACTCCCGCTCGGCCGTCGTCTTGAGCTCTTTCAGCCAGGCGTCGAGCCCGGCGCCGAGCATCGCGGTCGAGAACTTGACGTCCCGCTCGGGCTGGGCGCCGCGCCAGGTCTCCTCGGTGCGGACGTGGACCCGGCCGTGGACCTCGCGGAACTCCCAGACGTGGACACCCTGGTCGATGCGGAGGCCGTTGCCGACCGCCGGACCGGTCCAGCGCAGGCACTTCTCGCGCTTCAGCTGCTTGACCGTCGAGGTGACGGCGAGCGTCGTCGCCGGGTTGAGCGCGGTCTTCGGCACCGGCGTCGTCCAGCGGAACGACGATCCGGGGCGCAGCGGCCCCCGGTCGAGGCGCTTGCTGGTGGTGACGGCCGCCTGCCACTTCGGCCACCGGGCGACGTCGGTCTGGATCCGCCACACGGTGCGCAGCGGTGCGTCGATCACCGTCTCCGCGCGGTAGCGGATTTTCGCGTCCGGGTCGGTGCCCCGCCCGGCGCACTGCGGAGCGCCAGGACCGGAGCCGGTGGCCGGCGTTGCTGACGCGGGCGCGGCGGCGACCGTCAGCACTCCGACGGCCGCCAGCATGGTCAGCATCGCTCGAGCAGTTCGCATCAATTTCCTCCGCAACGGACTTCGGATCGGACTCACCGAGAGTGCGCGCGGAGGGGCCTGCTTCGCGTCGGCAATAGCCACCTAGGCCGAGGGGGCGACGACGACCGCCTTGCCGGAGAGGTCGCCCGCGCCGGCCTGGGCGTGGAGTGCGGACAGGTCGGCCAGCGGCACCCGCTGGGCGACGTCGACGGTCAGCTCGCCGGTGTTGACCCGGGCGACCAGGTCGGCCAGCTGGTCGGCGTCGCTGCGGACGAACAGGTCGATGCCGCGGACGCCGCGCTGCTCGTCGGACGGGGCGGGCATCCAGACCGTGGTGTTGACCAGGGTGCCGCCGTCGCGGATCAGCGGGACGAGCGCCGCCAGCTGCTCGGGGGCGACTGGCGCGAGGTTGAGCGCGAGGTCGACCGGTTCCGTCACCGCCGCGGTCACGTCCGCGGTGGTGTGGTCGATCACCTCGTCGGCACCGGCGGCCCGGACCCGGTCGGCACTGCGCGGGCTCGCGGTGGCGATCACCCGGGCCCCGGCGCCCTTGGCGAGCTGCACGGCGTAGCCGCCGACCGCTCCACCGGCGCCGTTGATCAGCACCCGCTGCCCGGCGACCAGGTTGCCGTGCTCGAACAGCGCCTGCCACGCGGTGAGGCCCACCAGCGGCAACGCCGCCGCGTCGGCCAGCGGGACGGTCTTCGGGGCGGCCGTCAGGATCTCCGCCGGTGCGATCGCGTATTCCGCGGCCGCGCCGGTGCCCGCCATCGGCAGGAAGCCGACGACCTGGTCACCGACCGCGACGCTGTCCACCCCGTCGCCGACCGCGTCGACCGTGCCGGACACGTCGATGCCGGGGGTGTGCGGGAGCTCGACCGGGATCGGCCCCTGCATGAAGCCGCCGCGGATGTTGCCGTCGACCCCGTTGAACGACGTGGCAGCGACGCGGACCCGAACCTCACCGGCGCCGGGGGTGGGCTGCTCCACGTCCTCGTAACGCAGAACCTCGGGACCGCCGAACTCGGAAAAACGCACTGCCTTCATTGCTGGGCCTGCTTCCTGTGAGTGATCCGCGGCCCCGTCACCAGGGCCGCACTCAACATCGCAGGATCCGGCGCGGTCAGCCTGGGCCGAGTTGGCCCACCCGCACGACGGCCGGCCCGTCGGCGGCACCGACGACCTCGGCCAGCCGGGCCGCGTCGGCCGAACCCGGCGCCGCGGTGAGCAGCAGCGCGGTCAGGTCGTCGCCGGGGACCGCGAGCAGGCTGCCGACGAGGGTGACCGAGTGGCCGTCGGGGTGCTCGAACGTGGCGCTGCTCTCGTAGGCCGCCACCGGCCGCGGTGCGCGCCACAGGGCGTCGAACCGGCGGCTGTGGGTACGCAGCTCGTCGACGAGCGCGGCGAGGGACGCGTCGGCCGGGTACCGGAGCAGCGTGCTCCGCACCTGGGCGACGAGGATCGCCTCGTGATCGGACGCGTCGGCGTCGGACTGCTGGAACTGGTCGAACGGATCACAGAACGTACGCCAGGCGACGTTCCAGTCCCAGGGGTTCCCGGTGAGGGTCCAGTGCTCCAGGGCCAGGAACGCGCTGTTGACGGCGACCAGGTTCATCGCCGAGTCGGAGATGAACATCGGGGTGTCGGCGAACCGCTCCAGCAGCCGGGTCGCGCCGGGGCCGACCTCGTTGGGCACCTGCCCGTCGGCGGCGGCGTACCCCGCCAGCGCGCAGAGCCGCTCGTACTCGGCCCGCCCGACCTTCAACGCCCGGGCGATCGCGTTGACCACCCCGGCCGACGGATGGCTGCGCCCCTGTTCCAGCCGCCGCACGTAGTCCGCGGACATCCCGGCGAGGTCGGCGAGTTCCTCCCGCCGCAGCCCCGGGACCCGTCGGTCACCCAGCGCCAACCCGACGGTCGCGGGGGCTGTGCTCTCGCGCAGCTGGCGCACCGCGGCGCCGAACTCCTGTCCTCCCACGCCCTCATTGTGCCCTGACGTCCCACGGATGGGACCTCACGGATTCGCGGCCGCCGGCGGCGGTTCCGCGCCGGCCAGCCCGCGCCGCTGCGCCCCGGCCTGCGCCCGGCGACCGGCGGTGACACTCAGCGTGATCAAGCCGATGATGACGACGTACGGCACGACGTTGTTGACCACGACCATCGGCCCCGTGCCCAGGCGCCACGTCAGCACCGCCCGGATCACCGCCTCGCCGACCAGCGCGAGACCCCAGATCGTCGTCAGCCGCCGCTGCAGGCTGCGGAAGTCGGGGTGCCCCCAGAGTCCGTCCCACCAGTCACGCTGGGCCTTGGAGCCGTCGGTGGCGAACCGGCGCCCGAAATAGAACGTCAGCGGCTTGGCGACGACGAGCGTGACGAGGAACGCCAGCCCGATCACACCGGTGGTGATCGAGTCCTTGAGGAACACCGCCCGCGCGTCGTCGGAGAACACCGTCGTCGCGATACCGGCCAGCAGGCCCAGCAGCACGAACACGCTGAACTCGTCGACGTGACGCTGGCGGTGCAGGGTCCAGGCCAGCTCGGCGGCCGGCCAGACACCGGAGAGCAGGAGCGCCGGAACCTCACCCACCCCGGCGCCGACGAGCACGAAGTACGTCCCGATCGGTAACGCGATGTTCGCGACGAGCGGGATCACCCACGACTGCAGTACCGACTGGTTGCTGGCCGGCTTGTCCATGTCCGTGCCCCCGATATGTGACTTGGTAGCCTACGACCGTGAGCGAGGTTATCACGCGAGGATCGTCGGTCGGGCTCGTTCCGTTCCTGTTCGGCCTGGCCGGTCGCGCGGCTCTGCCCGGCGTCGGGCTGCGGCGGTTGCTCGGTGACCTCGGCCTCTCCGACGACGCGGCCCGCGCACTGCTGTCCCGGCTGACCCGCGCGGGCGAGCTGACGAGCGAACGGCACGGCCGCACGGTCGACTACCGGCTCGCCGGCAACCTCGCCCGTGGCTTCGAGCGCATCCGGACGTCCGGCCAGGCTCCACCGTCCGACTGGTCCGGCTCGTTCGCGGCCGTGCTCTACCAGGTACCCGAGGAGCACCGAGCGTTCCGCGACGCGCTGCGCCGAGCGGCGGTGCTCGCCGGTTACGGCATCCTGCAACCGGGCGTCCTGATCTCGATGTCCGAGCTCGGCACCCGCCTCGACGGTGTCCTCGCCGATCGGCCGGTGGAGGCCAGGGTCTGGCCGGCGCGGCTCGCGCTCGACGTCGACGACGCGGCCGCGGCGGCGTCGATCGCCTGGGGCCTGCCCGAGCTGGCCCGCGGCTACCACGTCCACCTGGGCCGCCTGGAGACCGCCGGAACGCGGACGCCCACCGACCCGCCCACGGCACTGCGCACCTACGCGGACACGCTGATGCCGATCCTGGTCGAGACGCTCCGCGAGCCGCGGTTGCCGCCGGCCCTGATGCCGCCGGACTGGCCCGGCTCCGAGCTCCGCACCGCCATCGGCCGGTACTCCGCCGTCACGGTCCCCGCTTTCACCGCCTACGTCGACGCCGTGACGAGCTCAGCGGGTGCGCGAGAGCGCGCCTGAGAGCGCGATGATGAGCACGCCCACGATCGCCAGGCCGGTGGCGATCAGCGCGGGAGCGCGATAGCCGAACCCGGCGGCGATGACGACCCCGCCGGCCCACGCCCCCAACGCGTTGCCGACGTTGAGCGACGCGTGGTTCATCGCCGCGCCGAGCGTCACCGCGTCGCCCGCGACGTCCATGAGACGCAGTTGCAGGTTCGTCACCACGATCGACCCGAGGCCGGCGAAGACGAACACCACCGGGAGCGCCCACCAGCCGTGCGGCGCGGCGAACCAGAACGCCAGCATGGCCAGCGTCGTACCGATGGCGCCGAACAGCAGCGACCGGTAGACCGACCAGGCCGCCAGCTCGCCGCCGGCCCAGGTGCCGACGGTCAGCCCGAGGCCGAACGCGAGCAGGAACAGCGGGACGGCGGACGCCGTGAGACCGGCGACGCCGGTCACGGTCGTGGCGATGTAGGAGTAGATCGCGAAGACACCGCCGAGGCCGATGGAGCCCGCCGCGATCGTCAGCCACACCTGGCCGCGGGTGAAGAACATCCGCGCCTCGGCACGGCCGCTGCTCTGGCCGGCGGCCGGCGTCGCGGGCACGAACGCGGAGATCAGCGCGACCGCGAGGGCCGCCAGCACGGCGCAGGCCAGGTAGGTCGTCCGCCAGCCCAGGTGCTGCCCCATCCAGGTCGCCGCGGGCACGCCCACGAGGTTCGCGACCGACAGGCCCAGCATCACCGACGCGATCGCGCGACCCCGCCGGGCGGGGTCGACGAGCGCGGCCGCCGCCAGGCTGGCGATACCGAAGTACGCGCCGTGCGGCAGCCCGTCGAGGAAACGCGCGGCGACGAACAGGCCGTAGTTCGGCGCGATGGCGGTGAGCAGGTTGAACGCCGCGTACGCGCCCATCAGGGCCAGGAGCAGCCCGCGCCGGGGCAGCTTGGCCCCGAGGATGGCCAGGATCGGCACGCCGACGACCACGCCGAGCGCGTACGCGGTGATGCCGTGCGCTGCTTGCGGCTCGGTGCGGTGGAGCCCTTCGGCGATCTGCGGGAGCACGCCCATCGTGACGAACTCGGTGGTGCCGATCGTGAACCCGCCGACGGCGAGCGCCAGCAGGCCCGGGACGGCTCGGGCGCGGCGGGGAGTGTCGGGGAGCGTGGCAACGGGCGACGTGACGGTCATTCGGGCGCGATTCCTCTGGGTCGGACGTCGTCACCCGTCTGGTAGCGGCAGGCCGATCGCCTCTCGGTATCTCGGCAACGCTGCCGTCCGGAAGAGTAATCCGCGTCGGTTGCTCCCGCCCACTCCCGTCAGTCGTCGAGGAGGGCCCCGATCCGGTCCAGCGCGGCGACCGCGTCCGCCTGGTCACGGCGCCCGAGGCCGCAGCTCGTCGACACGTCGACCCGGTCGCCGATCGCGTCCTCGACGTAATCGCGGACGCGCCGCTGAGCGGCCAGGTCGTGTCCCTCGTGGGCGTAACCGGCGACGACGCGCACGTCACGCGGCCGGAGACCGCGCAGCGGCCGGTAGAACGCGGGGTCGGTCGCCGGCGGTTCCGCGCCCGCCGCCAGCGGGAGGTGCACGAACTGCAGCGGGCGTGTCGCCGGCCACCGCTCGACGAGCGCGTTGGCCAGCTGGACGAGCGGCTCGGCGTCGTTCGGCGCCCCCAGCGCGCGGTGATTGAGATCACCGAGGCAGAGGTGCACGCCGAACCGGGCCCCGCGGGGGGCGCCCAGGGCCAGCGCCGCCACCCGTCCGGCGAGCAGCGCCGCGAGTGCTCGGCGGGCGGGGCGCGGCGCCCTGGTCAGGAGCACCGCCTCGGCCGGTAGCTCCAGCTGGAACAGCACGTCGTCGCCGTGCGCCTCGTTCATCGCGATCGCCAGCGCTTCGGCGAACGGCCGCTCGTAGCGCAGGACCCCGCGCGGACCGAACGTGAACAGGGCCAGATCGATCGCTCCGGGAACGCCGACCTGGAATCCGCCGACCCCGTCGGCACGGTGCTCCCGGTAGATCGGGTACGCCGCCCGCGCGGCCTCCGTGATGCCCAGCTCGAGGGTCGCGCCGTAGAGCCGTTCCCCGGGACGAACCCGGTAGCGGGGCACCGTGTCGTACCCGGAGAAGTCCCCGGGCCGGCTGATCTCCAGCGCCGGATGGTGACGGAAGTCATCGAGGACGTTCATGATCCACTGGCTCCGCTCGCCGGTTTCGCCGTCGGAGAGGTAGTCCAGGCGCCCCCGGAGGTGGTCGACCGCTAACCGCATCGCCTCGGCGGCGTCGGCCGCCGGGATACTGCCCACGAGGTGGGCTCGGCGTCCGCTAGTGGATCCAGGCACACGTCGAGCCTGTTCGGTCGGGCCTGGCGCCGCGTCGGCACTTCCTGCCTATTCGTCGAGTGCCTACTCACCGGCGTCACTCGCTGGTCGAGCGCGAGTTGGTCAGCGTGAGCGCGCCGCCGGCCGCGACCAACCCGACGATCACCGCCACCACCGCGTACGTGATCCGCTCGCCGTGGAAGAACGACGCCACCAGGCTCTCGCTCCAGGCGCCGGCCGGCAGCTGGGTGGTCACCAGCGCGGCGATGAACGTGCCGATCACCGCGGTTCCGACGCTCGTGCCCACCTCCTGCGCCGTGTCGTTGAGCGCGGTGCCCATCGAGGTGCGGTTGCTCGGCATCGCGTCGACGAGCTCGATCGCGCAGATCGTCATGACCGTGCGCAGGCCGATCGTCATCAGGACCAGGCACGCCGCGATCACCGGGTAGCCGTGGTCGACGCCCCAGGACAGACCGGCCAGCGAGGTGGCCAGGAAACCCGCCCCGACCAGGCACGCGATCCGGTGGCCGAACTGCTTCGCGAGCCACTCCGAGAGCGGGGTCGCGGCCAGCATCGTCACGATGATCGGCAGGTTGGCCAGGCCGGCGCGCATCGGGCTCCACCCGTAGGCGTACTGGAAGTGCAGGATCAACCCGAACATCACGGAGGCCATCGCGATCGACGTCCCGATCTGGGCGATCGCCGCGCCGCGCACGGTGCCGTTCGAGAACAGGCGGAGGTCGAGCATGGGAGCAGCGCTGCGCCGCTCGTGCCAGACGAACCCGACCCCGGCGGCGACGGCGCCGAGGATCGACGCGATCGTGATCCCGGAACCCCACCCGTTCTCGATCCCGCTGGTCAGCGAGTAGCAGGCGAGCCCGATCGCGGCGACGCTGAGCACGGCGCCCGGCAGGTCGAGAGCGTCGTCGGTCAGGTCCTCCTTCCGGTCGGCCGGGACACCGAACCGCACCCCGAAGAAGGCGACGAGCGCGATCGGGGCGTTGATCAGCAACAGCCACTGCCAGTCGAAGTGGGCCAGCACGGTGCCGCCGAGCACCGGCCCGAGGACGAAGCCGGACATGCCGACGACGATCATCACGGTCATCGCGCGCATGCGCAGGGTCTGGTCGTCGAAGAGACGGAAGACCAGCGAGTTCGTGATCGGCGCCATCGCCGCGGCCGCGATGCCGAGCCCGGCTCGCAGCGCGATCAGCTGCCAGCTCTCCGAGACGAAAGCCACGCCCAGGCTGAGCAGGCCGAACACGGTCAGGCCGACGAGCAGGACACGGCGGCGTCCGAGGCGGTCGGCCATCGACCCGGCGGTGAGCAGCAGACCGCCGAACGTCAACGCGTAGGCACCGGTGACCCACTGCAGGCCGGTGGTGCTGCTCCCGAGGTCACGGGCGATCGTCGGGAGCGCGATCGACAACAGCGTGTTGTCGACCATCTCGACGAAGAAGGCCAGGCAGAGGGCGGCCAGCGGAATCCAGGCCGCGCCCAGGGAGCGGTAGGTGTGCGACGACCGGCCAGAAGCGGCGACGTCGGTGGTGGCGGTCACGGTGGAACCCATCGGTAGGTACTTCGCGGTCATGAGGCGCGGTTGCGCACAGCAACGACCTTGGCCGCCACCGCAGTCAGATCGCGCACAGATCGCTGCCAACCGCCTCTCAGCGTGCTGTCAGCGCGGGAAGTCGGCGTTGGCGGACATCTACCGCGTCCGCATACGCTGACGGCCGAGACTTTGGTCAGCTGGAAGTAGGGATCTGGTGTCCGACCCGGACGTCGCCGTTCAAGCCCGCCGTCGGCGGACCTTCGCCGTCATCAGCCACCCCGACGCGGGAAAGTCCACGCTGACGGAGGCGCTGGCACTGCACGCCGACGCCATCACCCAGGCCGGGGCGGTGCACGGCAAAGCGAGTCGCCGCGGCGTGACCAGCGACTGGATGGAGATGGAGCGCGAGCGCGGCATCTCGGTCACGTCCGCCGCGCTGCGGTTCACCTACCGCGACACGATCCTCAACCTCGTCGACACGCCGGGGCACGCCGACTTCTCCGAGGACACCTACCGGGTCCTGACCGCGGTCGACTGCGCGGTGATGCTGCTCGACGCGGCCAAGGGCCTGGAGCCCCAGACGCTGCGCCTGTTCGACGTCTGCCGGCACCGCGGCATCCCGATCCTCACGTTCATCAACAAGTGGGACCGGCCGGGGCAGGACGCGCTCGGGCTGCTCGACGCCGTCGAGGAGCGTCTCGGCATCCGCCCGACGCCGGTCACCTGGCCGGTCGGCATCGCCGGTGCCCTGGACGGGATCGTCGATCGCCGCCGCGGCGACGAGGTCGTCGGGTTCGAACGCTCGGCCGGCGGCGCCACCGTGGCGGCGGAGAACGTGCTCGCCCCGGACGCGCTGCGTGGCAACGCCGCGTACGGCACGGCGGTCGAGGAGCTGGACCTGCTGAGCAGCATCGGCGCCGTCCACGACCCCGACGACTTCCTGGCCGGCAAGGCCACCCCGGTGTACTTCGGCAGCGCGGTGTCGAACATCGGCGTGCGTCACCTGCTCGACGGCATCGTCGACCTGGCCCCGTCGCCCGGCCCACGGCCGACCGCCGGCGGGCCACCGCGGCCGCTCGAGGCCGACTTCTCCGGCGTCGTGTTCAAGGTCCAGGCGAACATGGACCGGGCGCACCGGGACCGCATCGCGTTCGTCCGGGTGTGTTCCGGCCGGTTCGACCGGGGCATGCAGGTCGTCCACGCCACGACCGGCCGCCCGTTCAGCACGAAGTACGCCAGCTCGCTGTTCGGTCAGGAGCGCTCGACCCTCGACATCGCCTACCCCGGCGACGTGGTCGGCCTGGTCAACGCATCCGCGCTGCGTGTCGGCGACACCCTCTACACCGGGCGCGCGGTCGCGTTCCCGCCGCTGCCCGCGTTCGCGCCCGAGCACTTCGCCGTGCTCCGCCCCAAGGACCTCAGCCGGGTCAAGCAGTTCCGCCGCGGCGTCGTCCAGCTCGACGAGGAAGGCGTCGTCCAGGTGCTGGTGTCCGACCGCCGCGGCGAGCAGGCCCCGGTGCTCGCCGCGGTCGGTCCGATGCAGTTCGACGTCGCGCTGCACCGGCTGGCTCAGGAGTTCGGCGCGCCCGGCGTCCTGGATCCGCTGCCGTATCAGCTGGCCCGCCGCACCGACGCCGCCGCGGTCGGCGTCCTGGAGCGGGCTCCCGGGGTGGAGGTGTTCACCCGGACGCGGGACGGGGCTCTGCTCGCGGTCTTCCCGTCGCCCTGGCGGCTCTCCTCGGTGTCCCGGGACAACCCCGGCATCCGGCTCGACGACATCCTCGACAGCTCGAGCTAGGTGGCGGGGCCGAACCAGCGGGCGAGCCGGTCGTCCAGCTCGTGCTGTTCGTCACCGGCCCAGGCGACGTAGCCGTCGGGGCGGAGCAGGACGGCCGGAGCCTCCAGCGGCGCAGTGGGATCCGCGACGTGATCGACCCGGTCCGACCAGCGCCCGACGGCCAGGCGTCCGGTGCGGTCCAGCACCAGGCCCCGGCCCCCGTGCATCCGGTCGTAGAGGCTCCCCCCGGCGAGGGCGAGGTCACGCAGGCGGCGGCCGACCAGGTCGGGGCCGTCACCGACGTCGTAGCGGACGTCGATCGCGGTGATCTTCCCGATCAGGTGGCGGTTCACCTCGGGGAAGTTCATCAGCTCGGTGAGCAGCCGGCGCACGGCCTGCGGACCGGGTTCGGTGGACGAGAGCTCGATCTGGGCGCGGGTGTTGTCCAGGACGTCAGCGGCGACCGGGCGCCGTTCGGACTCGTAGGTGTCCAGCAGCGTGTCCGGCGCCCAGCCGCGGACCTGGGCGGCGAGCTTCCAGCCCAGGTTGAACGCGTCCTGCAGACCCAGGTTGAGGCCCTGCCCGCCGATCGGCGGGTGGATGTGCGCCGCGTCGCCGGCGAGCAGGACCCGCCCGACCCGGTAGTGCTCGGCGAGCCGGGTGGCGTCGCCGAAGCGTGACAACCAACGGGGTGAGTGCACCCCGAAATCGGTTCCGGCGAGCGCACGCAGCCGCAGCCGGAAATCGTCGAGCGTCGGTGGTTCCGCGCGATCACCGACTCCCTCGGCCGGAACGATCACGCGATAGACCTGGTCGCCGACCGGGCTCACCAGGAAGCGCGGGTCGGCCCGGCGACGCTCGGCCACCGTGGCGGCGATCTCCTCCGGTGGCGCCCCGGCCGCCATCTCGCCCATCAGCGTTTCGGTACGCGACGGCTCGCCGGGGAAACCGACGCCGAGCAGCTTGCGCACCGTGCTGCGGGCCCCGTCGCAGCCGACGAGGTAGCGCGAACGCACCGGTTCCGCGCCGTCGACCTCGACGGTCACGCCCTCGTCGTCCGACTCGAACCGGGTGACCGCGCACCCGTGCCGGAACTGGGCTCCCAGCGCGGCCGCGTGCTCCTCGAGCAATGTCACGATGACCGGCTGCGGAATGCCGAGCAGATAATCGTGCGCGGAGTCCAACCCGTCGGGGACCGGAGCCGGAATGGCCGCGAAGAAGCCGGCGGCCGGGCGCTTCCGCCCGCGCTCGGCGATGCGCTCGAGCAGACCACGCATCGCCATCAACTCGAGGCTGCGGATGTGCAGGCCGACGATCCGAGCGAACGAGACGGGTTCGGTCTCTTTCTCCAGGACGAGGACCCGGACGTCGTGCCGCCGCAATTCGGCCGCCAGCACGGCTCCGGTCGGTCCGCCGCCGGCAATGACTACGTCGAACATGTGGTGGTGCCTTTCGGGAGAGAGGCGCTCCCGGCGACACCTACGTCGATCGCCCGATCGTGACGGGAGGGGGAGCACCCACGCAGCCAACGGTCATGGGTCTCACCTCCTCCGGCAGGGTCACGGCTGCCCGCAAGCTACAAGACCGCGCGGCGGCCCGTCCACGGGATATTGACTTGTCGCAAGTCTTGTCTCAAGCTCTTGAGACAAGACTTGCGACGTTGGAGGTGCCATGTCTGCCGAAACCGTCCCGACGGAGATCAAGATCGCTCGCTTGTGGCTGGCCGCACGGGGCCTGACCGACGTGCGGTCGACCCCGGTGCTCGCCGCGCGCCTGACGGTCCGGCGGCGCTCCCGCGTGATCGCCGCGCTCGTGCTGGCCCTGTTCCTGATCGCGGTCGCCCTCGTCAACGTCGCCCAGCTGCCGTCCGACGCCGCCGACGACGAGCTGGGGTGGGGCCGGCGCGTGGCGTTGCTGGGGCTGGTGGCGCTGGTGCTCGGGCTGGTGCTGAGCCTGTCCCTGCTCGACCGGTGGGTCTGGCGGGTCGACCAGCGGGCGGCCGCGGCGCTGCCCCGCCGGGCCGCCCATCCCGTCCGGCCCGACTGGCGCACCGTGCTCGGCCGGGCGCGGGCCGCGTTCCTGGTGACGACGTTCGCGGCGGCGTCGACGCTCGCGGTCGCCAACCTGATCGTGCGCGACTCCACCGCGCGGTACGCGGCGATCATCCAGGTCGTCGGGTTGTGCGGCCTCGCGGTCGGCACGGCCCTGCAGCTGCGCCACGTGCTGACCCGCCCGGTCGTCGCCGACGACGAGAGTTCGCTGACCGCCGATTTCCTGATGCGGGTCGAGGATGCCCGGGAGATCGCGGTGCCGACGGCGGTGTGGTCACTGCCGGTCGTGTCGGTGTTCGCGACCGGGCTCGACTCGTGGACCTACGCCTGGCTCGCGTTCATCGTCGCGAGCGTCGTCGCGCTCGCGGTGATCACGGTGCTGACCGCGCGGGCCGCGAGGTGAAGCAGATGCTGGTCATCGACTCGTCCTCACCGACGCCGCCGTTCGAGCAGCTCCGGGCCCAGCTCGCGCAGCAGATCCAGGACCGCACGCTGGCCGTCGGAACCCGGCTGCCGACCATCCGCCGCCTCGCCGCGGACCTGGGGCTGGCGGTCAACACCGTCGGCCGGGCCTACCGGGAGCTGGAGGAGGCGGGGCTGATCGAAACCCGCGGGCACGCCGGGTCGTTCGTGTCCGCGGCCGGCGAACCGGGGCGCGCCCGGGCGCAACGCGCCGCCAGCGAGTACGCGGCGGTGATCACGAGCATCGGCCTCGACCCCAACGAGGCGCTCCGGATCGTCCAGGCGGCGCTGGGCCGGGGCATCCCCGACCCGACGGCCTGACTCAGGTCTCCAGCGGCTTCGCGTGCTCAGCGAAGGCGTCGAGGAAGGTGTCCCACTCCTCCGGGGTGATCACCGGGTAGAGCACGAACTTGGTGACGCCGGCCTCCACGTACCGCTCGATCGTCGCGGCGATCGCCGGCCAGCCCACCGGTACCAGCTCAGCCGGGTCGACGTCGGGCCGGCGGGCGCGGAGGGCTGCCGCCGTCCCGTCGGGCAGCGAACCGAACGCCACCGGCAGGCTCAGCCCGAAATGGTCCGGTTCGATCTCGCGCCCGGCCCGCTCGGCGGCCGCGTTGATGCTCACGATGCCGGCCGCCGTCTCCGCAGGCGTCTGCCGGCTGGCCAGCCATCCGTCGCCGAACCGGCCGACCCGCTCCAGCGCGGCCGGCACCGCACCGCCGAGCCAGATGTCGGGCCGGCGCTCCGGCCACTCCCCGATCCCGATGTCGTCGAACGAGAAGTGGTCGCCGTGGAAGCTGACCGTCGGCTCGGACAGCAGCCGGCGCACCACGGTGAGCGCCTCGTCGAAGACCGCGCCACGGCGGCCCGGTGGCACCGGGAACGCGCCCCGCTCGCTCGCGCGGGCCGGACCGAGGCCGACCGCGGGTAACACCCGCCGCGGAGCGAGCAGCGCGAGCGTCGCGAGTTCCTTCGCGAACAGCACCGGGTTCCGCCCGGGCAGCACGACCACACCGGTGCCGACCTTCAGCCGCTCGGTGCGGGCCAGCGCCCAGGCCAGGCCGGCCATCGGGTCGACCGACCGGGCCGAGAGCTGCTCGGAGAGCCAGAGCGAGTCGACGTCCAGCTCTTCGAGCCGGGACACCAACCGCTCCAGCGCTCCGGCGGGCAGCGAGCCGGTGCCCACCCCGATGCGGATTTTCACCCGCTTCTCACCCCCGCGAGCGGGGAAGGCAGCACTTCTTGTACTTGCTGCCGGAGCCGCACCAGCACGGGGCGTTCCGCTCGGGCGGCCAGTTGATGTGTTCGGTGCTGTTGCTGACGTAGGCCGCCCTGGTCTGCGGGTCGGCCGGGTCGCCGGCCGCCTCCAGGCCCGCGACCGTGCCGGGAACCAGCACCAGATCGGGCCCGGACCGCCGGACCAGCTCGCGCTCCAGCCGGGCCCGGTGCTCGTCCCAGTTCGCGCCGTAGGTCTCGGTCAGCGCCGGCCACCGCTTCACCAGCTCGTCGAACTCGGCCTGCGGCCAGAACACCAGGTCGTCGGTGGCCTCCGCGGCCGTGCGGGCATTGGCGTTGGCGAGCTTGGTCTCGAGCCGTTCGGCGAGCACGTCGTGCGCGTCGTGCGAGCGGCCGAGCGTGTGGCGGATGCGGTGGCGCTGCTGCAGCAGGAAGAACAGCAGGCCGGCGTCCTCGGCGCTGGTCGGGTCGGGGCCCTCGCGCTCGGCCAGGACCTCCTCGACCGCTCCGGTCAGCCACTCCTCCGCGAGCTGGGCGCGCCCACCGACGGCCAACGCCACGGTGAGGTACGCGGCCGCTTCGGTGTACTGGGTGAGCACGGGGCGCAGCGGCTCGAGCTCGGCCACCGCCTCGTCGTCACGGCCGGTGCGGAACAGGATCCGCGCCCGCAGTGCCCGGGCCGCCGCGGACTGGCTGTCTTCGCGTTTGCCGTACGCCTCGAGCGCGCGGTCCACGTACCGGAGAGCGGCGTCGAGCTTGGAGCGGCTCTCGGCGATCTCGGCGGCGAGTACGAGCGCGAGCCCGGCGTCTTCCGGGTCGGACAGACGACCGGCGTCCACGGCGCCCGACAACTCGGCGGCTATGCCGAGCGGATCGGCCGCGCCCAGTGCGGACTGTCGGATCTCTGCAAGGTCTGTGCTGGTCAGATCAGCTTTCAGCGCCACGCAGCAACCGTACTCCGCCGGAGCGGATTTGCCGTTCACGGGATAGCGAGCTAACGTTCACAACGTCCTCACGGGGACGCGGCGCGGGGTGGAGCAGCTCGGTAGCTCGCTGGGCTCATAACCCAGAGGTCGTAGGTTCAAATCCTGCCCCCGCTACCAAAGGAACGGCCCGGACGGTTTCCGTCCGGGCCGTTCCGTATGTTCCAGGTCACATCTCACCGGGTAGCGCGGCGCGCTGACCGGACCGCTCTTCTTCCGCCTCCGCGCTGATGCCGTCGCCGGGCTGGGCACGCCGGCACCGGCCGTCGGTCTCCGGCGCACGGCCGCCGACCCGCCCCGCGCCGGGTCGGTGCCGATCGGGTCGGGACTGTTCACGTTGGATCCCCGGTTCGGCTTTCGGCCGGCGCCCCCGACCGGACGTCCCGGCCCGCCGTCACGCACGGGGTGGCGTCACGTTCACCGCGCTGGAGGCCGCCGCGGCGGCGCTCGGCGTTGAGCCCCCATCGCCAGGTGGGACGACGCCGACGTTCCCTCCGAAGAGGGTCTCGGCCTCCCGGCGCCGGGAGGTGCCCGGCGCGCTGGTGCGCTTCGGCCGTTTCGACCTGGCCGAGGACGCCGTGCCGGTGGCGCTGCTCGTCGCGAGCCGCCGCGGGCCGACGACCGGCGTCCCGGAGGATCCGCGCGGGTGGCTGATCCGGATCGGGCCGCAAGATGGTCGACCGGCTCCGCGCCGAACAGGCCCGGCGGGCCCGCGAGCAACGCGTGCTCAGCGAGCCCGTCGGCCCGGAGCCCGCGGCCGACGACGGCCTGACGCCGTTGGCGCTGTGCTGCCACCCGGCGCTCAGCAGCGTCTCGCGGGTCGCGCTCACGCTGCGTGCCGTCGGCGGCCTCACGACCACGGAGCACGCCCACGGCACCAACGAGGCCACGATGGCGACCCGGCTCAGCCGCCCGAAGCAGCAGCTGACCCACACGAACGCGCGCGGTGCACACCGCCGCGTCGACGCCCGACCGCACCGACCGGCCGCAGATCGCGGCGCTGTACCTGGGGGTGGAGCGGCTCACCCGACCGCGCCGGTCCGGCTCAGCCGAGTCGTCGGGGTGGCCAACGCGTACGGCCCGCGCAGCCAACCTCCATAATCCCCCTTAATGGGTAAAAATAGGGCATGACCGCACTGCCGATGTACATGGCCAGGGACGGCTTCGATCCGGTGCCCGATCTCGTCGACGCTCCGCGGGTGAGCCGGGTCCGGACACCGTTCGGCGTCGACGCCTGGCTGGTCTCCCGGCGCGACGACGTCCGGGACGTGCTGTCCGACACCGGGCGGTTCAGCAACGCCAGGCGCTTGCGTGACTTCCCCGGTTTCGAGGACCTGGACGACGAGCAGTTCGCCCGCGCCCGGGCGGGGAACCTGCTCAGCTTCGATCCACCCGACCACACCCGCCTGCGTCGCTTCCTCACGGCGGAGTTCACCGTCCGGCGCGTCCGCGCGCTCGAACCCCGCGTGCACGAGATCGTCGACGAGCACCTCGACGCGATGGAGCGCACCGGTCCGCCCGTCGACCTGGTGCCGGCGTTCGCCCTGCCGGTGCCGTCGCTGGTGATCTGCGAGCTGCTCGGCGTCCCGTACCGCGACCGCGACGGGTTCCAGCAGCGCACGCGCGGGCTGCTCGACATCCGCACGACACCGAAGGAGCGCCGCCGGCTGGGTGACGAGTTGCGCGCGTACATGGCGTCGCTCGTCGAACGGGAACTCCGCGACCCCGGTGACGCGCTGCTCGGCTCGCTGATCCGCGAGCACGGCGACGACCTGTCGACCGACGAGCTGGTCGGCATGGCGCTGCTGCTGCTGATCGCCGGGCACGAGACCACGGCGAACATGCTCGGCCTCGGCACGCTCGCGCTGCTCCGTGCGCCCGCGCAGCTCGAGCGGGTCCGCGACGACGACGAAGCGGTCGGGCCGGCCGTGGAGGAGCTGTTGCGGTGGCTGTCGATCGTGCACGCCGGCGCGTTCCGCACCACGGTGACCGACGTGGAGTTCGGGGACGTGCGGATCCCGGCCGGGGAACTGGTGCTCTGCTCGCTGGCCGCGGCCAACCGCGACACCGCCACGGTCGACGACCCCGATCGGCTCGACATCGGCCGCGGCGAGATCGGGCACCTCGCGTTCGGGCACGGTGTGCACCACTGCCTGGGCGCCTCGCTCGCCCGCGTCGAGCTACGCGTCGCGTACCCGGCGCTGTTCCGCCGCTTCCCGGGCCTGCGCGAGGTGAACGCCGAATTCCGGGCGTCGCATGCCATCTTCGGCCTGGAGAGCTGTGTCGTGTCGTGGTGACGGCCCATACTCTCCGGCGTGGACGGTGCGGGGTGGCTGATCGGGCTGGTCGTGTTCGCGGTGGTCTCGGCCGGTGTCACCGCCGTGGGCACCCAGCGACGCCAGCGCCGGGTGGTGGGCGGTGAAACCGTGCGGTGCCGCACCACGCTGGTCGTCGGCGAGGAACGGCCGCCCTGGTGGCGGGGACTACGGGCCGGGTGGCTGCACTTCTCCCCCGGCCGCGCCGAATGGCGCAGCGCGTTCGGCCGGACGCACGCCGACCTGTCCGGTGCGCGGGTGCACGCGGTCAGCGGCACCGCGGGTACCTACGGCGCCGTCGGCGACACCGATCTCCGCCTGACCCTTGCGAACGGCGGGCGCGTGCGGCTGGACCTCAAACGCCGGGACGCGGTGACTCTCACCGGAGCACTCTCGGCCCGCGCCCCCCGCGGGAACCCGGCCCCGCCGGCGCGGCGCCGATGGCCGGTGATCGCGCTGGCGCTCTGCGGCGCCTGGCTGCTGACCTGGGCGCTCGACGGCCCGACCGTCGATCGGGACTGGACGGTCGTCCTGGCGCTGGCCGGGACGCCACTCGGGATCGCGGGGCTGGCCGGGCTGGCGTTCGACCACGGCGACCGGCGCACCCCGCACCGGACCCTCCCGGTGCCGGCCCGTCCGCTCGAACCCGAACTGCCGCCGCTGATCGAGCCGCGGTTCGACGACCTCGCCCCGTACGCGGCCCGCGAGGCCAGGCCGTACGTGTGGCTGGACCCGCGCCGGCCGGACGGGATCCGGCTGCGCCCCGGGCGTCCGGAGGTGCTCGATCGGCTGGGAGCACCGGCCGCGGTGATGATCCTCGTGGTGAGCGTCCTGCGTCCCACGTCGGTCACCAGCGTCGCGGCCATGCTGACGCTCGGCGCCGCGCTGCTGCTCGGCGTGTGGGCACTCCAGCGGGTCGTGACGCTCTTCCCCGCGCACCGCACGCTGCGCGCCCTCGCCGACCAGCCGGGAGAGGCGGTGTCCGGGCTGGTCACCGCGGACCCCGACGGAGCGCCCGTGCTCCTGCTCAGCGGTCGGGACCGGTGCCGGGTGCCGTTGCGCTGCCCGCTGCCGGCCGCCGCGCTCGATTTCACCGGCCCGCTCCGGCTCCGCTCCCACGACCGCCTGTTCACGTTCGACGACGTCCCCGGCGTCGCCCTGCTCCCCGACGGCCCGATCACGGCGTTGTCCGCCGATGAGCTCACCACTTTCTTCGACTCGGCCGGTGCCCTCCGCCGGGACGGCAGACGAGCCGCCGCCGGCTATCGCGTCTGACCCCACCCTTGACAGGTGAAGCTAACCGGATTAGCTTTTAGCTAAGCCTATTAGCTAGTGCCTGGAGGCAGCCATGACCGAGTTCCTCACCGTCGACGGCGGCACGATCGCCTACGACGTCACCGGCACCGGGCCGCTCGTCGTGCTCGCGCACGGCATGGGCGACAGCCGCGCGTCGTACCGCTTCGTCGTTCCGCCGCTGGTCGCGTCCGGCTACCGCGTCGCCAACGTCGATCTGCGCGGGTGCGGCGAGTCGAGCGCCGTCTGGTCGTCGTACACCCGCACCGACATCGCCGGGGATCTCCTCGCGGTCGTCCGGCACCTGGGCGGCCCGGCCGTGCTGGTGGGGCAGTCGATCTCCGGCGGCGCGGCCACCGTCGCCGCGGCGCTCGCCCCCGACCTCGTCGACGGCATCGTCGAGATCGCCCCGTTCACCCGCAAGCAGGCGATCAGCCTCGGATCCCTGCGTTCGAAGAGCTACCGCACCGGCATGGTCCGGCTGCTGATGATGGCCGTCCTGGGCAGCACCACCTGGTGGCACCGCTACCTCGACCACGCCTTCCCCGGGCGCAAGCCGGCCGACTGGAGCACCCAGCTGGAGAACAACCGGGCGATGCTCGCCGAGCCGGGCCGGATGAAGGCACTGCAGGCCATGGGCCGGACCCCGGCCACCGACGCCGCGGAGCAGCTGGCCGACGTCCGCTGCCCGGCGCTGATCATCGAGGGCTCCCTCGACCCCGACTGGGCCGACCCGCGCGCCGAGGGCGAAGCGATCGTGGCCGAGCTGCCGTCCGGCGTCGGCACGCTCGCGGTGGTCGACGGCGCCGGCCACTACCCGCACACCCAGTACCCCGATGAGACCGTCGCGCTGCTGTTGCCGTTCCTCGGGGCTCACGCGCGCGCCTAGAGCACGTCCGGGAAGATGACGGGTATGCGACGGGTAGTGGTGATCGGGGCTACGGGGCACATAGGCAGCTATCTGGTGCCGCGGCTGGTGCGCGCCGGGTACGAGGTGGTCGCGCTGAGCCGGGGTGAGCGCGCGCCGTACCACGAAGCTCCGGAGTGGCAGTCCGTCCAGCGGCTGACCGTGGACCGGGACGCGGAGGACGCGGCCGGGACGTTCGGCACGCGGGTGGCGCAGCTGGAGCCCGACGCGGTCGTCGACCTCATCTGCTTCACGCCCGACTCGGCCCGGCAGCTCGTCGAGGCGCTGCGGCCGACCCGGCCGCTGCTGCTGCACTGCGGAACGATCTGGGTCCACGGCCGCGCCGCCGGGGTGCCGATCACCGAGGACGAGCCGCGAACGGGCTACGGGGAGTACGGCACCGGCAAGGTCGCGGCCGAGGAGCTGCTGCTGCAGGACACCGGCGTGCCGACCGTGGTGCTGCACCCCGGGCACATCTCCGGCCCGGGCTGGCCGGTGATCACCCCCGCCGGGAACCTCGACCCGGACGTCTGGCGACGGCTGGCCACCGGTGAGCCGCTCGCCCTGCCGGCCCTCGGGCTCGGCGTGCTGCACCACGTCCACGCCGACGACGTCGCCCAGGCGTTCGAGAAGGCACTGACCCGGCCCGACGCGGTGGGGTCCAGTTTCCACGTGGTGGCCGAGCGGGCGATGACCTCGCGTGGGCTCGCCGCCGGTGCCGCGGCCTGGTTCGGCCGCGAGCCGGTGCTCGAGCTGGTCGAGTGGGCCGAGTTCGAGGAGCGGGTGGGGCCGGAGCACGCCGGGGTGACGCGCGACCACATCGAGCGCAGCATCACCGCCGACATCACGCGCGCCCGCACGGTGCTCGGCTACGCGCCGAAGTACACCGCGCTGGACGCCCTCCACGAATCGGTCACCTGGCTGGCCGCGAACGGCCACGTCGACCTCGGCGGCCACTGACCCCACCGGTCAACGTCGCCGGGGCCCGGCGGACGGGTGCGGCAGGGACGGCGAGCCGCCCGGCTCGGTGTTCGCGGAATACCAGGTGCTGTCCGACGTCAGGCCGGTGCTGCGACGCCTCGAGGCCCGCGAGACCGTCGGCAAACTCGTCCTCAAGCCCTAGCCGACGAACGGGCGCTTCCAGTTGTTCGGATCGCCGGGGTCGTCGACCAGTTTCACCGTGGACGCGGCGCGCCGGGCGACGTCGGGCTCGATCACCGGCCCGGAGCCCGTCACGGCCACCGGGACGACGCCCACCACGTCCTTCGTGGTCGGACGCACGACGGCGGCGTCGTCGGGCACCGTGTTCGTCGCCCCGCTGTCGTGCTCGTCGTCGCCGGCCAGCACGTACGGGGTCGACGAGCGCACGGCGTCCTGGTCGTTCGTGGCCGAGACCGTCACCCAGCTCCCGTACAGCCAGCGGCCGTCGGAGCTGAACTTGAGCACACCGGCGTAACGGCCGTCGGGGCCGGTCATCGTCGCGGCCCTGGCCAGTTTCAGCCCCCCGGGCGCCGGGACGGTGAACGGCATCCGCACCGGGGTGTTCCCCGTGGTCCGCAGCGCCTTGGCCAGCCGGACGGCCAGCTCGACCGGGTCGGACGAGTCGTAGATCTTGACGACGGCCCACGCGGTCGGGCCCCAGAACCACCAGAGCTCGCCGGCGCGGTCCGACTTCGGGTCGGGGCGGAGCCAGTGGCTGGGGTTGCCGTCGCCGTAGATGCTCGCGGCGTTCGTGGACGGCCACTCTTCGCTCGGCAGCACCTGCCCGGTGCCGTTGATGCTCAGCGTGGCCAGCGGCGCGTTTCCCTTCCCCAGCAGCGTGATCCGCTGGTAGGTGGTGGCGGACTCGTGCTCTTCGGCGACCACGCCCTCGGGGCGCCAGGTGAGTTCGAGCGCGAACCGGGTCGGGTCGAACACGTGCCTCGGCGACGGGTTGAACTCCGCCGGCGCGGCCGCGACCGACGTCGGCTCGTCGTTGCGCAGCGTCGGGAGCAGGGCCAGCACGAGGCCCAGCGCGACGACGAACGCGCCCGACGTCAGCCCGGCGATCCGGTTCCGGCGGCGGCGACGCTTCACGCCGGCGATCGCCCGCCGCGGATCGACCCGGCTGGGCGGTGGTTCGTCGGCGACGAGGGTGCGCAGCAGCGTCGCGGCCCGGTAGTCGTCCATCATCAGCTCCTCGTCGCCGCGGCGGTGTCGTTCTCCGTCAGGGCTTCGCGCAGCTTGGCCAGGCCGCGGGCGGCCTGGCTCTTCACCGTGCCCGGACGGCAATGCAGGGTCTCGGCGGTCTGCTCCACCGAGAGGTCGCAGTAGAAGCGCAGCACCAGCACCGCCCGCTGGCGCGGCGGCAGGGCGCGGAGCGCGTCCTCCACGAGCAACCGTTCGGCCACGTCGGGCCCGGGGGTGGCCAGCTCGGGTGGCCGGTCGAGCAGCACCACCCGGCGGGCCCAGCCCGTGCGCTGCTCGCCCAGGAAGACGCGGACCAGCACGGTCCGCGCGTAGGCGATCGGCTCCCGGGCCCGGCCCGCCTTCCCCCAGTGCCGGTACACCCGCTCCAGCGTGCCCTGGACGAGGTCGTCGGCTCGATGCCAGTCCTGGCACAGCAGGTAGGCGACCCGCCGCAAACTCGGTAAGACCCGGTCGACGTACTCCAGGTACGCCTCGTCGTCGGTGGTCACCGAACCTCCTGCTCTCGCGTCTCACCCTCCAGATGCGGACGGGTCCGATTCGGGTTGCACGAGATCGGCGGCATTCTCGAGCGCGTCGGCCGCGCGCTCCCGCTCCTCCGGGGTGAGGACGACACCCGCGACCGGGTCGTCGGCGGCGTCGGGCCGTGTCAACGCGGTGTCGAGGATCCGGGCTCCCTGCGCGGTCTCCCCGCGGGAGTCGGCCTGGTCATCCGCGGAACGCCCGACACCAGCACCTTGCCGTAGGCGGCACGCATGCCCGCAGCGAAGGCCCGGTGCATACCCGCGACGTCCGGCGTCACCACCAGACACGACCCGTACGACTGCGCCGGCTCGAACCCGGGCATCGCGAAGAAGTGCAGCCCCACGTCCGCTCGTCGCACCACCACGTACGGGTGGGGTTTGTGCTGCTCGTAGGTGGTGCGGAAGCCGAGCGCCAGGTAGAACGTCTCGATGTCGTCGATGGCGTCCGTTCGCAGCACAGCCGGAGTGCGCCGAGGTGACCGCGCTACGGTGACGGCCATGTTCGGCGACCCGGTGCAGACCTTTCAGGTGAACGCGGAGGCGATCCTCGCCCAGCAGTTCGATCCCCGCCGGTACCCGCACCGGCACCTGGTGATCGTCGGGTCCGGGTTGCGCTGGGTGGAGCAGCTGGCCCGGGTGATGGCCGCCGTGGAGATGCTCACCACGGTCGGGTTCGAGCTGGTCACGGTGGGCGAGAACGAGCAGTCACATATCCGCTACGCGGTGCTGCGCCGGTCAGCCCCGGCTGCGTAGCCAGGTCAGGACGGCCAGCACGCGGCGGTTCCCGTCGGTGGCCGGGGGCAGGTCGAGCTTCGTCAGCACGTTGCCGACGTGTTTGCCGACCGCGGCCTCCGACAGGAACAGCCGACGCGCGATCGTGGCGTTGGAGTGCCCCTCGGCGACGAGCTCGAGCACGACCCGTTCCCGGTCCGAGAGCCGGCTCACCGGGTCGTTGCGCCGCCGCAGGAGCTGCCGGACGACGTCCGGGTCGACGACCGTGCCGCCGTCGACGACCCTGCGCAGCGCGGCGACGAAGTCCCCGACGTCCACGACCCGGTCTTTGAGCAGGTAGCCGACCCGGTGGCCGTCCGCGGACTCCAGCAGGTCGGTCGCGTACGCGTGCTGCACGAACTGGCTGAGCGCCACCACGGCCAGCTCCGGACGACGTTCACGCAGCGTGAGGGCGGCGCGCAGCCCTTCGTCGAGGAAACCCGGCGGCATCCGCACGTCGGTGATCACCAGCTGTGGCTCCAGCCGGGCCGCCGCGGCCAGCAGGGCGTCGGCATCACCGACCGCGGCCACCACGTCGAACCCGAACCGGCCCAGCACCCCGGCGAGCCCTTCGCGGAGCAGCACACCGTCCTCGGCCAGCACCGTTCGAATCAGTTCCACGGCAGCTCCACCCGCATCGTCGTCGGTCCGCCGTCCGGACTGGACAGCAGCAGCCGGCCGCCGGCCGCCCCGACCCGGTCGGCCAGCCCGGTGAGGCCGGTGCCGCGGTCGGGCGACGCGCCGCCGCACCCGTCGTCCCGGACCACGACCGTGAGGAGCTCACCCTCCTGACGGAACGTCACCGCGGCGGACGACGCCCCGCTGTGCTTCGCGACGTTCGTCAGCGCCTCGGCGACGACGAAGTACGCCGTGCTCTCGACGTGCGACGCCGGCCGTCCCGGCAGCGACGTGTGCACGGTGACCGGCACCGCGCCGCGGTCGGCCAGCTCGCGGACGGCGTCGGGCAGCCCGAGATCGGTGAGCAGCTGGGGGCGGATGCCGTGGATGAGCTCACGGACCTCCACCATCAGGTTCTTGGCCTGCTGGTGGGCGTCGGCGACGGCCTCCGACGCGGGCGAGCCGTCGTCGAGCAGCAGCCTGGCCACGCCGAGTTGCAGCGAGAGGCTGACCAGCCGCTGCTGGGTGCCGTCGTGCAGGTCACGTTCGATCCGCGTCCGCTCGGCCTCGAACGCGTCGACGAGCCGGGCCCGCGACCGCGTCACCTCGATCAGCTCCTCGGACTCGCCGACCAGCGCCCGCGCGGCGGCGGCGTGCGCCCAGGCCGCGACCCCGAGCAGGTACGGCAGCGCGGGCAGGAAGGTCAGGCCCACGACCGTGTACGGCAGCGCCTCGGAGACCGTGGACGCCGTCCCCACCCCGAGCGCCACCGGCCCGTCCCCCACGGCCAGCGGGGCGAACAGCCAGCTCACGGTCAGCACCAGCACGAGGCACAGGGCACCGTAGAGCACCGGACCCGCGGTCAGGAGCAGCACGGCGTAGGCGACCTCACGCCAGGTGGCGGCCTCGGTGTAGCGCGTGCGGAGCCAGCGTTCGGCCCGGACCGGCCGGTGCCCGGAGCGGACGGCCCGGTACCCCAGCAACCGCAGCCGCGCCCGCTCGACGTCGGCCAGCGGCATCGCCACCAACGGGCCGAGGCCGACGAGCAGCGCCAGCCCGGGCAGGATCCAGATCGGCTGGAGCCGGGAGTAGGCCAGCAGCAGCGGCAGGCCGAGCAGACCGAACGGGACCGCGGCCGCCACCCCGACCGGCACCGTCGACGCCAGGTACCCGATCGCGCGCCACGGCCCGACGGTGAGCAGGTATCGACGGTCGAGAACGTTCACCGGCGCCAGTGAACCGCCTGCCCGGCGCGTTGTCGGTAGAGCCAGGTCTACCGGGATGCGATGGCTACGGTCCGTGTGGCGGCCCCGGCCCCGCTGGTGTGCTCGGTCGCATGAGATTTCGCCTGGCACCGATCCTGGCGGCGGTCGTCCTCAGCGCCGCCTGCACCGACGTGAGCTCGATCAACGAGACCAGCCGGGACCAGCGTTCGTTCCCGCTGTCCGGTACGGCGCTCGTCGTCGACGCGACGGGCACCAGCGTCCGGCTCGTCGCCGGTGACGACGACGAGGTCGGCGTCGACCGCGAGCTCACCGGCAAAGCCACCGCCGACGGGCAGGCGTCCTGGTCGATGAGCGGCAACCGGCTGACGCTGCGCGTCACCTGCAGCGGTTTCGTGCCGGACTGCAGCGGCCTGCACGTCGTGCAGGTCCCGGCCGGCGCCGCGGTGACGATCACGAGCGACTCGCCGGTCCGCGCCGTCGCCCCGGCCGGCCCGCTGACCGCCACGGTCACCGGCAGCTGGCTGCGTGTCGAGGACCCCTCCGGGGTGTTGCGCCTGCGGGCCGAGGAGTCGGTGACCGTCACCGGCGCCACGGCGGGCGACGTCACGGCCGCGTCCGGGACCCGGGTCGAGCTCGGTTTCCGCGCGGCTCCGGAGCGCGTCGACGTCCAGGCGACCGACCGGGCCACGGTCGCGCTCCCGAAGGGCCGGGAGACCTACCGGGTCGACTGCGCCTGCACCGCGCCGAACGACCCCACGAGCGAACGCACGATCACCGTCCGGGCGCGTACCACCCAGATCCGGAAGGCCGCGTGATGCTGGAACTCGTCGAACTCGCCAAG
Organism: Cryptosporangium arvum DSM 44712; assembly: GCF_000585375.1. Taxonomy (NCBI): domain Bacteria; kingdom Bacillati; phylum Actinomycetota; class Actinomycetes; order Cryptosporangiales; family Cryptosporangiaceae; genus Cryptosporangium; species Cryptosporangium arvum. Next base: position 8,345,739 of record NZ_KK073874.1, read on the forward strand.
GACTACCGCACCAAACCACGCGCGGTCGACGACGTCACGCTGCGCCTCGACGCCGGTGTGCTCGGCCTGCTCGGCCCGAACGGCGCCGGCAAGTCGTCGCTGATGCGGATCGCCGCGACCGTGACCAGGCCGACCCGGGGCCACGTGCTGTTCGACGGCGTCGACGTGGTGAAACGGCCGGACGCGCTGCGTCGCACGCTCGGCTACCTGCCGCAGGACTTCGGCGTGCACCCGCACCTGACCGCGGTCGAGTTCCTGTCCTATCTCGCCGCGGTCAAGGGCCTGTCGAAGCGCTCGGCGCGCCGGCGGATCCCGGAGCTGCTCGAGCTGGTGAACCTGAGCGCGGCGGCCAAGCGCCCGCTGGGCGGCTACTCCGGCGGCATGCTGCGCCGTGTCGGCATCGCCCAGGCGCTGCTCGCCGACCCGCGGGTGATCGTCGTCGACGAGCCGACCGCCGGTCTCGACCCGCAGGAACGGGTCCGTTTCCGCACGCTGCTCAGCGATCTGGCGTCCGACCGGGTGGTGGTGTTGTCGACGCACATCGTATCGGACCTGGAGACCGTCACCGACGACATCGCGGTGCTCGCCGGCGGCCGCCTGGTGCACCGCGGGAGCCTCGACCGGCTGCTCGGCACGGTGGCCGGGCAGGTGTGGGAGATGACCGTCGCCCCGGCCGACGTGCCCGCGGTGCAGGCGGGGCACGTGGTCACGAGGCTGATCCGCACACCGTCCGGGGTACGGGTGCGGGTGCTCGCACCGTCCCCGCCGGGCGCCGACGCCGAGCCGGCCACCCCCGACATCGAGGACGCCTACCTGGGCCTGGTCCGATGATCCTCGCCGTGGCCAGAGCCGGGTTCCGCGAACGTCGCCGCCGCCCCGCCTACGCGGTCGTCCTGATCGCCGCGGTCGGCCTGGGCTACCTGGCGATCCCGGCGCCCGATTCACACTGGACGATCGTCAGCCTCGGTGGTTACCGCGGCGTCTACAACAGCGCGTACACCGGCACGGTCGCCGCGCTGGCCGGCGCGCTCTGGCTGTGCGTCGGCGGCTTCTTCGTGGTGCGGACCGCGCTCGCGCAGGACCGGGCCACCGGCGTACGCGAACTGCTCGTCGCCTCCCGCATACGCAGCGCGTCGTACCTGGTGGGCACGTTCCTCGGCAACTTCCTCGTGCTGGCGTCGATGGCCGGGGCGCTCGCGCTCACCGCGGTGATCATGCAGCTGGCGCGGGGCGAGTCGGCCGCGCTGTCCCCGGTCGCGTTGCTCGCGCCGTTCGTGCTGTTCACGCTGCCGGTGCTCGCGGTCACCGCGGCGCTCGCGGTGCTCTGGGAGACCGTTCCCGGGCTGCGCGGAGGCTTCGGCAACGTCGTCTGGTTCGGCGTCGCGCTGGTCGGGATGATCGCCGCGCAGTCGCCGACCGCCCCGCTCGGCGGCCTCGGCACCGGCCTGCTCACCGACTCGCTGCGTACCGCGATGACGGCCCAGGGCCTGCGTCCGGAGGAGGGTGCGATCGGCTTCATGTACCTCGACACCCCGCCGACCACGTTCGTCTGGACCGGGCTGCCGGTCACCGCGGAGTTCGTCGGCCAGCGTGCGCTGCTCGTGCTCGCCGCGGTGGTGGTGGCCGTGGTGCCCGCGCTCTGGTTCGCGCGCCTGAGCCCGCTCCGGTCGTCCGGTGGCCCGCCGCGGACGGTTCCCGCTCACCCCTACAACGCTGATCACGCCGCTCCGGTCGCCTACGCGCGCGGTGCCGAGGCGGCTCCTTCGACCCTCGCCCGGCTGGTCGTCGGAGAGGCCAGGGTGCTGCTGTCCGGTGTCTCACGGTGGTGGTGGGCGGTGGCCGCGGTGCTGTTCGTGGCGGCGATCTTCGTGCCGTCGCGGGCGTTGCTGCTGGCGTCGTGGGGCTGGCCGGTACTGGTGTGGTCACGCCTCGGCCTGCAGGGCCGCGACGTCGGCGTCGACGCCCTGCTGGCCGCCGCCCCGCGGCCGGTGGCCCGGCTGCTGGCCGAGTGGGTGGCCGGCGTGGCGTTCACGGCCGCGGTCGGCGGCGCGGCGATCGTGCGCAGCGCCCCGGAGGCGTGGTCCGGCGCGCTGTTCGTGCCGTCGCTGGCACTGCTGCTGGGGTTGGTCAGCGGCGTCCCCCGGCTGTTCCAGGCGCTCTACCTGACCCTCTGGTGGTGCGTGGTCAACGAGTTCGCCTTCCTCGACTACCTGAGCGCGGTCCCCGGCGGCCCGAGCCCGCTGGCCGTCACCGCGGTCTCGGCCGCTCTCCTCGCCCTGGCCGTCGCGGTGACCACCGCCAGAGTCCGCCTCCGCTGACCGTGGGCGGTTCCGCGGCCGGCGGCCGACCGCGCGGTCGTGGAACCGCCGTGGAACGCGACGGAACCACGGCGGAACCGCGACGGAGCCACGGTCCCCGATCGTCATCGGCAAGCCCATGACGGAGGAGGAACCGTGACCAGTCCCCAGCCGGCGATCGCAGTCGCCGGGCTGCGCAAGTCGTTCGGCGAGCAGGTCGTGCTCGACGGCATCGACTTCGAGGTAGCCGCCGGAACGACGTTCGCACTGCTCGGCCCGAACGGCGCCGGCAAGACCACGACGGTGCACATCCTGTCGACGCTGCACTCGCCGGACGCCGGGGACGTGCGTGTCGCCGGGGCCGACCCGACGAAGAACCCCGACGCCGTGCGCAAGGTGATCGGCGTGACCGGCCAGTTCTCCGCGGTGGACGGCCTGCTCACCGGCGCCGAGAACCTGATGCTCATGGCCCGGCTGCACCACCTCGGACGTGCCGACGGCCGGCGTCGCACCCAGGAACTGCTGGAGCGGTTCGACCTGGCCGACGCCGCGAACAAGCAGGCCTCCGCGTACTCGGGAGGCATGCGGCGTCGCCTGGACCTGGCGATGACGCTCGTCGGTGATCCCCGGATCATCTTCCTCGACGAGCCGACGACCGGCCTCGACCCGCGCAGCCGGCAGACGATGTGGGAGGTCATCCGGCGGCTCGTGGCCGACGGCGTGACGATCTTCCTCACCACCCAGTACCTGGAGGAGGCCGACCAGCTCGCCGACCGCGTCGCGGTACTCGACCACGGCAAACTGGTCGCCCTGGGCACGCCGGACGAGCTGAAGCGTCAGGTCTCCGGCGGTCACGTCCGCCTGGTGTTCGCCGACCTCACCGCGCTGGAGGCCGCCGCCGCCGTCCTCCCCGACGCCGAGCGGGACGGCTTGGCGCTGACCGTGCCCGGCAACGGCAACGTCCGCGCACTGCAGGCGCTGCTCGACCGCCTGTCCGCCGCCTCGATCGAGGTCGAGGAACTGTCGCTGCACACGCCGGACCTCGACGACGTGTTCTTCGCCCTCACCGGCGCCCCCACCGCGAAGAAGGAGACGGTTCGATGACGTACGCCCTGAGCGACTCCGCCACGATGTTCCAGCGGAACATCAAGCACCTGCTCCGGAATCCGACCGCGATCATGGTCTCGGTGCTCATCCCGGTGTTCCTGTTGCTGCTGTTCGTCGGCGTGTTCCGCGCCCTCGGGCAGGCCGCGGCGGGCGACGGCGAGTACATCGACTACCTCGTCCCGGGCATCCTGCTGATGACGATCGCCTACGGCGTGCAGTCGACGACGCTGGCGGTGAACCAGGACATGACCGAGGGCGTGATCCAGCGGTTCCGCACGATGGCGATCGCGCCGTCGTCGGTGCTGACCGGTCACGTGCTGGCCGCGCTGGTCCGGACGCTCGTCAGCATCGCGCTGGTGCTCGGCGTCTCGCTGGCTCTGGGGTTCCGGCCCGACGCCGGGCCGCTGGACTGGCTGGCCGTGCTCGGGTTGGTGACGCTGATGTCGCTGGCGCTGGCGTGGCTCTCGGTCGCCGTCGGACTCGCCGCGCCGACCGTCGACTCGACCGGCGGCTTCCTGATCATCATCCAGCTGCTGCCGTTCATCAGCAGCGCGTTCGTCCCCACCGACACGATGTCCGGCGCGATCCGCTGGTTCGCCGAGAATCAGCCGTTCACGGTGCTCATCGATGCGATCCGGGCGCTGTTCTCCGGTGCGGCGGTCGGTTCCGACGGGTGGGTCGCGGTCGCCTGGTGCGTCGCGCTCACGCTCGTCGGCTACGGATGGTCGCGGGCGGCGTTCCGGAAGATCCGCGTCCGCTGAGCGCGGCGTCGGCGGCCAGCACGTCCTGGGCGACGGTCGGGAGCTCGTCCCGCGTGAGCGTGGCGTACTTCTCGACCGCCGCCCGGTAGGCGTCGGTGTCGGCGACCCGGTCGCGGACGCGGGCGATACCGGAGACCGACGACGGGAAGCCGCCCACGGCGCCGCACCGCTCGGCCAGGGCGACCAGCTCGGCATCCGCCCGCACGGCCGCGAGCGCCGAGAGCACCGCGGCGCAGGCGGACAGCGTCGGCGCCGGGTTGCCGGCCAGGAGCGTCGCGGGGTCGATCGCGGCGACCAGGTCGAGCCGGTCGGCCCCCGCGTGGGCCAGCACCGCGGCGGCCTGGGCCTCCGCCGCCCAGGACAGCCCCGACGACGTCGCGTCGTCGGAGACCTTGGCGATGTCGACGACCGACCGCCACATCGTCAGGCCGGTCTCGGCGTCGCCCCGCTGGAGCGCGAGCTCGGCCCGGAGCGCGAGGTCGAACCCGTACATCGTGGTGCGCTCGTCCGGGTCGTGGCGCATGCACTCGGCCAGCCACTGCTCGGCCTCGTCGATCCGGCCCGCGCACAGGTTCGCGAAGACGAGCGCCCACCGGATCCGGGTCGCGGTCGCCCAGGCCCCCAGCTCGTTGAAGACCTCGAGCACGACGCCGAAGTGCATCCGCGCCTCCTCGGTGCGGTCGATGTCGAGCAGCTCGCCGACGCGGGAGTGCGCGGCCGCGCGGATCCACCGGTTACCGGCGTCGCCCAGCACGTGCAGCGCCCGCTCCGCCGCGGCCAGCGCCGCCACCCGATCGCCTGCGCCCTCGGCGGTGTAGCTCAGCACGCTGTTGGCCACCGCGGCCAGCATCGGCTCCGGCCGCTCGGCCAGCGCCCGCACCTCGTCCGGGCCGTCGCAGCGCAGCACGGTGTCGGCCGCGCTGATCAGCGTCGTCGGGGCGGTCGGCGGGAGTCGGCGCGCGGTGACGATCGACCGGCCCGCCCGCTCCGGTTGGAGCAGCCCGGCGCTGATCGCGATGAGCACCATCGCGGCCCGCGCCACCTCGACGCTCCCCGGTTCGGGGCGGTAGTGCGACAGCGCCCAGGCCGGCTCGTCGACGAGCGGCAACAGCTTGCCGAGGTTCGACTCCACCATCCACAGTCCACCGAGCGCGGCGACGGTCGCGGCCACGCTCGGGCCGTCGGACCGCTCGACCGCGATCCGCAGGGCGAGTGCGAGGTTGTCCTGCTCGGCGCGGATCCGCCGGACCGTGGTGATGAAGTCCGGCCCGAACAGACCCTCGTGGTTGGCGACGCTGACGTCACGGGCCCAGGACAGGAAGCGGTCGTCGACGGCTTCGGCCTCCCCGGACTCGGCCCGGCGCAGCGCGCTGAACTCACGCACCGTCTCCAGCATGCGGAAACGCAGTTCGGAACCGGTTTCGACGACGGTGAGCAGCGACTGGTCGACGAGGTGCTCGAGCGTGTCGCTCTCGAAGCCGAAGCTCTCGGCGGCCGCCCCGGTGAAGCCGCCGGGGAACACCGACAGCGCACGCATCGCGGCCTGGCTCGACGGGGTCAGCAGATGCCAGCTCCAGTCGATGACCGCGGAGAGCGTCCGGTGCCGTTCCGGGGCGTCCCGGGAGCCGCCGCGCAGCAGCGTGAACCGCTTGTTCAGCCGGTCGGCGATGTCGCGCACGGAGAGCGCGCGGATCCGGGCCGCGGCCAGTTCGACGGCGAGCGGCAGGCCGTCGAGGTGACCGCAGACCTCGCGGACGATGTCGTCGGGCAGGTCGGCGCCGGGGCGCACCGCCCGGGCCCGCTGGCGGAACAGCTCCTCGCTGTTCTCGGGGCTCAGCTCGGGCAGAAGATGGACCGCCTCCGACGAGAGGCCGAGCGGGGTGCGGCTGGTGGTGAGCACACGCAGCTGCCGGCTCCGCGCCACCAGGCGGTGGACCAGCTCGGCCGCGCCGCGGATCACGTGCTCGCAGTTGTCGAGCACGAGCAGCGCCGGGCCCAGCGCCTCGGTGAGGCTGTCGACGGCGTCGCCGGGGCCGGCCACGACCCCGAGCGCCGTCATCACCTCACCGAGGACGTCGTCGTCGGTGACCACGCCGGCCAGCGGGACGAAGTGGACGGTGGTGCGGTCGGACGCCCGGGCCACCGCCTGCGCGAGCCGGGTCTTGCCCAGCCCGCCGATGCCGATGATCGACGTGACCCGGGACGTGCGGACGAGCGCGGCGACCGCGGCCAGGTCGCCGTCGCGGCCCAGCAGCGGGTTGGGGTCGAACGGAATGCCGTGGTGCTCGGTGCGGGCCTTCGGCCGGAGCAGCTCGGCGTGCGTGGCCTGCAGCTCCGGGCCCGGGTCGGCGCCGAGCTCGTCGCGCAGGGCGCGGCGGTAGGTGTCGTAGCGGGCCAGCGCGGCGGCCGGACCCTGCGTCGCGGCCTCGGCCCGGAGCAACTGGGCCAGCAGTTCCTCGTCGCGCGGTGCCTCGGCGGCGAGCTCGGTGAGCGGGCCGATCGCGTCGGCCCACCGCTCGAGACGCGCCAGCGCGAGCGCACGGGCCCGGGTGAGCACCGCGCGGGTGACGGCCCGGTGCGCGCGTAGTTCCCCGAGCGGATCGGTGGCCGCGGGCGGGGTGCCTGGACCGAAGAGGGCGAGGCCGGCCTCGGCGGCCTCCAGCGCGGCCGGGTGCGCGCCCCGCCGGGCCGCCGCGGTCGCTTCCGACGCTCGGAGCAGCACCGCCGACGCGTCGACGTCCTCCTCGGTCAGCGCGAGCCGGTAACCCCTCGGCGTGCTCACGATCAGATCAGGGCCGAGCGCCGCCCGGGCCCGGAACACCAGCGCCTGCAGCGCCTTGGTCGGGTGCTCCGGCCGCTCGTCCGGCCAGAGCTCGTCGATCAGCCGGTCGGAGCTCGGCCCGGCCCGGAGCTCCCCGGCCAGCAGGGCGAGGAGACGCTGCACCCGGGGGCCGACCACGTCCACGCCGCGGTGAGCCACCCGGGCCAACAGAACAAGCTGGACCGTCACACGTTCAGGCTAGTGACCTCCGCCGGGGCCTCGTGGCGTTGCCGGAGCAATGCGAACGCGAGGACGAACGCGGCGACGAGCAGCGCGGTGCCGGCCGCGAACGCCGCGTGGTACCCGCCGGTCAGTGCCGCGGCCCGGCCGTCGTCGAGCAGCGACTCGGTGCGTGCCGCGGCGAGTGTGGAGAGCACCGCGATCCCCGTCGCCATCCCGATCTGCTGCGTGGTGTTGAACAGCCCGGACGCGAGCCCGGCGTCGTCGGCCTTCGCTCCCGACATCCCGAGCGACGTCAGCGCGGGGAGCGCCAGCCCGAAGCCGGCCGCGAGCACCATCAGCGGCAACAGGTCGGTGACGTAGTCGGCACGCACCGGGACGCGGGTGAGCAGCGCGAGCATCAGGATCAGCAGGCCGATGCCGGCGAGCAGAACCCTCCGCTCCCCGAACCGGGCGTTGAGCCGCGCCGCGGCGCCGAGCGAGACCGCCCCGATCGTCAGCGCGGCCGGCAGCATGGCCAGCCCGGTCTCGGTGGCGTCGTAGCCCTGCACGTTCTGCAGGTACAGCGCGAACAGGATCTGGAAGCTGAACAGCACCGCGACCATCAGCACCTGGACGCCGTTGGCCACCGCGACGCTCCGGGTCCGGAAGATCCGTAGCGGCATGAGCGGGGTCGCCGCGGTGGCCTGCCGGGCCACGAACCCGGCCAGCAGCGCGAGCCCGCCGACGCCGACGAGCGGGGACCGGGTCACCACCGCGTAGATGCTCGTCATCAGGCCGGACGTCACCAGCACCGCGCCCAGGACGTCGGCGCCGGCTTTCAGTCCGATACCGCGGTCGTCCGGCAGCGCCGGAAGTGCCAGCGCGATCGCGGCGACGCCGATCGGCGCGTTGATGAGGAAGATCCAGTGCCAGCTCAGCGCGTCGGTGAGAACACCGCCCACCACCTGGCCGATCGAGGCACCGGCCGCCCCGGTGAAGCTGAACACCGCGATCGCGACCGACCGTTCCTTCGCCTCGGTGAACAGCGTGACGAGGATGCCGAGGCTGACCGCTGCGCTCATCGCGCTGCCGACGCCCTGCAGGAAGCGGGCCGCGATCAGGGCGGCCGGGCTGGTCGCCGCCCCGGCGAGCACCGAGGCGAGCGTGAACACGATCGAGCCGGCCAGGAACATGCGTTTGCGGCCGATCAGGTCTCCGAGGCGGCCGGCGAGCAGCAGCAGGCTGCCGAACGCGATCAGGTAGGCGTTGACCACCCAGCTCAGGCCGGCGGTCGAGAGCGCCAGGTCGGCTTGGATGGCCGGCATCGCCACCGTGACGATGCTGCCGTCGAGCACGCTCATCAACAGGCCGGTGGCGATCACACCGAGAGCGATCCAGCGGGACATGACGGTCCTCCTGTATTGGCTACAGGTAGGACCTTAGTAGATAGTTTTGTTGCAGACAATCTCTCACGAACGTTGTCTGGCGCGGCGGGCCTGGCCCTCCGCGGGCTGGGCGAGGTGGCCGGTGGCCAGGGCGGTCAAGGCCGCGAGCAGCGCGTCCCGGTCCTCGACCGCCAGCGATCCGAGGGCTTCGGCGTGCACGCGGTCGACGATCTCCTGGCTCTGCCGCGCCACCTCGACGCCCTTCTCGGTGACAGCGATGATGCGAGCCCGGCGATCGGTGCCGGACGGTCGACGCTCGGCGAGGCCGGCCTCGTCCAGAGCGTCGACCGTGACGACCATCGTGGTCTTGTCCATGTCGCCGATCTCGGCGAGCTGGGCCTGGGTCCGCTCCTCCTCGATCGCGTGGACGAGGACGCAGTGCATCCGGGCCGTGAGCCCGATCTCCGCCAGCGCGGCCGCCATCCGGGTCCGCAGCACGTGGCTCGTGTGGTCGAGCAGGTACGAGAGGTCCGGGCTCGTGCGGTTGGGCGCCATCGCAGTCATGCCTCCAGCGTACGACTGGTTCCGTTACGGATCATCCGCGTCCGAACCGGGGTCACACGTGAACCGGTTCGGCCGGGCGCTCCCTCTCCTCGGTGGTGTCCAGACCGAGGCGGCCACGGGTGGCGACGATGAGCACGAGCGCGCCGATCGTCGTCACGATGAGCAGGCCGTGGAGCGTGTCCTTGGCGTGGTCGAGCCGCGGGAAGATCTCCGGCCACACCAGCGAGTAGGTGCTGTTGATCAGCGCGTGCAGCAGCATGACCAGCGGCAGACTCTGCCCGGACCGGTTGAACACCCAGGTCATCACCAGGCTGAGCGGGATGCAGGAGGCGACGAACTCGACCGGCTGCACCCAGCTGACGTCCGGGTAGCCGCCCCACTCGGTGAGGAACAGCGGCAGGTGCCAGCAACCCCAGAGCAGGCCGAGCACGCAGGTGCCGAGCACCGGCCCGAACCGCCGCTGCAGCCGGGGCAGCGCGAAGTCACGCCAGCCCGGCTCCTCCGCCGTGGCCGTGGTGACGAACTGCACGATCACCATCGGCACGAACGCGATCGCGATCATCACCGACGGCACGCGGATCTCTTCCCAGGCGGCCGGCAGCGCGGCGGTCCCCAGCAGGATCGCGGCCGGGACACCGAACAGCACGCCGAGGAACCAGCCCCACCCGACCCGCCAGCGGAAGAGCCGCGCCTTCCAGTGCCGGAGCCCTTCCCGGCCCTCGCTGACCGTGGTCACGATGAACGCGGCCGTCAACGGCCCGAGGTACGCGCCGGGAAGTAACCCGACGAGCTGGCCGCTGCCGCCGATGTCGGGGATGTGGATGTCCGGCTCCACGTTCGTGCCGTGGTCGCCCAGCACGTACGGCATCCACATCATCCAGCTGAGGCCGAAGGCCAACAGGAAGAAGCTCGTCAGGGGATAGCGTCGGATCGCGTTTTTCAGCATGGACAGAGTTCATCGGTCCGGGGCCGTCCGAACACTCCCGCACGATGCCGTCCCGCGGTAGCGCCTGCTGTACTACTGCTTGCGCCGCACGTCCTCGAGGTAGCGCAGCACCGCGGTGACCCGGCGGTCGTTCTCGTCGTCGGGCGGCAGGTCGAGCTTCGCGAAGATGCTGCGGATGTGCTTGTGCACCGCCCCGTCGGTGACGACGAGCCGCTCCGCGATCGCCGCGTTGCCCAGGCCCTCGGCCATCAGCGCGAGCACGTCCCGCTCGCGCGGGCTCAGCCGCTCCAGCCGCGGGTCCGTGCGCGTGCGCGAGAGCAGCTGCGTGACGACGTCCGGGTCGATCGCGGTGCCCCCGTCGGCGACCCGGTGCAGCGCCTCGAGGAACTGCTCCACGCGTCCGACGCGCTCCTTGAGCAGGTAGCCGAGCCCGCTGCTGCCGCCGGCCAGCAACTCGGTGGCGAACGCCTGCTCGACGTACGCGGACAGCACGAGGATCGCCAGCTTCGGATGGCGCCGGCGGGCCTCGACCGCGGCCTTGATGCCCTCGTCGGTGTGCGTCGGGGGCATCCGGACGTCGACGAGCGCGACGTCGGGGCGATGGGTGTCGATCGCCGCCAGCAACTCGGCCGCGTCACCGGCCGTCGCCACCACGTCGAGCGCTTCGGCTCTCAGCAGGAGAGCGAGCCCTTCACGCAGCAGCGCGTCGTCCTCACCGATCACGATCCGCACGGCAGCTCCACGGCGAGGATCGTAGGCCCTCCCTTCGGGCTGTCGAGACGCAGTACTCCGTCGTAGGCCTCGATCCGGCGCCGGATGCCGTCCAGTCCGGATCCGTGCTGCGAGTCGGCGCCGCCGTGCCCGTCGTCGGTGATCTCGACGTACAGCGTTCCGCCGCGCAGCGCGGCGGACAGTTTCGCGGTCCGCGCGCCGCTGTGTTTCGCCACGTTCGTCAACGCCTCGGCGGCGACGAAGTACGCGGTGGCCTCCACCGAGGCCGCGCATCGCCCGGCCACGTCCACGTCGGCCTCACAGGGCACGGCCGACGCGCTCGCCAGACCGGTGAGGGCCCCGGCCAGACCGCGGTCGGCGAGCACCGGCGGCAGGATGCTGCGCGCCACCGCACGCAGGTCGGCCAGCGCGGTCTCGGCGGCGTCCTGCGCGCGGGCCAGGATCGCCTCGACCTCGTCGGGGTTGCGCGCCAGCGCCCGGCGAGCGGCGCCGAGCAGCACGTTCACCGCGACGAGCCGGTTCTGGCTCCCGTCGTGCAGCGCCCGTTCGATCCGCCGGAGCTCGACGGCGTGTGCGTCGAGCGCGGCGGCGCGGGTGGAGGTGAGCTCCGCGACACGCATCGACAGGTCGACGCTGGGGTCCGGGACGAGAAGTGTGCGGGCCGGCCACGACTGCAGCCGGGCCATGTTCGGGACGACCCCGACGATGACCGCGACCCAGCCGACGCCCAGTAGCGAGACCCAGAGCGCGCCGAGCGTGCTGTGCACCGTGCCGACGCCGATCGAGGTGGCGGTCGGATCGTCGGGCAGCAGCCGCCAGTAGAGGAAGAACGTCAGGTCGCGCACCGCCAGCAGCGGCAGCAGCGCACCGAGGAAGCCGAGCCCGAACCCGAGCGTCCCGTGACCGGCCGCCCAGCCGACCTCGCGACGCAGCGACCGGTCGGCCAGCGCGCCGCGGACACCCGGCGCCGGCGGGGGGAGGTCGGGCAGGTCGATGCCGTACCGGGCCAGCCGGTGGCGTTCCCGGTTCGCCAGCGCCCGCACCAGGCGCGCCGCGGCCGGAACGGCGAGCAGGCCGACGCCCACCACCGACGTGACCGCGGTGACGAGGACGATCGCCACGACCGCGAACGCCGCGGCCGCGGTGCCGAACCCGCCGACCAGCTGCTCGATGCCGATCCAACCCCGGCGGACCGCACGGCCGATCGCCGGGCGGAGGCTGCTCCGCGGTCGTACCGGGTCAGTGCTCATGATCGACGACCCTAGGCCGCCGCCGGTCACCGGGCAGTACAGCAGGCTGTACTCCGGCTGGGCAGGTGAGGGGCTCGGCGTCGCCGCTCGGAATTCGTAGCGTCGTTGTCATCACCAGTCACCGACGAGGGAGCACCGATGTCCGACCACTCCACTTCCACTCCGCAGGTTCTGCGCCCGCTGCTCTGGGTGCTGCTGACGATCGGCATGGTCGGCAACCTGGCCAGCTCGCTGCTCGGCGGCCCGGTGGCCGTCCACACCGCGTTCGGGGCGCTCACCGTCGTCAGCGGCATCGCGCTGGCGGTGAACTACCTGCGGAAGCGTTGACCGCAGCTCGCCGAGGTGGCCGCGATGAGTCGGCCCGCGGTGTGCCGGGCGGCGCGGAGGTCGATCTCCGATCGGCCCAGGCCGGCCAGCACCCCGTGGGCCGCTTCGGCGAAGTCCAGCGGCGCGCCCGGCAGCGCGGCCGCGGCGTCGACCGCGCCTTTTTCGTTGATCAGCCACGCGCCCGCGTGCGCGTGGAGCGCGTGGGCGCAGAGCCCGACGACGCGGAACAGACAGCCGGCGACGTAGGCCGTGTCCCGCCGGCCGACGCCTTTCCGCGCGATCGTCAGCGCGAACTCGGCCTCGCTCAGCGCGGTGGTGACGACCCGGCGGCGGAGCTCGGGCGGGTAGTCCTGCGCCTGCGCCCGCAGCGCGGTGAGGACACCGGACGGATCGGCCAGGACCCGGCCGAGCGCCACCTCGCCGACGTACGAGAAGTCGGGCACGCCCAGCGGGTGACCGACCTGGAAATGGAAGCGGAACCGGCCGTCGCGGGCGTCGCGCCAAGCGGTGTCCACGCGGTCGAGCTCGCGGTAGATCCAGTCGACCGGGGTGCCGGCGACGTCGAGCCAGCCGCCGCCGTCGACCCACGGGCCCCACGCGCCCCGGGCGCTGACCTCCGCGTCGGGCCCGGCGAGTTCACGGGCCAGCACACCGAGCGCGTCGACGTCGAGCGGCGGCCGGTAGTACAGGCCGAGGTCGACGTCGGAGGAGTCGATCGGGGCGTCGCGGGCGCGGCTGCCGCCCAGCATCACGCCGACGATCCCTGGTACGTCGATCAGCCGCTGCGCCATCTCGTGCAGTTGGTGGTCGCTCAGCACCCCAGCATGATCTAACAGGCGGGCTCGGACGGGCTGGGACTCGGCGTCGGCGTCGGCGCGCCGGAGGGCGTCGGGGTGGTGGTGGGGGTGGGGCTCGCGCCGCAGGTTTCGTCGCTGCTCGCGGAGGAGCTGGATTTGCTCGGGGAGGGTTCGCCCGGGGTTGCAGCTGTGGAGGGGGACGGAGAGCCGGAGCCGCTCGGGGACGCGGAGCCGGTCGGGCTCGCGGAGCCGGTCGGGCTCGGGGAGCCGGTGGGGCTCGGGGAGCCGGTGGGGGTCGGGCTCGGGGTGCCGGAGGTGCTCGGGCTCGGGGAGCCGGTCGGGCTCTGGCTCGGTGATGGGGGGCCGATCGGGGACGGGGTGCCGGACGGTGACGCGGACCCTGACGGCGACGGCGAGCCCGACGGGGAGCTTGACGGCTTCGTGGACGGCGGCGTCTCCGGGGACGGCGCCGGTGCCGGAACCGGGCGCGGCTTCACGCTTCCCGGCGCGACCCGCGTCGCGGCGTAGAACTCCTCCCACCACACCGGCGCGATCCGCACGACGTCGCCGGTCGTCGGCGCGTGCAGCATCTTCCCGCCGCCGAGATAGATCGCCACGTGGTGGATCGAGTCCCAGTTGGACTTGTCGGTCGCGAAGAACAGCAGGTCGCCGGGGAGCAGCTCGCTCGTCGCGACCAGCTGCGTCGACCGGTACTGCGGACGAGCCGTGCGCGGCAACGAGATCCCGGCGTACGCGAACGCGGTCTGCACGAGCCCCGAGCAGTCGTAGGTGTCCGGCCCTTCCGCGCCCCACACGTACGGCTTCCCCCGCTGGGCCAACGCGAACTCGATCGCGCTCAGCACCGCCGGTGCGGCCACGCCCTTCGCGTCCCGGATCCACTCCGACGACCGCGCCGCGTCCACCGCTTCCTGGCCGGCCTGCGCGGCGTCGATCACGTGCTCGCGGCCCGACCGCAGCTTCTTGATCTCCGTCGCCCGGCGCGACAGGTCCGCCCCGAGCTTCTCGACCCGCTCCGCCGCGGCGTCGGCCAGCGCGGTGGTCACGTTGACGTCGCTGATCGCCGTACGTTCCGCGACCTCGGCTCCGGCGACGCGCGCCTCCGCCGAGTCGGTCCCGGGGTCGGGGTGGCCGAACATCCGGCGGCGCGGATCGCCGGGTAACACCGACGGCTGGTCGGCCGACTCGATGTAGGTCCTGCGCGCCCACTCGTCGAACGCCGACCGCGCGGCCGCCACCTCGGCGGTGGCGCCGGAGCGGCGGTCCTCGGCCCGCTCCTGGTCGCCGCGTGCGGTGGACAGCTCGCCCTTGGCCTCTTCCAGCCGCTCCGCGACCGCTTCGGCCGCGATCTGCTTCTTCTTCACCTGCTGCGCGAGGGTGAGGTTCTCCGGGGTCCGCGTCTTCTCCGGAGTATTCGTCTTCGCGGGGGTCTGCGTCCTCGGGGTGGCCGGGGTGGCCGTTTCACCGGCCGGTGCCGGTACCGGCGGCTCGGCCCGCACCACCTCCGCCGTGCCCGCCAGCAGCCCGGCCGCGAGCACCGCGGCGAGCGCCATCGAGGTCCCGCGTCGCCCGATCATCGCGTCGCCAAGTACCCGGGCCGCCACCGGCCCAGTCCTGACCACCCGCATTGATCGACGCAAAAGCACATCCTCACCAGAGCTATGCCCGACGCGACCTACGTTTCCATCGTTGCCCCAATTGACGGCTGACGCATCTTCAAACGGCAGAAAACCTGAAGATGCACGGCTTCGCGAACCATCCACCTTCCGTCGTCGTGTACCTACCGCTGGTCACGAACACGCACGGGAAGGATGGGCCCAGTGATGCAACACGGCTGAATCTCAGGGTGGGCTCCCAGGGCTCTCCCCGATGTGACCGACTGTCCGATGACGAGAGTCTGCAGGCGCCCGGCCGACGGAGCCGGTCACGCCGGAGGTCACCCCATGCAGGCCGTGCTGGACAGCCTCCTCGGTCTCCCGGCGCCCGTCGTCGTCGTACTCGCGTTTCTGATCTTGGCCGGTGAGCCGGCCCTTCTCCCCGGCATCCTGCTGCCGAGCGTCTCGACCGCACTCGGGTTGGGCTTCCTCGTCGACGGCGGCACGATCAACCTCCCCACCGCCCTGGTCACCGCCGTCGTGGCGGTGGTCGCCGGTGACGTCTGCGCCTACGTGGTCGGCCGTCGGGGCACGGGCGGGCGGCGGCGCAGCGGCCTCGTCCAACGGCGCCTCGACGGTGCGGTGAACCGGGCGTCCGCGCTGATCGCCCGGCACGGCGGCCGGTCGGTGTTCTTCGCCCGCTGGGTGGTCGGCGCCCGGACGCTCGTTCCCCGCCTGGCCGGCGCGGGCCGGATGCCCCCGGGCACGTTCCTGCGTCACAGCGTCCCGGCCGGGGTGTTGTGGTCGGTGTGCTGGGTGGGCGCCGGGCAACTCGCCGGGAGTTCCTACCGCCAGGTCTCGGCGGTCGCGGGGCAGGCGACCCTCGGGTTCGTGGTGGCCGTGGTCGCGGTGGTCGCCGGTGTCGTCGCCGGGCGGCGGCTCGGGCGGCTGGCCGGCACGTCCACCGTGCGGCTCGTCGCGGCGCTCGCCGCGATCGGCGGTGCGCTGACCGCGCTGGTGGTCGTGGCGGTGCGGGCCGGTGGCCTGCCGCGGGTCGACGAACCGGTCGCGGCGGCGCTGGACTCACTCTCCTGGGGTGGCCTCGATCTCGCCGTCCGGGTCGTGCTGACCTCGACGCCCTCGTACACGGTGATCGCGATCGCCGCCGTCGTCGTACTGCTGCGCCCGGTGCGCTCACCCCGCCGACGCGGCGCGCTGGGGCTGCTCGCGTCCGGCGGGGCGGTGGTGCCGCTGATGATGCTCGTCGTCGTGCTCAACGTCGCCGAGACGGTGGCGCACAGCGAGCGGCTGTTCGCCATCCAGCACGCGACCTCGACCACCGCGATCGTGCTCGCGGCCTGGACGGTGGCACGCAAGCAGCACACGCGGCTCGGCCAGGGTTCGGCGTGGACGCTCGGAGCGGCGGCGGTCGTCGTGCTGGCCGCGGGGCGGATCTATCTGGGGTGGGGGTCGGTGAGCAGTACCGTCGCGGCCCTGCTCATCGGTGTGGCCTGGGCGGGGGTGTTCGCCGCAGCATGGGCGGCGACCCCGGGCACCCAGGCCACGGTGAGGGACCGGAAAGGATCAGGCCGCCAGACCGCCGGTTCGCCCGAACATGCGGCGGCGGAGCACGGCTACCGGGCTTCCCCGGTGAACCAAGCTGTTGTGCAGCTCGAGAAGGGCCTGGACCTCGGCCCGGTTGTTGCTCGACGCTCCTGGCTGGGCGCAGGTTCCACAGTGAAGTTCGAACATGACGGTTACCTCCTGGCCCTACCGGCGCCGACCGCTCCGGACGGTCGGTTCGCGATCCCCACCGGATAAATCCGGTCTTTGGGTAGTCCCCCGTGGATTCAGGTTAGAAACCCGTTCACGCAACCTCACGCTGTGCAATCAGCGCACGATCCCGGCGTCCCGGGCAAGTAGCGCAGCCTGGACGCGATCGCTCACGTTCAGCTTGTTGAACACTGCGGACATCTGATTACGAATCGTCTTCTCGCTGACGTTGAGGTTGCGGGCGATCTGCGCGTTGGTGTCGCCCATCGCGAGCCGGTTGACGATCTCCAACTCGCGCGTCGTGAGCTGGTCGAACGGCGGGGGCAGCACGGCCGGGGCGCGGCGCAGCGCGGTGAGCACCGTCGGACCCACCCGCGGCCCGAGCACGACGCCCCCGCTGGCCACCGTCCGCAGAGCGTCGATCACCATGTCGGGGTCGGTGTCCTTGAGCAGGAACCCACGGGCACCCGCGTTCAACGCCTTGGCGACGATGTCGTCGTCGTCGGCCATCGTGAGCATCAGCACGGCGGTGTCCGGGCAGGCCTCGAGAATGCGTCGGGTCGCGTCGACACCGTCCCCGTCGGGGAGCACGACGTCCATCGCGATGACGTCGGACTGGCACGTGATGGCCTCGCGCACGGCCTCCTCGACGCTGGCGGCCTCGGCGACCGCGCTGACCCACGGTTCGTCCTCGAGCATCACCTTGAGTCCACGCCGGACCACGGGATGATCGTCGACGATGAGGACCCGCTTCGGCTCGTCCACCGGTGTGCCTCCCTGGAACGACCACGCGCCGCTCACCGGAATCACACCACGCTCGTCATCGGGACGGCGACCGTGGTCGGAGCACCGCCGGTGAGAACAGGGCACGCGGCGGCGGTGACGAGGTCGCCGGTGGCGATCGCTCCGTCGCCGGACACGTCCACGTGGGCTTCCACCGTGTAGACCGCGTCCGGGTCGACGCCGGTGACCGGCACCCGGAACGGGATTCCGGCGCCGCCGCCGAGCAGGACGTTCGACATCGTCACCTCGCCGACCGGGCTCATCGGTCCGCCCGTCGTCGTGGTGTCGCGCACGCTGACCACGACCGTGGCGGCCCGGCCGCCGGGCCCGTCGTCCGGGAGGCGCAGCACTCCGGTGACCGCTTCGACGTCGGCGCCGACCGGCGCGGGGGCGGGCGCGGGCGCGGGCGCGGGTGCGGGGGCGGGTGCGGCACCGGGCGCGGGCGCGGGGGCGGGCGCGGGCGCGGCGCCGGGGGCGGGAGTCGGTTCGGGGGTGTCCCGGTACATCTGCTCGATCACCCGGCAGTCGCCGTCGGAGAGTTGGCGACGCTGGCCGAGCGGGAGACCTGCCGGTGGGGTGTGGACGGTGTCGAGCGTGCGCTCGCCGTTGGTCGAGAAGGCCACCCGGGGGTAGTGCATGATCGACTCGTAGTCGTAGGGGCCGACCTCCGGGCCGACGGCCTGGATGAGGAAGTTCGGCCGGGCCTCGGTGGTGATGTTCTGCCAGTGGATCGTGACGTAGTCGTCGCGGTCGGTGCGGCAGTGTTCGTGCCAGCGACCGAGCGTGTGCACCATCTCGTGCAGCACGCGCCCCATCTCGCCGCCGGCGAGGATCTCGATGTGCTGCTCACCGCCGATGCGGCCGACGCGCGAGGCGAAGGAGTCGCCGAGCACGAAGCGGACGTAGTCGGAGTGGGTGTCGGTCCGCGGGACGAAGCGGATGCGGGTGCGTGTCTCCAGGTGCTCGATCGCCTCCGCGACGTGCTCCTCCGGCCCGACGTCAGCCGCGACCTCGAACGGCACCACTCCCCCTTCCCACAACCGCACCACCGTCCCCACCCCCTCCGCCACCACGTCCGGGAGGAGAGATGGCGTCCCAGGCGCGGGCGCCACGGGTGCTGCGGTCCCGGACGCCGCGATCCCGGGCGCCGCAGAAGCTGACGCGGACGCAGGCGCAGCAGGCGCTGGCGCGGAAGCAGGCGCCGCAGACGCAGACGCGGGTGCGGGTGCCGCAGACGCGGGTGCGGGCGCGGGCGCGGGTGCGGGAGCTGGCGCTACGGGAACGGGTGCCGCAGGTGACGCAGGCGCTGGCGCGGGGGCTGCGGGCGCTGGCGTAGCAGGCGCTGGCGCGGGGGCTGCGGGCGCTGGCGTAGCCGGCGCTGGCGGCGCGGACGCGCCGCCCGGGAGCGCGGGCTGGGCGGCGGGCGTCAGGGCTGGGGCGTCGGCCGCTCGTGGGATGGGGAGCGCGGGCGATCGGCGCGCGGGTGTGCCGTTGACGACGGCCGGGGTGGGGGCGGGCGGCTCGACCAGCATCAGCGATGCGGCCGGGAAGTGAACCCGCACCGTTGTGCCCGTCGGCTGCGCCGGGACGATCTCGCACTCGCCACCCAGCTCCCCCGCGCGATCGCGCATCGAAGCCAACCCCACCCCGGCCCGCACCGGGCCGGTGATGCCGACCCCGTCGTCGGTGACCTCGATCGTCAGATCGCGCCCCCGCCGCACGGTGACCAGGCAGTTGCGCGCCCCGGCGTGCCGGGTGACGTTGTTCAGCGCTTCGGCCACGACCCGGTACGCCGCCACCTCCACCGCGGCGGGCAGGCGGTCGAGGTCGTCGCGCACGTCGAGCTGCACCGACAACGCCGAGCTGTCGAAGCGGCGGCACTCGTCGCGCAGGGCGACCGCGAGCCCGCGGTCGAGCGCGGGCGGGCGCAGCTCGTCGACCAGCCGCCGCACCTCGGCGGTGCACGCCGCCAGGTCACCGGCGAGCGCGTCGAGGATGTCACGCACCCGCCCGGGCCCTGCGAGCTTCCGCGCGGCACGCACCTGCATGGACATCCCGGTCAGGCTCGGGCCCAGCCCGTCGTGCAGGTCACGGCGCAGCCGGCGCCGCTCCTCCTCCTGCGCCCGCACCAGCCGTTCCCGCGACTCCTGCAGGTCCCGGGTGAGACGGCTGGCCTCGACCGCCACCCCGGCGTGCAGCGCGATGTCGGCCAGCAGCTGCGTCTCCCGCGGCGTGAAGTGCCCGCCGTCGGTGCGCGGCGACACCAGCAACCGTCCGATGTGCTCACCGCGGGAGAGCATGTCGAACGCCTGCACGGTCGGCCCGACCTGCCCGTACCAGGCCAGCAGCCGGGAGCCGTGCTGCTCGGCCACCTCCACCGCCACGTACGGAACCTGCAGCGAGCTGGCGATCGTGCCGGTGAGCAGCGGCAGCACCGCGTTCGGTTCGGCGGTCTGACCCAGCACGTCGCCCATTTCGGCGATCACCTTGTACGGGTCGTGCCGGTCGCCGTAGAGCAACTGGTTGACGCCCTGCTGCACCCGGCGATGCAGCGGCGCGTACGCGATCGCGATCACCCCGGTGGTGACGAGCGAGATCGAGTCGCCCGAGGTGTTGCGCATGATCACCTCGCGCAACACCGTGACGATCGCGACGAAGCCGACCACGACGAGCGCGGTCATGACCAGCCAGACCAGCGTGCGGTTGAGCACCCGGTCGAGGTCGTACAGCCCGTAGCGGACGATCGCGACGGTCATCCCGAGCGGCACCGCGACGGCGGCGAGCACGTACCCGCCGTCGAGGTTGAAGAACGTGAGCCCCCAGCCGAGCAGCAGCAGCACGACCGCGGGCAGCAGACACGCGAGCTGCTGCCGGGTGTCGCTGTCGGCGCGACGCCAGCGTGACCACAGCGCGGCGAGCACGCACAGCCCGGCCGCCACCGTGAGGAACACCCCCACGGCGAAGATCCGGAGCACGAGCTTCGTCGTGGGCGACGGCTCGACCGCGACGTTGCTGAGCAGCGTCCGGGGTTCGTCGGCCGCGACCGCGGCCAGCGCCACCGTGCTGAGCAGGGTGAGCGCCGCGAGCGCGAGTGCGAGCCACCGCCAGCCCCGGCCCGGTAATCGCCCGTCGGGGAAGAACAGGAGCGCCAGGAAGAGCAAGCCGTAAGCCGGCCACCAGGTCCACTGGCTGAGCCAGGCGACCGGCTCCCACCGACTCCAGCTGACGGCCACCGCGCTCACCGCGGCACTGGCGCCGGCCGCCAGGAGCAGCCGGCCGACCAGATGTTTCGGCACGGCGACCAGGATGAGGAGACCCATCGCCGTGCCGGAGATCGCCAGCGCGATGCTGATGCCCACCGGTCCCGTGTCCGCGTCGGTGCCGCCGTCGAGCTGCCCCACCAGGATCGCCGCGACGACCAGCCCGACGACGAACAACCCCGCGACGGTGCGGGGGGTGAACCAGGACAGTGAGGGTGAGCGCATCGGGTGCCGTTCGTTCAGCTGATCTTGTGCATGAGGTTGTGGAACCAGTTGCCGGGGTCCTGCTGCCCGGCGTCAGCCGCGGTCGCGGCGTGGGTGACGCCGCTCAACGCCGCGACGCTGTCGAGCAGCGACTTGCCCGTCAACGCCGGGAGCTCGCCGAGCGCCTCGTCGACGCTCAGGCCGTAGTCCTCGGAGATCTCGTCCGGGTGCGACGAGGTGTACTCGGCCAGGTACGCGAACACCGCGGCGATCCGCGTCTGCACGGCCGCGGGGTCGGGCTTCTCGTTGGTCTTCACCAGGCCGCGCAGCGTCCACGTCTCGTCGAACACCGGGGCCAGGCGCTGACCGTCCTGGTCGAAGAAGTCGAGCCCGCGCGGCGGCTGGAGGTGCACGCCCTCGTGCGTGGCCAGTAAGTCGCTGACGTTGCCGAACAGGTGCGCGAAGCGGTCGTTGACGTCGATGACGAAGACGGTCTCCGTCGGGGCGGTCTCGTGGTCCGAGATGGTCACCGGATGTCCTTCACACTGTGGATGGAGCGGGTGCTCCGTCGATAGGTCAATGGTGGGGTATGCGGGACGGTCGGCGCGCACGAGTGAGGGCCGAGATCCCCCTCGGATCCCGGCGCCCACCCGAGGACGTCGTCCTCACCCGGCCCCCCAGCTCTCACGTCCGCCGGCCCGCGGAAGTTCGCGCCGCTCAACCGTCGGTGACGCGAACCGCCAGCAGGGACTGGACGGCGACGATGTTGTTCAACACGCTGACCCGGCCGGAACCGGCGAACAGCAGGCCCACGGCGCCCTCGTCCGGGTCGGTGACGAGGCTGCCCGAATCGCCGCCGGCCGACATGTTCGTCGTGACGATCTGCTGGCCGAACCGCGCGATCCGCCCCCGGTCGTAGTGCACGTCGACGGTCACGTTGACGTTGAGCACGTAGCCGGTCGTGAAGTTGGTGGTGCGGCCCCACTTCTGCAGGGTGTCGTTGATGTTCGGCTTCGGGTTGAGCGTCGTCACCTCGCCGGCCCAGTAGACGCGGCGATCCGTGCCGTGCACGCCCTCGGCGATCGCGGCGTCCACGAAGTTCACCGGCTTGCGCCGGCCGTCGTGGAAGTGGATCGGAACGAAGCGCACCAGCCGACCGATCACGTCGGCCGGGTAGCGACCCCCGTCGACCAGGGCCGGCTGCAGCACCGGATCACCCGAGCGGCCGGCGTTGCAGTCGGCGAGCGCGTAGTTGGTGCTGAGGATGTAGTAGCGGCCGGCGTTCGGCTCCACGTCGAAGCACCCGGCACCGAACGTACCGGCGTTGCCGCGGAAGTGGCCGACGCTGACCCCGGCGAACGCGGGCCGCACCCGCTGGCCGAGCTGGAACGGCCCGACGCCGAGCGACGCGGTGGCGCTGCCCCGGTCGGCCCAGGGCTGCGGGCCGCCGCCGGCGCGGATGAGCCCGACTTCCTGCACGTCGGTCGGGATGCCGTCGAGCTCCGCCGGGACGAGCGCGGTCGGAGCGAGGTAGCGGGCGTCGACTTTCCGGTGGACCAGGACGGTGATCGCTCGTTCGCCGGTGTTGATGCCACCGCTGTACCGGTGGCCGAGACCCACTCCGACGACGTTCGGGCGGCCCAGCAGGGCGTCCTGGTACTTGGTCTGGGTCTCGACCAGAGGAAGGAACTCTGTCCGGACGACCTGGGGAAGCATTGCGGTCCCTTCGGGGGAGAACCGAATGGCGACTACGTTGCTCTCCACCTTGGTGGGTCCGCTGACCCGGTCGACAGAGACGCCAGTCCCGAGTACTCGGGCACCCTGCCCGGACACTCGGGACCGCGCTCGGTCGTCGGAGAAAACCTAACCCGCGAACGGGAACGGCGTCAGCCCGCGGACGCCGGGCCGGACGTGGAACAGCGCGCCCGCCTGCGGCTCGGCGCCCTCGGCGAGGTTCTCCCTCGTCGTCGTGACGAACAGGTCGCGGTCGACGAACGCGCAGGACGTCGGCTGGCTGACCGGCAGTTCGACGACGAGGTCGAGCCGTCCCGACGAGTCGTAGCGGTGCACGGCGCCGGCCCCGTAGAGCGCCACCCAGACCCCGCCGTCCGCGTCGATCGTGAGTCCGTCCGGCGTGCCCTGGTCGATCGCGACGAACTCGCGCCGGTCGTGCAGGTCCCCCGAGGAAGGATCGACGTCGAACACGTCGACCCGCTTGGTCGGCGAGTCGACGAAGTACGCGCGGGTGCCGTCCGGCGTCCAGGACAGGCCGTTGGAGACCGCGAGGTCGGTGAGCACCACGTGGACGCTCCGATCCGGGTCGAGCCGGTAGAGCGTGCCCCGGCCGGGCTCCTGGTCGTAGGACATCGTGCCGCAGTAGAAGCGGCCGCGCGGGTCGGCTCCGCCGTCGTTCATCCGGATACCGGGCTCGGTGAACGCTTCGATCCACACCGGCTCGGCCTCGTCGGGCGCGTCCAGATCACCGGGGTCGAGCAGCGCGAATCCCCGCTCGGTGGCCAGCACCCAGCCGCCGTCCCGGCGGGGGCGCAGCGCCGCGGCGACGTCGGACACCGCACGCCGGGTGACTCTGCTGGTGAACGGGTCGTACGTGAGCACGGCCCCCTTCATCAGGTCGACGAAACGGAGAGTGCCCTCGGCCGTGTCCCAGACCGGGCCCTCACCGTGCTCCGCACACGCGTCGGTCACCTGCTCCGCTTGCACATCCACCTCCTGTCGACGGGCTACCAGTACCCCGCACTACCGCCCTTAAGCGGAGCGCGTCATCACGCGGCGCAGCGCGTTGCGCGGTACGCCCGCGGCGATCGCACCGGCGGCGGTGGTGAGCGCGGCCAACGCGAACGCGATCGCGACGCCGGATTCCCGCTCGACCAGCACACCGGCCACCGCCGCGCCCGCCGCCGAAGCAGCGAACACCACGGTCGCGACCCAGGTGTAGGCCTCGTTCACCATGCCGGCCGGCGCGATGCGCGAGACCAGCGTGTTCTCCACGGTCAGCGCCGGGGCCAGGGTCAGCCCGGCGACCACCAGGACCACGGCCATGAAGCCCGCCGTCGGCACGAGCGCCATCGTGGCCAGCCCGGCCGCGACCGCACCGAGCGCGACCGCCCACTGCGTCGGCAGCGACCGCCGGAACTGACGGGTGCCGTACCAGAGCCCGCCGGTGACGCTACCCACGCCCCACAGCCCGAGCAGCAGACCGGCCAGCCCATCGGCGTCCGCACCGGACCGCTCGGCGGCGAACGCCGGAATCGCGACGCCGACGACACCGAACGCGAACGCCAGACCGGACGAGACCGCGAGCAGCAGCGGCATGCCGAGCGCCACCGCCGGGCCGAGACCACGGGCGGGAGCCCGGCCGGGCTCCGGACGCCAAGCGCGCGTCGCGCGGCCGGCGGCCACCGCGAGCGTGCCCACGACCGCCAGCACCGCCGCGACGATCAGCGAGACCGAGGGCTCGGTGACGATCGCCAGCGCGCCGACGACCATCGGGCCGAGCACGAACACCAGCTCGAACGCGGTCGTCTCCAGGGCCAGCGCGGCCTCGCGCAGATGGTTCGCTCCGGGCGCGGACGTGAGCTCGGCCCAGACGCTGCGCACGGTCGCGGTGAGCGGGGGCAGGCTGGCGCCGAGCAGCGCGGAGACCGCCCACAGCACCGGAACCGCCACCCCGGAACCGGCGGCGAGCAGCACCGCCGCGGTCGCGAGCGGCCAGGCGATCGCCGTGCCCACCAGCACCGGAGCGGGCCGGACCCGATCGGCCAGCCGGCCCAGGACCGGTCCGACGACCGCGGTCGCCACCGCGTACGCAGCGCTGGCGACGCCGGCCGCCGCGTACGAACCAGTGGACTTCTCGACCAGCAGCACCAACAGCAGCGGCGCCATCCCGACCGGGAGCCGGCCCAGGATGCTGCCGACGAGCAGCGTGCGGGCTCCGGGCAGCCGCCACACTTCCCGGTAGCGGGCCAAACCGGCACTCACGACGACACCTTCCTAGGGGTAAGTCCGATACCCGGGGCGGCGGCTACCGCCCAGGCGATCGCCGCGGCCAGCGCGGCGAGGAGCAGCGCCGCGGTCACGCCGCCGGGCCGGTCGACGAGCAGGCCGCCGATCGCGGTCCCGGCCGCCACCGCGGCGTACGTGATCGTGGACAGCCAGGTGAACGACTCGGTGAGCGAGCCGCGCGGCGCGAGTTCGGCCACCAGCGAGTTCTGCACGGTGATGGCCGGGGCGAACGCGGTGCCGCCGAGGAAGAGCACGAGGCCGATCAGCCAGGCGTTGCCGAGGAACGCCAGCGGGGCGAAGCCCACCGCGCACGCCGCGAGCGTCCACCGGTACTGCCGGACGATCGGCACCGCGAAGCGCTGGGCGCCGAACCACAGGCCACCGATCGCGCTCCCGACGCTCCAGACCGCGAGCAGCACGCCGGACAGCGCCGGGGTGCCGTGCGCGTCGGCGAAGCCGGCGACCGCGGCCTCGATCGCGCCGGTGCCGAACAGCAGCGCGAACGCGACGACGAGCGCCGGAACCATGCCGCGGGCACGCAGCGGCGTGCGCCGGACGGTGCCCGGCTCGGTCGGCCGGGGCCGCCACCGACGGCTCGGACGGCTCGCGGCGACGGCCAGCGACCCGATCAGCGCGGCCGTTCCGGCGCCGGTGAGCGCGATCACCGGCCCCCAGGTCCCCGACGTCAGCGCGACGAACGTGGCGACGAGCACCGGCCCGATCATCCAGACCAGCTCGAGCGCGATGGCGTCGAGCGCGAACGCCGTCTGCCGGGTCGCGTCGCTGCCCGACAGGTCGGTCCAGATCGCGCGGAGCGTCGAGTTCAGCAGCGGAACCACGGTTCCGGCGAGCCCGGCGGCCAGGTAGACGGCGATCAGCGGGGCGTCGGAGAGCGCGGTGAGCACGAGGACGGCGACCGCGAGCGGGTAGCCGACGCCGGTACCGATCAGGACGGCGGTGAAGCCGCGCCGGTCGGCGAACCGGCCCAGCAGCGGGGCGACGGCCGCCGTGGCCAGACCGTACACACCGACCGCGATCCCGCCTACCCCGTACGAGCCGGTGCGGTCGGCCAGGAACAGCAGGATCGCCAGCGGGGCGATGCCTGCGGGTAACCGGCCGACGATTCCGGCGACGATCAGCAGCGGGGCCGACGGAAGGCGCCAGAGTTCTGCATATTGGCGCATGACGCGTCGAACCTGCCTTCTCACTCAGACTGTTATGGGCATTAAGGCTTTAGCCCCCTACACTTGTTCCCGACACTACCTCTGGACGCGGTAGGTGGCCAAATGGAATACGACACTTACAACGCTGACGCGGTGCAGCTCGCGGTGGACCTCGCCAACCTCGCTTCGGCGGATGACGTCGCGGTGGCCGATCTCTCTCCGGGCAGCGAAGAACTGCGGGCGGCGGTCGAAACCTTCGTCGCGGCACACGTCGACTGGTTCACCGAACTCGCGGTCGTGCCGCTGACCGGCGGCGACGTCGACGAGATCGCCGAACTCTCGCACGGCCTGCGCGACGTCGCCGGGGCCGACACCGATCAGGAGTCGGTCGATCGGCTCAACGCGCTGCTGCACCAGTGCCGACCGGTGCCGCGCGCCACCGACCACGACGGGCGGATGCACCTCCACTACTCCGACGACGACGCCCCGCTGACCGAGCAGCTCGGCGCCACCGTGTCGATGGCGTTCGCCAACGTCATCGTCCGGCAGGGGCGGAATCGGATCGGAATGTGCGCCGCGACCGACTGCGCCAAGGTGTTCGTCGACACGTCACGCAACCGGTCGCGCCGCTACTGCTCCGAGACCTGCGCGAGCCGCACCACCGTGTCGGCCTACCGCAAGCGCCAGAAGGCCGGCGCGGCCAAGAGCGAATAACCGAGGCTCCCGGGGGCCTACCGCCGCTCCCGTAAGCCCGGGAACACGCGGGCGCCCACCCGGAATCTCCAGGCGGGCGCCGACGGGTGGGCTTACCGGCGGTAGTCGGTCGGGGCGCCCGGGGACGGCAGGTACTTGGCCATGTCCTCCAGGCGGGCGACGCGCTGCTCCATCGGGGGGTGGGTGCTGAACAGGTTCGCCACCCCGGACTTGCGGAACGGGTTGTCGATCATCAGGTGGCTGGACGAGAGCAGCCGCGACTCCTGCGGCAACGGCAGCGTCTGCGTGCCCATGTGGATCTTGCGCAGCGCGCCGGCCAGGGCCAGCGGGTCACTCGTCAGCTTCGCGCCGTCGGCGTCGGCCTGGAACTCGCGGCTCCGGCTGATCGCCAGCTGAACCAGCGACGCCGCGATCGGCCCCACGATCAGCGTCAGCAGGAACACGGCCGGGTTCGGGGCGTCGTCGTCGTCGCCCCCGCCGATCGGGATGAAGAACGCCAGGTTCGCGATCATCGTGATCATCGTGGCCAGCGCACCGGCCACCGACGAGATCAGGATGTCCCGGTTGTAGACGTGGGACAGCTCGTGCCCGATCACCGCTCGCAGCTCACGCGGGGTGAGGATCTGCATGATCCCCTCGGTGACCGCGACCGCGGCGTTACGCGGGTTGCGTCCGGTCGCGAACGCGTTGGGTTGGTTGGTCGGGCTGACGTAGAGCCGCGGCATCGGCTGGCCGGCGACGGTCGCGAGCTCGCGGACCATCGCGTACAGCGCGGGCTGGTCGACCTCGCTCACCGGGTAGGCGCGCATCGACCGGAGAGCCAGCTTGTCGGAGTAGAAGTAGCTGAACCCGTTCATGCCGATGGCGATGACCGCGGCGATCAGCACGCCGGTCGACCCGCCGAACAGGTATCCGACGGCCAGGATGAGGCCGCTGAGCACGCCGAGCAGTAGCGCAGTCTTCAGCCCGTTGAAGTGGTGGTGCACCCTTCCTCCAGGCGGTTGAGCTCGGAGCCGGAAAAGGCTCCGCAATCGGTAGAACGCGAGCCACGGCTACGACGTTCCCGTCGTTAACCCAGCTCACACCCGACTACGGCGGGTCACAGCAGAGCGTTCGCCACGCTCGCGGCGGCGTCGAACACCCACTGCGGCCACGCTCCGAGCACCACTCCCGCCGTCGCCGTCACCGCCACCGTCGCGCCCACCACCACCGGTGCCGACGTCGGGCGCGCCCCGTCGGCGGGCGCGAAACAGGCGGTGGCGACGCGGGCGTAGTAGGCGAGGCCGATCACGGCGTTGAGCGCGATGACGACCGCGAGCCAGCCCGCCGAGCCGTCGAGCGTGGCCTTGATCACGACGACCTTCGCGAACAGCCCGGCCAGCCCCGGCGGCAGACCGGCGAGCCCGGCCAGGCCCAGCACGAGCGCCGCCGTGGCCCGGGGAGCCCGGCGCGCGGCCCCCGCGAGGTCGTCGAGCGTCCCGCCTTCCGCGGCGCCGCGCAGCGCCACGACCGCGGCGAACACCCCGACGCCGGCCACGAGGTACAGCGCGGTGAACCCGGCCACCCCCGCGACGGCGTCCCGGAGGCCGTCGCCGCGCGCCACCGCCAGCGGCGCCAGCAGGTAACCGGTCTGGGCCACCGACGACCAGGCCAGCAGCCGCAGCACCCGGCGCTGACGCAGCGCGACCAGGTTGCCGACCGTCATCGTGCCCACCGCCACGACCGCGAGCACCGGCCCGACGACGTCGAGCATCGGCCGCAGCGCGATCCCGACCGTCACCACGACCGCGACCGCTCCACCGAGCTTCGAGGCGGTGCCCAGCCAGGCCGCGACCGGCAGCGGCGCCCCGTCGTAGGTGGCCGGCGCCCAGGCGTGGAACGGCGTGGCGGCCAGCTTGAACAGCAGCCCGGCGAGCACGAGCAGCGCCGCCGCACCCACGAGCGGCAGGTCGCGGGCGTCGGGCCGGGCCGCGAGCGCGGCGGCGACCCGGTCCAGGTGCACGGCGCCGACGACGCCGTAGAGCAGCCCGATGCCGAGCAGCGTGAACGTCGTCGCGACCACCGAGGTCACGAAGAACGTCACCGCCGCCTCCGCCGACGCCGGGCGGCGCACCAGCCCGACCAGGACGTACACCGGAAGCGTCAGCGTCTCCACGGCGACGAGCAGGGTCAGCAGGTCACGGGCCGAGGCGAGGACGACGAGCCCGGTCAGCGAGCACAGCAGCAGGAACACGTACTCCCCGGGCGGCACGACCGCTTCGCGCACGACCGGCACCGAGAGCCCGAGCACCACGAGCGCGAGTGCGCACCCGAGAACGGTGACGGCGACCGACGCCGAATCCACTGCGAACGAGCACGACGGCCCGACGGTCACCCCTCCTGGCAGCTCACCACCGGGCGTGCAGAACGTCCCCCGGTGCCCGGTTCCCACGGCGAGCGCGGCCACGATCGCGGCGACCGGCCCGAGCGCCCCGACCCCGAGCAACAGCAGCCGCGGCTTGCCGGGGGCGAGCGCCAGATCGACGAGCAGGGCCAGCACCGCCGCCGCCACCACCGCGTACACCGGGGCGAGCGCCGCATGGTCGACACTTTGGACGGTCATCGCCCGACCACCGCAACGAGTGCCTCGACCGGCGCCGCGGTGAGCGAGAGCAACAGGTCCGGCGCCAACCCGAACGCCAGCGCGAGCACGATCAGCGGAGTCCAGGCGACCGCCTCGGCGGCGTCCACGCCCCGGGCGTCGGCCACCACGGCCGACCCCGGCGGGCCCACCGTCGTGCGCCGGAGCAGGCGGAGGAAGTACGCGGCGGCCAGTGCGGCACCCAGCGCGGCCACGACGCCGAGCGCGGTGAAGAAGCCACCCCGATCCACGGCGGCGACGACCGCGAACGCCTCACCCCAGAAGCCGGCGAGCCCCGGCAGGCCGAGGCTGCCGACGGCCGCGAACCCGAGCAGGCCGGCGAGTAGCGGCGAGACGGTCGCGATGCCGCCCAGCCGGTCGAGGTCACCGGTTCCGTACCGGTCCTTCACCGCCCCGACCAGGAAGAACAACAAGCCGGTGAGGACGCCGTGCGCGACGTTGCCGAACAGCGCGGCCTGGATGCCCGGGACGCTCAACGTGGCGATCCCGAGCAGCACGAACCCCATGTGCCCCACCGACGAGTACGCGATCAGGCGCTTGAGCTCCACCGACGCGAGGCAGACGAGCCCGGCGACGACGATCGCCGCCACCGCGAGCGCACCCAGCACCGGGGCGAGCGCCCGCGCACCCTCCGGCGCGGCCGGCAACGCGACCCGGATCAGGCCGTACGTGCCCATCTTGAGCAGGACGGCAGCCAGGACCACCGAGCCGACCGTGGGTGCCTCGGTGTGGGCGTCGGGCAGCCAGCTGTGCAGCGGCCAGAGCGGGCTCTTCACCGCGAACGCGATCAGCAGGACGACGAACACCGCGATCTGACCGCGCTCGGACCACTCGGCCGGGGCCGCGGCCCACTCGAGCAGGTCGGCCGACCCCCGGCTGATCGTCGCCGCGATGACGCCGACCAGCAGCAGGACCGAGCCGAACAGTGTGTACAGCAGGAATTGACGCGCGGCGGCCCGCCGACCCGCCCCACCCCAGACCGCGATCACCGCGAACATGGGCAACAGCGTGACCTCGAAGAATACGAAGAATACGACTGCATCCAGCGCCATGAATACGCCGAATACACCGCATTCCAGGATGCTGAGCAGGGCCAGAAGTTTGCGCGGATTTCCCGGCTCTGGGGTGTGCCGGAGTGAATACAGAGCGCACAGCAGGAAAGTCAGGCCGGTCAGCGCGATCAGCGGCCAGGAAATGCCGTCCGCACCCAGGTGCAGGCGTACATCCAGGCTCGGTATCCAGGCGACGTCCACCACGTGCCACGGCCCGTCGGCCCGTCGGCCGCTCAGCAGCACCAGCGTCAGCGTGAACACGACCCCGCTGAGCGCCACCGCGAACCAGCACGCGGCCCGCTCGGCCCGCGCCGGCCAGAGCGCCAGCGCCACCGCGCCCAGCGCGGGCAGCACGAGTACCGCGATCAGCACGGCGTTCACCAGCGGCTCCCCAGCACCGCGAGTACCGCCAGCACCACTCCCCCGGCGAGCGTGGTGGTGACGTAGCCACCCAGGCCGCGGGCGTGCCCGCCGGCCAGCACCCGCCCGAGCACGAGCGCGCCCCGGCCGGTGCCCAGCACCGCGCCGCCGATCGCGCGGGCGTCGAATGCGCGCACCACGCCGGCCAGCACCGTCACCGGTCGCACCACGAGCGCCCGCTGGACGGCGTCCAGACCGAAGCCGGTCGCGTACAGATCGGCCCCGGGCATTGCCGGGTCTTTGCGACGCCACCGCCACCACGTCACGGCCGCGCCGAACAGTGTGAGAGCGGTGGCCCCGAGCGCCAGGACCGGGTGGAGCGTGAACCGGCCCGGCGACTCGAACTGGGCCAACTGGTCGCTGCTGACGTAACCGAACCAGCCCGCCCCCTCCTGGGGCACCGTCCAGAGCACGATCACCCCGCCCAGCGCCGCCGGCACCGCGAGCAGCACGACGGGCCAGCGCATCAGCGGAGGTGGGTCGTGCGGCGGAGCGCTGCCCTGGTACAGGCCGAAGAACGTGCGCAGCCACAGGCGCATCGCGTACGCGCCGGTCAGCGCGGTGGTGAGGAGACCGGCCACGAGCACGACACCACCCACCCAGGGCTCGACCCCGCCGTGCCCCGACGCGGCCTCCTCCGCCGCGCCGAGCACGCCCTCCTTCGTCCAGAAGCCGGAGAACGGCGGGACGCCGGTCAGCGCGGCCAACCCGACCGTCATCGACCAGAACGTGACCGGCATCGAGCGACGCAGGCCGCCCATCGAGCCCATCGAGTTCGACACCACCGCGTGGATCACCGCTCCGGCCGCCAGGAACAGCAGCGCCTTGAACGCCGCGTGCGTGAGCAGGTGGTGCAGCGCCGCGCCGGAGCTCCCGACGGCCAGCGCGCCCGTCATGTACGCGAGCTGGCTCACCGTCGACCAGGCCAGCACCCGCTTGAGGTCGTCCTGGGCCAGCGCGGCGAACGCGGCGAGCACCATCGTCACCGCCGCGACCACGCCCAGCACCGCGAGCGCGGCCGGTGCCGCCGTATACAGCGGGTACAGCCGGAACACGACGTAGACGCCGGCCGCGACCATCGTCGCCGCGTGGATCAGCGCGCTGATCGGCGTCGGGCCGGCCATCGCGTCGGGCAGCCAGGTGTGCAGCGGGAACTGGGCCGACTTGCCGGCCACCCCCGCCAGCAGGAGCAGGCACGCGGCGAGCAGCGGCCCGTGCCCGATGTCGTCCGCGCCGGCCAGCACGTCGACGATGCGGAACGACCCGACGTTCACGCCGAGGACGACGATGCCGAGCAGGAAGCCGACGTCACCGACCCGGGTGACCAGGAACGCCTTGACCGCGGCGCCGGGCGCTTCGGGCAGGCTCCGGTCGTGCCCGATCAGCAGGTACGAACACAGGCCCATCACCTCCCAGCCGACCAGCAGAAGGAACAGGTCGCCGCTGACCACCACGAGCAGCATCGCGGCGGTGAACAGCGACACCTGGGCGGCGTAGGGCCCGTACCGGTCGTCGTCGTGGAGGTAGGCGATCGAGTACACCTGCACCGCGAGCGCGACCAGGCAGACCATCACCGCGACCACCGCCGCCGCGATGTCGACCCGGACCGCGAGCTGCACCTGCAGCGGGCCGAAGTCGGCCAGCCGGGTGGCGGCGTCGACCGGCTGGCCCTGGTCGGGCAGGTAGTCGGCGTAGCGGCGCGGCATCGCGTCGTCGGCGGCCAGGCGCCACCAGAGGGCCAGCGCGGCGAGCAGGACGGCGCCGGCGGTGGTGACGCCGAGGGCGGCGGCCCAGCGGCGATCGGCCGGACGCAGCAGCAGGCCACCCAGCCCGGCGACGCCGGACAGCGCCGGCAGCGCCGCCGCGAGCACCACGTTCACGCTCACTCGCCGTCCTCCACCGGAGTGTCGACCCGATCGACCGCGACCGTCCGGCGCAGCCGGTAGAGCTGCAGGATCAACGCCAGGCCGACGCCGACCTCGGCGGCCGCGAGCACGATGACGAACAGCGCGAACACGGCACCGGAGCGCGGCACCCCGACCGTGGACACGTCGGCCGTGACCAGGACCAGGTTCACGGCGTTGAGCAGCAGCTCGACCGCCATCAGCAGCAGGATCAGGTTGCGCCGGACCAGCACCCCGTAGAGGCCGATGCCGAACAGGAGCGCCGCCAGCACGTACGGAACGACCGGATGCATCAGGCCCCCCTCGACGTCCGGACACGTGCCGACACCACGATCGCGCCGACCAGGGCGGCCAGCAGCAACACCGAGAGCAGCTCGAACGGCAACACCCACTGCCGGAAGATCTCGGCGCCCACCTGCTCGGCGGTGCCGGCCGGGACGTCGTCCAGCTCGATTGTGGACCAGCGGTAGGCGTGGACCAGCAGGATGGCCAGCGCGGCGGCGGAGCCGCCGCCGACCAGGAGCGCGGGCCAGCGGGCCCGGTCCAGGTCGGGGCTCGCCCCGATCGGCGCGCGGGTGAGCATCACCGCGAACAGCAGCAGCACGACGACCGCACCCACGTAGACGAGCATCTGCACCCACGCGACGAGCTCCGCGGTGAGCACCAGGTAGACGCCGGCCAGCCCGCCGAGCGCGACCACCAGCCACAGCCCGGCGCGAACCACGTGCGCGGTGGTGACCACCGCCAACGCGGCGCCGACCACGACGACGCCGAGCGCGGCAACGAGCCAGTCGGTCAAGGTCACGCGGGCATCCTGCCAGCCCCCACCGACAGGCGGGCGGTTAAAACTCCGGTCACTGCTCCTCGCGCAGTTCGGTGGCCTCGTCGCGGGCGGCGTCGGCGGCCCGCTGGGCGGCCAGCGCACGGTCGGCGGCAACGACCTCTTTGGCCGGTTCGCCGAGCGGGTCGTGCGCGGGGGGCGGCGGCACCGTCCACATCCACTCGCGGAGGCGATCGGACTCGTGCAGCAGGTCCTTGATGTCGTACTCGGAGAACTCGAACTCCGGGGACCAGTACAGCGCGTCGAACGGGCAGACCTCGATGCAGATCCCGCACCACATGCAGAGCGAGAAGTCGATCGCGAACCGGTCGAGCATGTTGCGCTGCCGGGACCGCGCCGCGCCGGGCGTCTCGACGGTCTCCTTGTGGCTGTCGATGTAGATGCACCAGTCGGGGCACTCCCGGGCGCAGAGCATGCACACCGTGCAGTTCTCCTCCAGCAGCGCGATCACACCGCGGCTGCGTGGCGGCAGGTCCGGTTTCACGTCGGGGTACTGATGGGTGTGCGCGCGCCGGGACAGCGTCCGCAGCGTCACCGCCAGCCCCTTGACCAATCCCGCACCCGGAACGCCCATGCGAGGCATGTTAGAGGTACGCCCCGGCTCCCCAGATACGCCACGGATCTTGATCGTCGTCGCGCACGAGCAGATAGAACGTCGAGGTCGGCTGCTGCGGGTCGTCGAGCCCCGGCCAGAAGCGGACGTGGAAGTTCAGCAGCAGGCGCACGGCGTGGTGATACGCGTTCAGCGCCGCGCCGTCCCACGGCCCCGCCCGGTAGGTCTCCTGCCGGACCACCCGCACGCCGGTGACGGCGGCCACGTCGTCGCTGTCGAGGCTCGGGAGCTGTCCGGGCGCCCACAGCGCGCGTTGGGCGGCGTGGTCGTTCGCTGCCACCGCCGCGAAGTATACGGTCACGACCTCGGCCGGCGGGGCACCGTCCGGCGGTAGCGCCACCGCGCCGCGCCTGACCGGGACGCCGACGTCCAGGTACAGCACCCCCAGGCCGAGGAGCACGATTGGGACCACGACGAGCGCCGCTACCCACCGCCATGCCTTCACCACGCCACGGTGGCACAGTCGGGCTAGGTCGCGACCCGGACCACCGCAGTGAGGACGAGCTGGGCCAGAGCCAGGGGCACCAGGACGAGCCAGCAGAAGCGCTGGAGCTGGTCCTCGCGCAGGCGTGGGAACGACACCCGCACCCAGATGACGACGAACGCGACCGCGAACACCTTGAGCAGCGTCCAGAGCCAGCCGAAGTGCGCGTCGTCGAACGGGCCGCGCCAGCCGCCGAGGAACAGCACGGTCGTCAGCCCGGAGATCACCACGATGCCCGCGTATTCGGCGAGCAGGAAGAACGCGAACCGCAGCCCGGTGTACTCGGTGAAGTAGCCGGCCACGAGCTCGGACTCGGCGATCGGCATGTCGAACGGCGGCCGGCGGATCTCGGCCAGACCGGCGACGAAGAACACGAACGCGGCCGGCGCCTGCCAGAGCAGCCACCAAGGGTTCCACGCGTCGACGATGCCCGGCAGGCTCAGCGTGCCCGCGGCCATCGCGACGCTCGCGGCCGACAGCACGAACGGCAGCTCGTAGCCGAGCAGCTGGGCGGCGCCGCGCACGCCGCCGAGCAGCGCGTATTTGTTCGCCGAGGCCCAGGCCGCCATCAGCACCCCGACCACACCGACGCCGACGATCGCGAGCACCAGGAACAGCCCGATCTCCAGCGGCTGCGCGACCAGCCCGTCGGGGCCGAGCGGCAGCACGAGGAAGACGAACAGGTACGGGAGCAGGCTGACGGCCGGCGCGAGCCGGAAGACCGGGCGATCGGCGTTCGCCGGCACGATCTCTTCTTTCTGGACGAACTTCACGCCGTCCGCGACGAGCTGCGCCCAGCCGTGGAAAGCACCGGCGTACATCGGGCCGAGCCGGCCCTGCATGTGGGCCATCGCCTTGTGCTCGAGCTGCCCGACGAGCAGCGGCAGCGTCAGGAACGCGGCGAGCGCTGCGACGACACGCAACAGCACTTCCAGCCAGGCCGGCATCACTCGCCCCCGCTCTCGGGCGTCGCGTCCGGCCTCGGACGGGCCGCCCGGGCGGCCCGGGCGGGACGTTCGCGGCGGGCCGGTTCGGGCGGCAGCTGGCCTTTCTCGGGGCCCCACTCGTTCGGGTCGGGGACACCGGGCGGCCGGGCGCGGCGACGGCTGGGCGCGCCGCTGTCGCTCTCCCCCGGCTCCTTCGCCCCGGGCCACGCCTTGGCCACCCGAGCCGCGAGCACGAAGTCCTTACGCAGCGGATGGCCCTCGAACTCGTCGGGGAGCAGCAGCTTTCCCGGGTTCGGATGACCGGTGAACGTGATGCCGAACATCTCCGCGGTCTCCCGCTCCGGCCACGAGGCCCCGGGGAACACGCCGGTGAGCGTGTCGAGCGTCGGCGCGTCCCGAGGCACGACCGTGCGCAGCAGGACGCCGTACCGCCCGCTCAGCGACCACAGGTGCACGGCGACCGCGAAGCCCGCATCACCCTCGTCGACGCCGCTCAGCCAGTCGAAGTACCGCAGGTCCAGCGAATCACGCGCGGTCCGCACCGACTCCACCCACGACGCCACCGGCACCGTGGCGCACGCCCGCGCGAACGCTCCCCCCGCCGACGGCGACACCTCGGCCGCCGCACCGAGCGCCTCGGCCAGCCTCGCCCCGACCTCCTCGACCGTCACGACGGCAGATCTTACGGCGACCTCCGTCCGGAAATGTTTTGGACCGACCGTTCCAGTTTGGTCTACGGTGGAGGCATGCCACGCCCGAAGGGCTTCGACCCCGCCGAGGCGCTCGACGCCGCGATGCAGGCGTTCTGCACCCGCGGTTACGAGGGGACCTCCGCCCAGGACCTGTGCGATTCCACCGGCCTGGGCCGCTCGAGCCTCTACAACACGTTCGACAGCAAGGACGCGCTCTACTCCCGGTGCCTCGACCGGTTCGCCGAGCTCCAGACCCTGGGCCAGACCGAGATCCTCGACGGCCCGGGCTCCGGCTACCAGCGCATCCGCACGCTCCTGCTGGCCACGGTGGACGACGAGGACCGCCCGGACGCCACCGGGTGCCTGATCACCCGCACCGCCGTGGAACGCGACGACGCGGTCGTCACCGAAACCGTCAGACGCCTGATGGACACGTTCGTCGCGCGGATCACCGGCACGATCGCCGAGGGCCAGGCCGACGGTTCGATCACCACCCGGCAGAGCGCCACGGCGCTGGCCCGGTTCGTCCACGGCGCGATCAGCGGTCTGCGTGTCCAGGGCCGGGCCGCCGCCCCGCGCGACCTGCTCACCGACGTCGTCGAGGTCACCTGCACCGCACTGCGCGCCTGAGGAGCATCCGTGCCCGTCGTCGTCTACGTACTGGGCCTGAGCATTTTCGGCCTCGGCACGACCGAGTTCATGATCGCCGGTCTGCTGCCGCTGATCGCCGACGATCTCGACGTGAGCGTCCCCGCCGTCGGCGGTCTGATCTCCGCGTTCGCGATCGGCATGGTGATCGGGGCGCCGGTGCTCACCGCCGCCAGCCTCCGCCTGCCCCGCAAGACGACGCTCGTCGCCGCGCTCAGCCTGTTCATCGCCGGGCAGGTGCTGGGTGCGCTGGCGCCGACCTACGCGCTGCTGATGGTCGCGCGGGTCGTCACGGCGCTCGCGACCGGCGCGTTCTGGGGCGTGGCCGCGGTGACGGCCGTCCGGGCGGCGGGCCCGGACCGCACCGCCCGCGCGCTCTCGGTCCTCCTCGGAGGGTTGACGGTGGCCAACGTGGTCGGCGTACCGGCCGGCACCTGGATCGGCCAGTGGCTGGGCTGGCGGGCCACGTTCTGGGCGGTGGCCGTGGTCGCGGTGGTGTCGCTGGCCGGGGTGGTGGCCGCCGTACCGCGCGACGCGCGAGAAACGAGCGTGCCGCGCCTGCGCGACGAGCTCCGGACGTTCCGCAGCGGCCGGCTCTGGGTCGCGCTGACGACGATCGTGCTCTACGGCGGGGCGATCTTCGGCATCTTCAGCTACGCGGCCCCGCTGATCACCGACGTCGCGGGGGCACGGGAGTCGCTGGTCCCGGCGATCCTGTTCCTGTTCGGACTGGGCGCGTTCGTCGGCAACGTCGTCGGCGGCCGGGTCGCCGACCGGGGAATCCTGCTCAACCAGCACATCTCGTTCACCGCGCTGCTGGTCACGATGATCGCGCTCGGCCTCGCCGCCGGGTCGGCGATCGCCGTCGTCGCGCTGCTGTTCACGATGGGTGTCACCGGCTACTCGGCGGCGGCCGCGCTCAACGGCCGGGTGTTCCGGCTGGCCGAAGAAGCGCCCACGCTGGCCAGCGCGGTGAACACGTCGGCGTTCAACGTGGGGAACACGATCGGGCCGTGGCTCGGTGGCGCCGCGATCAGCGCCGGTCTGGGTTTCCGGGCCCCGATCTGGGTCGGCGTGGCGCTCCTGCTCGGCGCGCTCACGCTCACGTTCGTCTCCCGCGCGATGGACGCCAGGCTCGTGGCGTCCGCCCGGAAAGAGCAGTTGCAGGCGGCTTAGGGGCGCACGAGCGGGGCGGTCAGCTCGCCCGCGCCCGGGCGGGCGCCGCCGCGCAGGGAGACGGTCTCGTCGGCGATCTTCTGCTGGAGCCGCAGGATCCCCTGCAGGAGCGCCTCCGGCCGCGGCGGGCAACCGGGCACGTAGACGTCGACCGGAATGATCTGGTCGACGCCCTTGGTGACGCTGTAGGAGTCCCAGTACGGCCCGCCGCAGTTCGCGCACGACCCGAACGAGATCACGTACTTCGGCTCCGGCATCTGGTCGTAGAGCCGCCGCACGGCCGGCGCCATCTTGTCGGTGACGGTGCCCGACACCACCATCAGGTCGGCCTGGCGCGGCCCGTTCGCGAACGGGATGACGCCGAACCGGATGAAGTCGTGGCGGGCCATCGACGTGGCGATGAACTCGATCGCGCAGCAGGCGAGCCCGAAGTTGAACACCCAGAGCGAGTACTTCCGACCCCAGTTCAGGACGAACTTGATCGGATCGGGCAGCGTTGGCCCCGCGCTCCGGTCCCGGTGGGCAGGCGTCGGCAGGTCGATGGCCACCCGCCGAGAGTACGACACGACCCGGCGGAGCCTTCGCTCGAACGTCCACTCCGTCGACGGCGTGCGCCCGGAGGCGGACGGCCTCCGGGCGCTGACGCGAGCTAGCGCGCCGTCCTCACCAGCGGTCGTGCACGTGCGGGCGGACGAGACGGTCGTAGACCTCGGCCACGGCGGTGTGCGCCTCGGCCGGGAGCGCCGGCAGTTCGCCCACCGCGGCGTTGCCGCGCGCCTGCTCGGGGTTCCGCGCGCCCGGGATCACGGTGCTGACCTGCGGCTGGTCGATGATCCACCGCAGCGCCAACTGGGCGGTGGTCCACCCCGAAGGGGCCACGCCGCGCAGTTCACGCACCGCGTCCAGCCCCACCTCGTAGGGGACGCCGGAGAACGTCTCGCCGACGTCGAACGCCGCGCCCTGCCGGTTGTAGTTGCGGTGGTCGTCGGCGCCGAACGTGGTGTGCTCGTCGTACTTGCCCGACAGCAGCCCGCTGGCCAGCGGCACCCGCGCGATGATGCCGACGCCCGCTTCGGCCGCCGCCGGAAGCACACGCTCCAGCGGCTTGAGCCGGAACGCGTTCAGGATGATCTGGACCGAGGCCACCCCCGGCCGCGCGATCGAGGTGAGGGCCTCGTCCACGGTCTCCACGCTGACGCCGTACGCGGCGATCGCCTTCTCGGCGACGAGCGTGTCGAGCACGTCGAACACCCGGTCGTCGGAGTAGACCGGCGTCGGCGGGCAGTGCAGCTGCACCAGGTCGAGCGTGTCGACGCCCAGGTTCTGCCGGGACCGGTCGATCCAGGCCCGCAGGTTCGCCTCGGTGTACTGCTCGGGCACGAACGGGTCGGCCCGGCGGCCGGCCTTCGTCGCCACCGTGATGCCCGGCACCGCGGCGCCGCTCTCGAGGTACGAGCGGATCAACCGCTCGCTGCGCCCGTCGCCGTAGACGTCGGCGGTGTCGAAGAACGTGACCCCCGCGTCGGCCGCGGCGGCGAGGACGCCTATCGCGTCCTGCTCGTCGACCTCACCCCAGTCGGCGCCCAGCTGCCAGCAGCCCAACCCGATCACGCTGACGTTCCGCCCGGTACGTCCCAGCTTTCGACTCTCCATACCAGTGAGCCTAGTCATGCCCCTAGCGCGCAACCGTCCAGGTAATGCACCATGCCTATCGATCAACTCGGCAATACCGGAATGGAGGGCACGTGGCGTTACTGGAGAGAGCGGCCCCGGCCGTCCGCTGGCGTCGCCCGACCTCCGTCGTGCTGTCGATCGTCGTGCTGCTCGCCGTGTGGTGGGCGCTGGCCGCCGCCGAGATCTGGGACCCGATCTTCCTGCCGTCACCAGGGCGCGTCGCCGACGCGTTCGTGTACTCGGTGAACTCGCACAACGGAACGCCCGGCTACCAGGGCTACTACCTGTGGGAACACCTCTGGGCCAGCCTCTGGCGCATCCTGCGCGGGCTGTTCTGGGCGATCGTGTTCGGCGTTCCGCTCGGCGTGGTGCTGGCGACCGTCGCGCCGATCCGCGCCGTGATCGAGCCGTACGTCGACTTCCTCCGGGCGCTGCCGCCGCTGGCGTACTTCAGCCTGCTCATCATCTGGTTCGGCATCGAGGACAGCTCGAAGGTCTGGCTGCTGTTCATCGCGTCGTTCCCGCCGATCACGCTCGCGACGCTGGCCGGGGTGCGCCGCATCCCCGGCGAGTACCTGGAGTCGGCGCGCTCGCTCGGTGCCGGCCGCCTGCAGCTGGTGCTGCACACCGTGTTGCCCTCCGCGGTCCCCGACGTGCTGACCGGCATCCGGATCGCGATGGGCTTCGCCTGGACGACGATCGTCGCCGCCGAGACGTCGAACGGCATCCCCGGCATCGGCGGCCTGGCCTGGGCCACGAAGAAAGAACTGCTCACCGACGTCGCGATCGTGTGCGTCATCACGATCGGCCTCACCGCCCTCGCTCTGGACGCGGTCCTCCGCCTCGTCGAGCGCGTTCTCGTGCCGTGGTCCGGCCGTCAGCCCTGAGAGGACACCCCGATGTTCAGACGCGTACTCGCCGCTGCGGCGGCCACCGCCCTGGTGCTCACCGCCGCCGCGTGCGGTGGGGACGACGACACCGCCGCCGCCGGAGGGAAGCCGGGCAAGATCGTCATCGGCTACCAGCAGATCCCGAACGGCGACTTGATCGTCAAGCACAACAAATGGCTCGAGCAGGCCTTCGGCGACGCCACCACGATCGAGTGGAAGCTCTTCGACTCCGGCGGCTCGGTCAACGAGGCCATCCAGGCCGGTTCGGTCGACCTGGGGCTCGTCGGCTCGAGCCCGGCGTCGCGCGGGATCTCGTCCGGTATCAAGTACCGGGTGCCGTGGATCTTCGACGTGATCGGCGAAGCCGAGGCGCTCGCCGTCAAGGGCGGCATCAGCGACGTCACCCAGCTCAAAGGCAAGACGATCGCGACACCGTTCGCGTCGACCGCGCACTACAGCCTGCTCGCCGCCCTCCAGAAGGCCGGCCTCGACGCCAAGTCGGTGAAGGTCATCGACTCCGAGCCGGACGCGATCCTGGCCGCGTGGAAGCGCGGGGACATCGACGGCGCCTACGTCTGGAACCCGGTGCTCGCCAAGCTGCTCGCCGACGGCGGCACCACGCTCGTGACCAGCGCGGAACTCGCCAAGGACGGCAAGACCACCTACGACCTCGCGGTCGTCACCGACGAGTTCGCCGAGAAGTACCCGGACGCGGTGAAGACCTGGGTCGCGCAGCAGGACAAGGCCGTCAAGCAGATCAAGGCCAGTCCCGACGATGCCGCCGCGGCCATCGCCGCCGAGCTCTCGATCACGCCGGCCGAGGCGAAGGCCCAGATGGACGACCTGATCTTCGTCGACGCCGCCGCTCAGGCCGGTGACGAATACCTGGGCCAGGGCCTGCCCGACAACCTCTTCGCCACCGCGAAGTTCAACCGGGACGTCGGCCAGATCACGACCGTCCGGGACGAGAAGACCTACGCCGACGCCGTGGACAGTTCCTTTGTCGAGTGACCCCCGGATCCGCCTGAGCGGCGTCGAGCACACCTTCGAGGGCCGCAGCGGCCCGGTCCGGGCGCTCGACCGCATCGACCTGACGATCCAGCCCGGCGAGTTCGTGTCGGTCGTCGGCGCGTCCGGGTGCGGCAAGACGACGCTGCTGCGGCTGATCGCCGGGTTCGTACGCCCGTCCACCGGCACCGTCGAGGTGGACGGGGAGTGCGGGGTGGTGTTCCAGCGGCCGAGCCTCTACCCCTGGCTCTCGGTCGCCGGGAACGTCGAGTTCGGCCTGAAGATGCGCCGGGTGCCGCGCAAGGAACGCCGGGAAACCGCCCGGCGTTACCTCGACCTGGTCGGGCTGGGCGAATTCGCCGACGCCGCTCCGTACGAGCTGTCCGGCGGCATGCAGCAGCGCTGTCAGATCGCCAGGGTGCTGGCCACCGAGCCGTCGACCGTGCTGATGGACGAACCGTTCGGCGCGCTCGACGCGCTCACCCGGGAGATGCTCCAGGCCGAGCTGCGCCGGATCGCGAAGGAACGCACGGTCCTGTTCGTCACGCACAGCGTCGAGGAAGCCGTGCTGCTCTCGACGCGCGTGCTCGTGCTGAGCCCGCGTCCGGGGAAGGTCGTGCTCGACCTGCCGGTCCGGACCGACCCGGACCAGGAGCTCGACGCGCTGCGCACCTCACCCGCGGTGCTGGCCGCGACCGAGGAGGTGCGCGGTCACGTCCAGCGCAGAACGCCCTTGCGCCAGGCGTAGAGCAGGCCGAGCGCCAGCAGCCCCACAAAAATGCCCATCTCGACGAGCGTCACGACGCCGAACCCTGGGCGGTCGAACACGACCGCCCAGGGGAAGAGAAACACGCTCTCCACCGCGAACAGCACGTACAGGTACGCGTAGACGTAGTACCGGATCTGAGCCTGGGCCCAGTCGCCGCCGACCGGGTCGACGCCGCACTCGTACGTGCTCAGCTTGGCGGCGCTGGGCCGTCGCGGCGCCAGCACCCGGTTCGCGCCGAACGAGACCGCGACGAACCCGATGCCGACGATCAGCAGCAGCCCGAGGCTGGCGTACTGGCCCAGGTACCCGTCCATCGGCTCAGATCACGGCCATCGCGGTGACCAGACCGATCGCGATGTTCGTGACGCCGAGCAGGACCGCGGCCGGCGAGACCGTCGGCTCGTGCACCAGCCGGCGCACGTCGATGCGCGCCAGGATGTTGAACACGAACGCGGCGACGACCTGCGAGACGATGCCGATCAGGCCGAACACCGCGGTCGAGATCAGACCTTCGACGAGCCGCCCGCCCGACGACCAGATCGCCGCGACGATGATCAGCGCGACGCTGAACACGCCGCACGCCGCGAGCACCGTCGCGTTGATGTTCCGCTCGTCCCGGATGATCACCGAGAGCCGGCCGGGCGTCGCCAGGTCGATCGCGTAGTAGCCGATGAGCAGCAGCACGAGCCCGAGAGCCGCGTACGCCACGATCGAGCCGGCTCCTCGACCGACCGCGTTCCAGTACGTGCTGTCGATC
Organism: Cryptosporangium arvum DSM 44712; assembly: GCF_000585375.1. Taxonomy (NCBI): domain Bacteria; kingdom Bacillati; phylum Actinomycetota; class Actinomycetes; order Cryptosporangiales; family Cryptosporangiaceae; genus Cryptosporangium; species Cryptosporangium arvum. The sequence goes on from NZ_KK073874.1 coordinate 8,388,937, forward strand.
GCCATAACTACGTCGGTGGTCATGCTGCCTCTCACTTGATGATCCGGTGGGGAACGTACGAGGACGTGTCGTCGGTGATCAGGCCGGTCGTCTCGCGGATGCCCAGCCCCGCGGCCTCGTCCTCGACCACCCAGGCGCCCAGCACCGGGCGCTGGTCGTCGAACTCCGGCAACGGCCAGAACTCCTGGTAGACGAAGCCCTCGGCACCGTACTGCCCGTGGGTGGCCTGCGTGCCGGACGGCGTGACGATCTGCATGCTCGCGCCCTCACGCCCGAGCAGGGGCTTCTGAATGTAGTTGAGCAGCGGGCCCGGGGTGCGCAGATACGCGGGCAGCAGGTTGGGGTGGTTGGGGTACATCTCCCAGAGCACGGCCAGCAGCGCCTTGTTGGAGAGCAGCATCTTCCAGATCGGCTCGACCCAGGTCATCGTCGGCAGTGCGTCGACGACGTTCTTGCCGAACAGGTCGTCGACCGCCCACTCCCAGGGGTAGAGCTTGCAGATCGTGTTGATCTCCCGCTCTTCCAGGTCGACGAAACGCTTGCGCCCGTAGTGCCAGCCGATGTCCTCCACCGCGATCGAGATGCCGTCCAGGCCGGCCTGCTGCGCGGTCTCCTGGAGGTACGCGATCGTCATGACCTCTTCGCCGGACTCGTCCTCGTTGGTCCAGGTGAAGTGCACCGGGCCGGACGGCGCGCGGGCCGCGACCTTCCGCCAGCCCTCGACGAGGCTCTCGTGCAGCGAGTTCCACTGGTCGTCGTCGGGGTAGACGTCTTCTTTCCAGTACCACTGGATGATCGACGTCTCGACCAGGCTGGTGGGGGTGTCGGCGTTGTACTCCAGCATCTTCGCCGGGCCGGTGCCGTCGTAACGCAGGTCGAACCGGCCGAACAGGTGCGGGTCGCGGCGCTGCCAGGACGCCTCGATCGAGGGCACGACCCAGCCGGGGATGCCGAAGTCCGAGTACCGCTTGGTGCCGATCACGTGCTCGACGGCTTCCAGGCACATCTGGTGCAGCGTCTCGACGTCGGCCTCGATCGAGAGCACCTCGTCCATGGTGAACGTGTAGTGCACCGATTCGTCCCAGTAGGGACGCGTGAGGTGCTCCGGGTGGCTCGTGCGGTGGAACGCGAGGCCCTGCGTCTCGATCGTGTGCTCCCACCCCGGGCGCGGGGTGGACTTCTCTCGGCGCACGGCGTCAGCTTCCGCTGGAGGAGCGGCTACCGAACCCGCCGCGCTGGATCGTCTTGCCTTTGGTGGTGGTGATGTGGGCGTCCTTCGGCTTGACCGTGGTGCCCTTGTAGATGCGCGAGCCCCGGTGGGAGCCCCCGTAGTACCAGAAGTAGCCGCCGTGGCTGCCGTGGTAGCCGTCGTCGTCGCAGTAGTCGTCGTCGATGACCCGGTACGAGCCGTCGTTCTGGTAGCTGTTCCGGTCGACGCAGTACGCGGTGACGTCGTCGCTGCTGCCGCACGCGGCGACCGTCAGCGAGAGCGCACCGATCATGCCGATGCGGACCTTCGTCGACCTCATCCGGCGACCGGGGGGTTTCCGGGTCACGGTCGGGACCGGCCGGCTGGTGGGGATCTCGCGCGTGTCGTCTCGCTCGGTCGGGCCCGTGCCCACTGTCGGAACTCCATCCGTTTCACACGACCTGATCGGCGACCGAGTGTAAGCGCATGTAGCCAGTTCACACCCGTCTTGCGTCAACATCCGGACCCCGCGCCGCCGAGGTACTTCCGTCGGTACGGCTTCCACTGCACGGGGTTACTAAACTGACCCCCATTCCACCGGTCCGGAGGCCCCCTTGCCGGTCACCTTCCTCCTCAGCGCCGCCCCCGAGGACTCCGCCTGGGTCAGCCTGATCACCGACGTCCTCGACGAGCTCGGATACCGCTCGCAGCGCGTCACGAGCGTGGGCGAGCTGGCGCTGAACCCGGGCCTGGACGGAATCGGAGCCGCCGCCCCCGCGATTCTGGTACCGGTGCTCTCACCCGCGTTCTTCGCGGATCCACACACCCGGGACAGCTGGCCGGTGGCCGACGCGATGGCCGGTCGCGGCCGTCTCCGCCTGCTTCCGATGATGGTCACCCGGACGACGTTGCCGCCGCCGCTCCGTGACTACAAGTACGTCGACCTGACGATGCTCACTCCGTCGACGGCGCTCGAACCGCTGCGCGCGGCGCTGAGAGGGCTGGGTGACGACACGGCCGAGCCCGCGCGCCGAACCGGTCCCGTGCGGGTGGGGATCGTGCACGGCCGGATGGCGAATCGTCTCCGGTCGGCGATCCGCACCCTGCCCGAAGACCTGGTGCAGGTCGCGAGCGGGCATCCCGCGGGAGAGGTCGTGGTCGTGCCGCTCAGCCGCGACCTGGTCGCGTCCGGGTACCCGGGCTCCGCCGCGTTCGGCCGGGCCGCGGCGCGGCAGGCAGCGGGACTGACGATGATCGTCCCGGTCCTCTGCGAGCCGGTGGAGTGGGAGCACCTTCCGTTCACGCACGCGCCGGCGCTTCCGCGGGGCGGCAAGCCGTTGAGCCACTGGGACAGCCTCGACGACGGAATCCGGAGTGTCGTCGAGGGACTGCGGCTGATCTGTGAGGGGCTCCAGCGGAACCGGCAGTCGCTCCGGGCGTTCGACGGGCTTCTGGAGCAGGAGCGTGGGCCGGTCGAGTCGGCGGCGCCCGCCGGGCGGTACGGGTTGGACGAGGTGTTCAAGCGGAACGGCACCCCCACGTTGACGTTCGTGGAGCCGCCGGACTTCGCGCGGTTCGTCTCCGCGCTCCGGGCGCCCGGGCGGGGCATCGTGCTGGAGGGACCGTCCGGGATCGGCAAGACCACGCTCCTCCAGCGCGCGATCGAGAACCTGGACGCGAAGCGGCGTCCGCTCGTGCTCTCCGGCCGCCGCCGCGCCGACCGGCCGCGGATCGAGGAGCTCGCCGACGGCCACCACGGCACCGTCGCCGTGGACGACGTCCACCGCCTACCGGCGTCGCTGCGCGCCGACCTGGTCGACTACCTCAAGCTCCTCGCCGACGAGGAGTCCGAGCACAAGCTCGTGCTGATCGGCATCCCCGGCACCGGCGAGAGCCTGATCGAACTCGCCCACGACGTCGCCACCCGCGTCGACGTCTTCCGCCTCCCCGCCGTCCGCGACGCGACGATCGACGAGATGATCCGCAAGGGCGAGCAGGCGCTCAACGTCGAGTTCGCCCATCGCGCGCAGATCGCGCTCGCCGCCGCCGGGAGCCTGCTCACCGCGCAGATGCTGTGCTGGGAACTGGTCGCCGGCTACCGGATCGAACGCACGCGCGCGGTCCGCACGCCGATCGGCACCGACGTGGGGGCCGCCCTCACCGAGGTCCTGAGGGCCTGCGAGCTGAAGTACGGGCCGGCACTGCGGCGGTTCGCCGCGTTCGACGGGTCCACCGGCACCGGCTGCACGGAGCTGCTCGCCGCGCTCGGCGGCCGCGGACGGACCGGGGCGGACGGCGTCGTGCGGGTGGAGCGGAGCGACCGTTCGCTCTGGCCGGGCTTCGCCACGCTCGCCGACCGCTTCCCGCACGGCTTCGCCGACGACGAACCGGACGTCGCCAACCATCTGCACTACGAGCCGAACCCCGGCTACCTGACCGCCGAGGACCCCCAGCTGCTGTTCTACCTGCGGCGGCTGTCGGTCGAACGGCTCTACGAGACCGTGGGCAAGCGACGGCCGCGAGTGCGCGACCAGGTGTTCATCAGTTACAGCCACGCCGATCAGCCCTGGCTCGAACGGCTCGAGCGCCACCTCCGCCCGTTCGTCCGCGATCGCACGATCGACGTCTGGTCGGACCGGCGGATCGCGGCCGGGGACCGGTGGCGCGACGAGATCTCGACCGCGCTGGACCACGCCACGGTGGCGATCCTTCTGGTCAGCAGCTCGTTCCTCGCGTCCGAGTTCATCGCCGGGACCGAACTTCCGGCGCTGCTGAACTCGGCCGAAGCGGGTGGCTGCCGGATCATTCCGGTCATCGTCAACCCGTGCATGTACGAGTACGTCCCGGAACTGGCCGAATTCCAGGCGGTGAACACCGACGGGCGGCCACTCACCGGGATGAGCGAGCACGAGCAGGACGAGGTCCTCGTGCGTGTCGCGAAGCAACTGAAGGGTGCGTGAGCTGGCTCATCACGGTTTCGCGGCAACCGGGCGCCGCATGCGGACCCGGCTCGGCCGACGACGTACGCTTACGCCGCGTCAATCCCTACCGTTCGAGTCGGAGATCCGAATGACCCGCGCCTCTCGGGCACTTGCCCTGGTTCTTCTCGCCGCACTGGCCGCGGCCGGCTGCGCGCCGGCCGACGAGGACACGGAGACCACCGCGAGCGCCTCGACGTCGTCGGACGCCTGCGCCAAGGGCGCGCTGCCCACGCTCGCCTCGGGCACGCTGACGATCGGCACCGACAAGCCCGCCTACGAGCCCTGGTTCTCCGGCGACGACCCGACGAACGGCAAGGGCTACGAGTCCGCGACCGCCTACGCGGTGGCCGAGCAGCTCGGTTACCCGAAGGACAAGGTCAAGTGGGTGACGGTCCCGTTCAACAACGCGATCGCCCCGGGTAAGAAGACGTTCGACTTCGACGTGAACCAGGTGAGCATCTCCGACGAGCGGAAGAACGCCGTCGACTTCTCGTCCGGCTACTACGACGTCCGCCAGGCGATCATCGCGCTGAAGAGCTCGCCGGCGGCGAAGGCGACGTCGATCGCCGACCTCAAGAGCTACAAGATCGGCGCCCAGGTCGGCACCACCTCGCTCGACGTGATCCAGGACGTCATCAAGCCGACCGCCAAGCCGTCGATCTACCAGAAGAACGACCTGGCCAAGACCGCGCTGAAGAACGGCCAGGTCGACGCGATCGTCGTCGACCTGCCGACCGCGTTCTACATCACCGGGGCCGAGGTGACCGACGCGGCCGTCGTCGGCCAGTTCGAGAACACCGTCGGGACTCCGGAGCAGTTCGGTCTCGTGCTCGACAAGGGCTCGAAGCTGACGACCTGCGTCAGCGGCGCCGTCGACGTGCTCAAGAAGGACGGCAAGCTCGCGAGTATCGAGCAGGAGTGGCTCTCCAAGGCCACGAACGCGCCCGTACTTAAGTGACGTCCTACGTCAAGAGCGAGCGGCAACTCGCCCGGGAGCGCTACCGGCGGTCCCGGGCGTTCCGTTCGGCCGGTATCGCCGGGGCCAGCTCGCTGGTGGTCGTCGTCGCGCTCGTCGTCGGCATCGTCAGCTCACCCGGCTGGCAGCGCGTCCAGGACACGTTCTTCAGCTGGAAGGACGCCAAGGCCGCGTTCCCCGACGTGCTCGAGGGGCTGTGGCTCAACGTCCGCCTGCTGCTGTTCTGCGGCGTCGTCATCCTCGCGTTCGGGCTGCTCCTCGCCCTGCTGCGGACGCTGCGCGGGCCGGTGTTCTTCCCGCTGCGGGCGCTGGCGGGCGTCTACACCGACCTGTTCCGCGGCATGCCGGTCATCATCACGTTGCTGTTGATGATCTACGGCGTTCCGGCGCTGCGGCTGACCGGCGTCACGAACGATCCGATCTACCTCGGCGGCGCGGCGCTGGTGCTGACGTACTCGGCCTACGTCGCCGAGGTGTTCCGGGCCGGCATCGAGTCCGTGCATCCCTCGCAGCGGGCCGCGGCCCGGTCGCTCGGGCTGAACTGGCGGCAGACGATGCGGTTCGTCGTGTTGCCGCAGGCCGTGCGGCGGGTGGTTCCGCCGCTGCTCAACGACATGGTCTCACTGCAGAAGGACACCGGGCTGGTGTCGATCGCCGGCGCGGTGGACGCGGTGTACGCCGCGCAGATCTACACCGGCCAGACGTTCAACTACACCTCGTACGTGGTGGCCGGGTTGTTGTTCGTGGCGCTGACGATCCCGATGACGCGGTTCACCGACTGGGTGACCGCCCGGATGAACCGGCGCCAGTCGCAGGGAGGGACCGTATGACCTCGGTTCTGCGTGCCGAGAGCGTCCGGAAGGTGTTCGGGTCGCACGTCGTGCTCGACGACGTCGATCTGGACGTGCCCCAGCACACGGTGACGGTGCTGATCGGGGCGTCCGGATCGGGGAAGTCGACGCTGCTGCGCTGCGCCAACCTGCTGGAGACGATCGACGACGGAGCGATCTACCTGGACGACCGGGACATCACCGACCCGCGGGTCAACGCCGACCAGGTGCGGCAGCAGATCGGCGTGGTGTTCCAGGCCTACAACTTGTTCCCCCACCTGTCGGTGCTGGAGAACATCACGTTGGCGCCGCGCCGGGTGCACGGGGTGTCCCGGGCCGCCGCCGAGGACCGCGCGCGTGAGCTGCTCGATCGGCTCGGGTTGCTGGCCAAGGCCGACGACTACCCCGACCGGCTCTCCGGTGGGCAGCAGCAGCGGGTGGCGATCGTGCGCGCGCTGGCCACCGACCCGAAGCTCCTGCTACTCGACGAGATCACCGCGGCGCTCGACCCGGAACTGGTCGGCGAGGTGCTCGAGGTCGTGCGGTCGTTGAAGGACGACGGGATGACGATGGTGATCGCGACGCACGAGATGGGTTTCGCCCGCGAGGTCGCCGATCAGGTCTGCTTCCTCGCCGACGGCAAGGTCCACGAGCGCGGCACGTCCGCGGACATCTTCGGCTCACCGCGGGAGGAGCGCACCCAGCAGTTCCTCCGCCGGATCACCGAGGCGCACCGGCTCTGACCGATCAATCGCCGGTGATTCGCTCCTGCTTCAGCTGCGGCACCATCCGCGCGACGGTCTCGTAGTTCTTCGCGTCCGCAATGGTGAGCCAACTCTCGTCGACTTGACGACTGATGATGCGAACAAGCGCGCTCGTGTCGACGAGATAGTTCATCGGTCGAGCTCGCCGAGCCGATCGAAGTCGAACCCACCTTCATCGGCCACCTGCTGCAAGTCCGCCAAGGCGCGTTCGCGTCGCACCCGAGACTCTTCGACCGCGAGCCGCAGCGCGCTGTTCACCGTGTCTTTCTTGGTGGCGGTACCCAGCGCGGTCGTGGCCTCCGCGAGCAACTCTAAGCTGCCAGGTCAGCGCACGGACTTGATCGGCTGGACGGTCAGGGCCGCGATCAGCGCGGTCACCAGCGACAGCGCGTACAGCACCGGGTAGCCGAGGTCGTCGCGGCCGAAGAGCGAGAGGGCCGCCCCGCCCAGGGCGCCGGCGAAGACGTAGGGCAGGTTGTTCGCGATGTTGATCACGCCGAGGTCCTTGCCGCGGTCCTCGGCGCGCGGCAGCACCTGCGTGATCAGCGCCTGGTCGACGGCGGCGTAACAGCCGAACCCGATCCCGAGCAGCAGCGACCCGACGATCGCCGCCCACGTCGTCGGCGAGGCCAGGTAGAAGATCGCGGCGATCCCCTGCAGCACCGACGACACCACGACGAGCATCTTCCGGCGCCCGGTGCGGTCGGACCACCGCCCGCCCAGGATCGCCGCCACCACCGCACCCGCGGTGTAGAGCACCACCAGGTACAGCGTCCACTCGTCGGGGTCGACGCCGATCCGGTCACGCAGGTAGAACCACAGGTAGACCTGCGCCAGCGCGTTCGACAGCTGGATGAAGAACCGCCCGGTCCAGGCCCAGGCGAAGTCCGCGTGACGCAGCGGCGTCAGCGTTCCCGCGAGGATCGCCCGGAACGAGGTCGTGGGCCGCTCCGACACCTGAAGCGGCACCCCGCGGGTGAACAACGCGAACGGCAACACCATGAAGACGGTGAACACCGCGAGCGCGAGGTACGCCGAGACCACGCCGGCGAAGACCGTGCTGACCAGCGCGATCCCGATCAGCGGCCCGGCCGCCGACGCGATGCCCCACAGCGACGACGCCCGGGCCCGCTCGGTCACCGGTACCTCGTCGGGCAGCGCCGCCGTCAGCGCCGCGCTTATCGACGACAGCCCGACCTGCACCAGCGCCCAGATCACCACCATCCCGGCGACGGTGTGCTGGTAGCCCTGCGCGACCAACCCCACGATCGTCACGACGGCGCCGAGCAGCACCCAGATCTGCCGTCGCCCGCGGGCCGCCAGCGTGCGATCGGAGTATGCCCCGACCAGCACGTTCACCACGATCGTGACCAGCGCGGCCACCAGCGTGACGACGCTGACCACGGTCTCTTTGTGGTCGGGCGAGATCGACTCGGCCTGGCGCGGCAGCACCACCTGCGCCGCCGCGAACATCACCATGAAGAACGCGAAATGGCCGAGCGTCCAGGACGTCAGCCAGCGACCGCCGGGCGACCGGGTCGGCTCGTCCAGCGCCGAGGGACGAGCGACCTGATCAGGGGAGCCAACGGCCATTGACCGTCCTCATTCAGCCGGGCGGAACGCGAGTGCGACTCATATTCGGAGCACCGATCGGTCGTGTCAGCCGAATCCCAGAATTGACCTACTGAAACACCGCCAGCGCCTCGGACACCGCAACGTACCGCTCATAGCGTTCGTCCAGGTTTCGCCCGGGTTCGTGTCGCCGCACGACTCGCACGCACGCGTCCACGGCCTCCCCCAGATCGGCGTAGACGCCGACGCCGACACCGGCGAGCATCGCCGCGCCGCGCGCACCGGCCTCGGTCGCGTCGGTGACCTCCACCGGCAGCCCCAGCGCGTCCGCGAGCAGTTGCGACCACTCCGTGCTCCGCGCGCCGCCCCCGCACAACCGCGCCGCTCCCACCAGCGGGAACGACGATCCCAGCGCGGAGACGTGCCACCGGTGGTTGAGCACGACACCCTCGAGAACGGCGCGGAACACGTCGGCGCGGGAGTGCCAGCCCCGCAGCCCGACCAGCCCGGCCCCGGACGACGGCACCGGCGCCCCGTACAGGAACGGCAGGTAGAACGGGTCGTCGGCCTGCGGCACCAGCGCACCGCCGTCCCGGGCCGAGGCCTCCGCGATCGCCTCCCCGTACGTGGTCGAGAACTGCCGGACCGCCCACTCCAGGTTCGACGCCCCGCTCGGCGACGTCGACATGTGCAGCCACCGCGGTGACCCGCGATCGGGGAAGAACGTGCGTGCCTGCCAGCGGGCGTCGGCCACCGGGGCGTTGCCGACGACCTGGTTGATGCTGAACGTGCCGAGCACCAGGCTCAGCGCGCCGGTACCGACCGCGCCGATGCCGAGCGCGTTGGCGTCGACGTCGTGGCAGCCGGTCACCACCGGCGTGCCGATCCGCAGCCCGGTACGGGCCGAAGCCTCCGCCGTCACCCCTCCGACGACGGCGGAGGAGGCACGCATCGGCGGCAACAGTCGAGCGAACTCGTCCAGCCCGTACAACTCCAGTGCGGCGGTGGACCACTCCTGCGTCCACAGGTCGGTCGCGAACGCGCTCCCGTCGGTCGGGTCGGTGGCGATCTCGCCCACCAGCCGCAGCCGCAGCCAGTCCTTGCAGTACAGCAGCGCGTCCGCCGCTTCGAGCGACGCCGGTTCGTGTTCGCGTAGCCAGGCGAGCAGCCCGGCCGGGTTCCAGGGCCACGGCACCTGGCCGGTCAGCTCCAGCGCGTCGTCGCCGGCGGCCGCACGCAGCTGCGTGGCCTCGGCGACCGCGCGCGAATCCGTCGCGAGGATCGCCGGGCGCACCGGCCTCCCGGCGGCGTCGACGAGGTGCGCGCCGTCGTTGTGTCCGGCCAGTCCCACCGCGAGCACCGCGGTCGGGTCGACGTCGGCGGCCTGCAACGCCCGGTGCACCGCGTCGGCGGCCACGTCCCAGGCCGCGTCCATGTCCCGCTCCTGCCAGTGCGGGTGCGGCGAGGAGATCGCGGTGGCGCCCTGCGCGACCGCGATCTCCTTTCCCGAGAGGTCGAACAGCGCCGCCTTGATGACGGTCTGCCCGGCGTCGATTCCGAGGAGCACTACGGGATTACCTCGATCTTGCGGCCCTTTCCGGCCGCGAACTGATCCAGGGCGGCCGCGTAGGAGTCCAGCGGCAGGCGGTCGGAGATGAAGACGTCCGGGTCGAGCACTCCGGAGGCGAACAGCTCGGCGGCGCGCTCGAAGCTGTGCAGCACGGCCATCGAACCGGTGATCGTGATCTCCTGGTTGTAGATCTTGTACGGCTCGATCGTCGCGCGGGCGGCGTAGTCGGACACCCCGAACTGCAGGAACGTCCCGCCCTTGCCCACTCGGCCGAGGCCGTCCTGGATCGCCTTGGCGTTGCCGGTCGCGTCGATGACCAGCTCCCAGCCGCGCGGGCGGTCGAACTCGTCCGGGGTCGCGGCCGTTCCGGTGACGCCGAGCAGCGTCGCGGTCTTGAGCCGCTCCGGGTTGAGGTCGACGATCTCGACGCTGGCCGCGCCGACCCGCTTCGCCAGCTGCAGCATCATCAGGCCCATCGTGCCCGACCCGTAAATCAGGATGTGGGCGCCGAGCTGCGACTTCAGCACGTCGTACCCGCGGACCGCGCAGGACAGCGGCTCGATCAGCGCCGCGTCCTCGGTGCGGATGTGATCGGGCAGCTTCACGCAGTTGGCCACCGGCGCCACCGCGTACTCGGCCGCGCCGCCGGCCGTGGTGACGCCGATCGCCGCCCACCGCTCGCACATGTTGTTCTTGCCGAGCCGGCAGTAGTGGCACTCGTGGCAGTACAGCGACGGGTCCACCGCGACCCGGTCACCCACGGCCAGCTCGGTGACTTCCGAGCCGATCTCGACGATCACCCCCGCGAACTCGTGCCCGGGAACGACCGGCAGCGTCGGCGCGAACTCACCCTGCAGGATGTGCAGATCGGTCCCGCACAGACCACAGGCGGCGACGTCGACGACGACCTCACGTGGGCCGGGTGTCGGGTCGTCGACGGTCGTCACCTCGACTGCACCGACTCCGGTGATGACGGCGGCTTTCATGGAGCATCTCCCCGAAGAGTTATTTGACGGCGCCGAGCGAAAGACCCTGGACCAGCTTGTCCTGGGCGGCGAACCCGGCGGCCAGCACCGGCAGCGAGATCACGGTCGCGGCCGCGCAGACCTTGGCCAGGAACAGGCCCTGGCTGGTGACGAAGCTGGTCAGGAACACCGGAGCGGTCTGAGCCACGACGCCGGTGAGGACACGGGCGAACAGCATCTCGTTCCAGCTGAAGATGAAGCAGATCAGCGCGGTGGCGGCGATTCCCGGCATGGCGACCGGCACGATCACCCGCCGGAGCACGGTGATGAGCCCGGCGCCGTCGATCGCGGCGGCTTCCAGGATCTCGATCGGAACCTCGGCCAGGAACGAACGCATCATCCATACCGCGATCGGTAAATTCATCGAGGTGTAAAGGATGACGAGCGTCCAGACGTTGTCGAGCATCCCGGCCTGCTGCGCGATCAGGTAGATCGGGAGCAGACCGGCGACGGCCGGCAGCATCTTCGTCGACAGGAAGAAGAACAGAACGTCGGTCCACTTCCGCACCGGCCGGATCGCCAGCGCGTAGGCCGCCGGGATCGAGAGCGCCAGCACGATGAGCGTCGAGAGGATCGACGCGGTCGCCGAGTTGATGAGCGGCGGCCACGGGGACGCGCCGCTGGTGGCGCCGAAGAACTCCCGGAAGCCCTGGAGCGTCAGTTCGGCGGCGATCGACGGCGGGTTCGTGGCGGCGTCGGACTCGCTGTGGAACGCGGTGAGCACCATCCAGGCCACCGGCAGGAAGAACGTGATCCCGATGATCCAGGCCAGCAGCCCCAGCAGCGGAGCAGCCTTGCTGCGGCGCGGTCCCGCTTTGGTCGCCGTGCTCATGACCGGCCCTCCTCTTCCTTGAACAGGGACGACACGACGCGCAGCGCGAAGGTGGCGATCGCGATCGTTCCGATGACCACGACCACGCCCGCCGCGGACGCTCGTCCGTAGTCGTGGGCCTGGTAGAAGGTCTGGTAGATCGTGTACGGCAGGTTCGCCGTGCCCAGGCCGCCCGAGGTCAGCGTGAACACCGCGTCGAAGTTCTGGACGATGTAGATCGAGCCGAGCAGCGCGCCCAGCTCCAGATACCGGCGCATGTGCGGCAGCGTCAGGTGGGTGAACGTCTGCCACGCGGTGGCGCCGTCGACCTTGGCGGCCTCGAGCGCGTCCAGCGGCTGGCTCTGCAGGCCGGCCAGGAGGATCAGCATCATGAACGGCGTCCACTGCCACACCAGGGAGGCGATGACCGCCCAGAGCGGTGCCTCGGTGATCCAGTCCGGCTGCGGCGCGTCGTCGCCGAACAGCCAGGTGAGGACGCCGTTGAACAGGCCGTACTCCGGGTTGAACAGGGCGTGCTTCCAGAGAAGCGCGGCGGCGACCGGCACCACCAGGAACGGCGCGATCATCAGCGTCCGCACCGCGCCGCGGCCGCGGAACGACCGGTTGAGCAGCAGCGCGATGCACAGCCCGAGCACGAGGCTGATCAGCACGACCGCGACGGTCAGGAGGATCGTCGTGACGACCGAGTCGCGCAGGGTCGCGTCGGTGAAGACGTCGACGTAGTTGCCGACGCCGGCGAACCCGCGCTGGTCGGGGTAGAGCGAGTTCCAGTCCATGAACGAGATCACCAGCGTGGCCACGAACGGCAGCTGGGTGACGATGATCAGGAAGACCAGCGCGGGCAGGAGCGGCGCCCGGCGCGCCCAGTCCCCGGTGCGACGGATCGCGGTGGGCGTGCGCTCGGACCCGGCCGGAGCCGGCTTCTCTTCAGTAGCGATGGCGGTCATCAAGTAACCCCCTTCAGGGCGCCATCTTCGAGAGCCGGGCGCGCGATGACCGCGCGCCCGGCCGGGGGGCTTACTTGTACTTGTCGGCGACCTTCTGGGCCAGGTCCTGGCCCTTGTCGAGGGCCTCCTTGACCGTCTGCCTACCGGCGATCGCGGCGCTCACTTCCTGCGAGACCTGCGTTCCGAGGTCGGTGAACTCCGGGATCCCGACGAACTGGATGCCGGGCGCCGGCCGCGGCTGCAGACCGGGGTTCTCCGGGTCGGCATTGGTGATCGCCTGGTCCGTGACCTTGTAGAACGAGGCCGCGGCCTGCTGGTACTTCGGGTTGTCGTAGAGCGACTGACGCTTGCCCGAGGGCACCTTCGCCCAGCCGAGCTTGGTACCGACCAGCTCCTCGTACTTCTGGCTGGACGCCCAGGAGATGAACTTCCAGGCGTTGTCCTGGCGCTTGCTGGCCTTCTGGATCGCCCAGGCCCAGGTGTAGAGCCAGCCGGAGCTCTTGGTCTTGACGACCGGAGCCTCGACGTAGGCCAGCTTGCCCTTGACCGGCGAGTCGTCGGCCTCGAGCGAGCCGGCGGCCGAGGTGGCGTCGTACCACATCGCGGTCTTGCTCTGCTGCATGTTGTTCAGGCACTCGGTGAAGCCGGCCTGCGGGGCACCGGACTCGCCGTGCGACTTCACCAGGTTCACGTAGAACTCGGTGGCCTGCTGGAACTCCGGCGCGTTGACCTTCGGCGTCCAGTCCTTCTCGAACCAGGTGCCGCCGAACGTGTTCACGACGGTGGTCAGCGGGGCGAACACCTCACCCCAGCCGGGCAGACCGCGCAGGCAGATGCCGCGCATGCCGGGCTGGGCGTTGTCGACCTTCGCGGCCAGGTCGGCGACCTGCTGCCAGGTCGGCTTCTCCGGCATCTTCAGGCCCTTGGCCTCGAAGACGTCCTTGCGGTACATCAGGAACGACGACTCACCGTAGAACGGCTCGGCGTAGAGCTTGCCGTCCTCCGCGGTCAGCGACTTCGTCATCGAGCCGAGGACGTCGTCCTGCTTGAACGCGGTGTCCTTGGAGACGTAGTCGTCGAGCGGGGCGAGCCACTGGTTCTTCGCGTACGACGGCACCTCGAAGTTCGAGATCGTCGCGACGTCGTACTGACCGGCCTGGCTGGAGAACTCCTGGCTGATCTTGTCCCGGACGTCGTTCTCCGGCAGCACCGTGTAGTTGACCTTGATGCCGGTCTCTTTGGTGAAGTTGTCCGCGGTCAGCTTCTGGATGTCGAGCATCTGCGGGTTGTTGACCATCAGGACGTTGACCGTGTTGCTGTCACTCGACGTGCCACCGCCGCCGGCGCCGCTACAGGCGGACAGCGCCATCGACGCGAGGACAACAGCCGATACCGAAGCAACTACTCTGCGTAATGGCAATGCGCCTACGCGAGTCACGAGCGCCTCCGCTGGTGCAATAGGGGGTTGAGTACTACCTGGGAATTACAGGGAGTCAGGGCCCGGTTGCGGGAACCCCGAGATCGTGGATCTGTACCCGCTGCGGGTCCGCCGTCGCCGCGACGTCACCCGCCGTGGACGCCAGGAGGCACGCGGCGGTGCCCCACGCGACCGCGGTCCGGAGTCTCAGCGCCGGATCGGGTCCGCCGGCGAGCCAGCCCGCCAGGAGCGCGTCGCCGGCACCGGCCGTGTTCACCGGGGTCACCGGTGGGGCCGCGCCGTGCAGTGCGTTCTCGGCGTCCACCCAGACCGCGCCGTCCGGCCCGAGGCTGACCAGTACGCCACCGCCGATGTCGGCGGCCAGCGAGTGGGCGGCGTCGAGCGCGGCCCGGACGAGCGGCCGCCCGCCGGGCGGGAACGCGCGGCCGGTGAGCTCGGCGAGCTCCTCGACGTTCGGCGCGAGCAGGTCGGGCCCCTCCTCGGCCGCGGCGACCAGGGCCGCGCCGGACGCGTCCACCGCGGTCTGCGCCCCGGACCGGCGGCCCGCTTCGACGATGCGGCCGATCAGCTCCGCCGGGGTTCCCGGGGGGAGCGAGCCGCAGCAGACGACCCAGTCGGCGCCGAGCGCGAGGTTCTCGACGGCGGCGACGAGCGCGTCGGCGTCCGCGGGGGTGAGCGGATGGCCGGGCGCGTTGACCTTCGTGGTGCGGCCCGGTTCGAGCAGCGTCACGTTGGTGCGGACCGGGGTTCCGGTCGGGACGATCCGGTGGGTGAGCCCCTCGGCGTCGAGCAGCGTGTCGAGCTGCGCGCCTTCCGGCCCACCAGCTGGAAGCACGACGCCCGTGCGGACGCCGGCCGCCAACAGCGTCCGGGCGACGTTGACGCCCTTGCCGCTGGCTTCGAGCGTGTCGGTGTCGGCGCGGTTGAGTTCGCCGAACCGGATACCCGCCAGCGCGTAGGTGCGATCCAGGCTGGGGTTGGGCGTGACCGTGAGGATCATGCGCGGATCACCTGCGGCCCCAGCACGGAGTAGCGCTGCGCCTCCACCGCCGACAGCCCAGTGTCGGTGACGATCGTCTCGAAGTCCGCGACCGAGGCGAAGCGGCTGAAGCTGTTCACACCGAACTTCGTGTGGACGCCGGCGAAGACGCGGCGCCGGGACGCCCGGACGACCTGGGCCTTGACGTTCGCGACCGCGGGGTCGGGGGTGGTGAGGCCGTACCGGCGCGAGATGCCGTTGGCCCCGAGGTACGCCAGGTCGATGACGAACCCGGAGAGCATCTGGGTGGCCCAGTGGTCGACGGTCGCCAGCGTGCGGCCGCGAACCCGGCCGCCGAGCAGGTAGACGGTCGTCTCCGGCTTCGTCGCGAGGTGGCTGGCGACCGGGATGCTGGCCGTGATGACGGTGAGCGGACGCCCCGGCGGTAACGCCTCCGCGACCAGTTGCGGGCCGAAGCCCTCGTCGATGAACACGGTCTCGGCGTCGCCGAGGAGTTCGACGGCCGCCGCGGCGATCCGCCGCTTCTCGGGCACCCGCAGCGTCGCGCGGTTGGCGAGGTTGGTCTCGAAGCCCGCGCTCTCCACCGGGTAGGCGCCGCCGTGGGTGCGGCGGACGAGGCCGTGCTGCTCCAGCAGGCGCAGGTCGCGACGGACCGTCTCGGGCGCGACCGCCAGATCCGCGGCGATGTCGCTGACGTCGACCCGGCCGTCGCTCCGGGCACGGGCGAGGATGCGGTGTTGGCGTTCCTCAGCACGCATCCTCGGCCTCCTCCGGCACCGCCTGAGTCGCCGTCGACTCTGGCCTGTGACCTGTTTAACACCTCCATTTAATGGCTCCAACAGGTTGTGTGGGCGGAATGCCGCCCGTTCCTGCCCGGATAACAGGATGGTCTCTGTGCTGGCCGGACCGCGAGCAAGCGCTCTCAGGCGCGGGAGCGCTTGCCCGAGTCGTACGTTTGTGATGCCCGTATGACGCCCGTCCGACTAAAACGGGCACCAGGTCGCCCGGGCACGATCACTCCGCGGTGATCGTTCCGCTCGCCGGTCGCACCGTCGACGTGGGAGCCATTCCGACACCGGGTGACATTTCTCCGGGACCCTCCGCGAGTCCTTGCCGTAAGGTTTTCGGCAAGCACGTCAGGACGGTCGGTGTGATGGCGGTAACAAGGCTCTCGGCGCCGAACCGGAAGCCGAGAAGACTGACATACCGACGTAGCATCGGGAACAAAGTCCGGCAACAAGCCGCGCCGCTCCCCGAGGTGTGGCAGAGGAGGACAGCCGAGTGAGCAAGCAGGTCCAGCGGTTGGACCGTGTGGTGATCCGGTTTGCCGGTGATTCCGGTGATGGGATGCAGTTGACCGGTGATCGGTTCACGTCGGAGACCGCGTCGTTCGGGAATGATTTGTCGACGTTGCCGAATTTCCCGGCGGAGATCCGGGCGCCGCAGGGCACGTTGCCGGGGGTTTCGTCGTTCCAGGTGCATTTCGCCGATCACGACATCATGACGCCGGGGGATCGCCCGGATGTGCTGGTGGCGATGAACCCGGCGGCGTTGAAGGCGAACCTGGCGGATCTGCCGCGGGGCGCGACGGTCATCGTGGACACCCATGACTTCACCAAGCGGGCGTTGGCGAAGGTGGGGTACGGGGCGTCGCCGTTGGAGGACGGGTCGCTGGAGGCCTATCACGTGCATTCGCTCGGGTTGACCGAGTTGACGTTGCAGGCGGTGGACGGGCTCGGGCTCTCGCGTAAAGACGCCGGGCGGGCGAAGAACATGTTCGCGCTGGGGTTGGTGTCGTGGTTGTATTCGCGGCCGATCGAGGCGACGGTGGGGTTCCTGGAGAAGAAGTTCGCCACCAAGCCGCAGGTGGCGGCGGCGAACGTGGCGGCGTTGAAGGCGGGCTGGAACTACGGGGAGACCACGGAGGATTTCTCGGTCACCTATGAGGTGAAACCGGCGCCGATGCCCTCGGGTACTTACCGCAACATTTCCGGGAACCTGGCGTTGGCCTACGGGCTGCTGGCCGCCGGGCAGCGCGCCGGTCTGCCGTTGTTCCTGGGCGCGTATCCGATCACGCCGGCCTCGGACGTGCTGCACGAGTTGTCGAAGCACAAACGGTTCGGGGTGCGGGCGTTCCAGGCCGAGGACGAGATCGCCGCGATCGGCGCCGCCCTCGGCGCGTCCTTCGGCGGCGCGCTGGGCATCACGACCTCCTCGGGGCCGGGGATCGCGTTGAAGTCCGAGACCATCGGGTTGGCGGTGTCGCTGGAACTGCCGCTGGTGGTGGTCGACATTCAACGCGGTGGCCCGTCGACCGGGTTGCCGACCAAGACCGAGCAGTCGGATCTGTTGCAGGCCATGTTCGGGCGCAACGGCGAAGCCCCGGTACCGATCGTGGCGCCGCGCTCCCCGAACGATTGTTTCGACGCCGCGATCGAAGCGGCGCGCATCGCGGTCACCTACCGCACCCCGGTGTTCCTGCTCTCCGACGGGTATCTGGCCAACGGCTCCGAGCCGTGGCAGGTCCCGGCCGTGGACACCCTGCCGGATCTGCGGACCGAGTTCGCGTCGGAGAAAAACCATGGGGAGGAGTTCTGGCCGTATCTGCGGGACCCCGACACCCTGGCCCGGCCGTGGGCCATCCCCGGTACTCCCGGCCTGGAACACCGCATCGGCGGCATCGAGAAAGCCGACGGGTCGGGCAACATCTCCTACGACCCGGCCAACCACGACCTGATGGTGCGCACCCGCCAAGCCAAAATCGACGGCATCGCCCGGTCCATCCCCGCGTTGGAGGTCGACGACCCCTCCGGCGACGCCGACGTGCTGGTGCTGGGCTGGGGCTCCACCTACGGCCCCATCGGCGCCGCCGCCCGCCGGGTGCGCCGCGCCGGAATGAAAATCGCCCAGGCGCACCTGCGGCACCTCAACCCGTTCCCGGACAACCTCGGCGAGGTCCTCCACCGCTACCAGCGTGTGGTCGTGCCCGAGATGAACCTCGGCCAACTCGCCCTGCTCCTCCGCGCGAAATACCTGGTCGACGTCGTCTCCTACAACCAGGTCCGCGGCCTACCCTTCCGCGCCGAAGAACTCGAAGAAGTCCTCACCAACGTCATCACGCAGGCCGCCGGCACCACCGACACGGCCGATGAGATTGGGATCACCCGATGACCGAGCCGCAGCTTCCCTCCGAGCCGCAGCTTCCCTCCGAGCCGCAGCTTCCCTCCGAGCGGCAGCTTCCCTCCGAGCGGCAGCTTCCCTCCGAGCGGCAGGTGGACGAAGGCCGTGCCCCCGAGGCGCTGCAGCCCCCCGACCGCCGCAGCCCCGTCGCCGACTCCGCCGGCAGCCCCGCTGCTTCGAGCCCCGCCGCCGTGGGTGGCCCCGCTGCGCGGGGTGCCGCGGGCGGTGGCGCCGGGCGCGCCAAGGCCGGCACGGTGGCGCTGGACTTCCCGAGCATGCGGCTGGTGCCCAAGACCGACACCCCGCAGAAAGCCGGCGACTTCAAAACCGACCAAGAAGTCCGCTGGTGCCCCGGCTGCGGCGACTACGCCATCCTCGCCGCCGTCCAATCCTTCATGCCCCAACTCGGACTCAAACGCGAAAACATCGTGTTCGTCTCCGGAATCGGCTGCTCCAGCCGCTTCCCCTACTACATGAACACCTACGGGATGCACTCCATCCACGGACGCGCCCCCGCCATCGCCACCGGCCTGTCCACCAGCCGCCCCGACCTCTCCGTCTGGGTCGTCACCGGCGACGGCGACGCCCTCTCCATCGGCGGCAACCACCTCATCCACGCCCTGCGCCGCAACGTCAACCTCAAAATCCTGCTGTTCAACAACCGCATCTACGGGCTGACCAAAGGCCAGTACTCCCCCACCTCCGAAGTCGGCAAAATCACCAAATCCACCCCCATGGGATCCCTGGACCACCCCTTCAACCCCGTGTCCCTGGCCCTCGGCGCCGAAGCATCATTCGTCGGCCGGGCCATCGACTCCGACCGCAAACAACTCACCAGCGTGCTGCACGCCGCCGCCCAGCACGAAGGCTCCGCCCTGGTCGAGATCTACCAGAACTGCAACATCTTCAACGACGGCGCCTTCGAACTCCTCAAAGACAACGCCACCAAAGACGACTGGACCATCCGCCTCGAACACGGCCAGCCGCTGCGCTTCGGCAAAGACAACGAGAAAGGCGTCGTCCGCGACACCCACGGCAACTTCGAGATCGTCGACGTGACCCCCGACAACGAGAACACCCTCGTCGTCCACGACGCCCACATCGACAACCCCGCCTACGCCTTCGCGCTCTCCCGCATCTCCACCCAGGACCTGCGCTACACCCCCGTCGGCGTGTTCCGCTCGGTCAAACGCCCCACCTACGACGCCGAAATGGCGGCCCAACTCGACACCGCCCAAGCCCGCGGCGGCGCCGACCTCCAGCAGTTGCTCCACGGCAACGACACCTGGACAGTGGCTTGACCCACACGATCGGGCGGTCGCCGGAGCGGCCGCCCGATCGGCGTTGCCGCAGGTGACCGAACAGCGACGCGGACTGCTCTTCGGAGTAGCCGCCTATGGGGCGTGGGGCATCTTCCCGCTCTACTTCCAGCTGCTGAAGCCGGCGGGCGCGCTGGAGATCCTCGCCCACCGCATCATCTGGTCGCTCGTCACCGTCGGCGTCCTCATCGTCGTGCTGCGTCGCTGGCGCTGGTTCCGCACCGCGGGCGTGCGGACGATCGGCCTGCTGACGCTCAGCGCGGCGCTGATCGCGGCGAACTGGTACACGTACATCTACGGCGTCAACTCGTCCCGGGTCGTCGAGACCGCGCTCGGGTACTTCATCAACCCGCTGATCTCGGTGTTGCTCGGCGTCGCCGTGCTGCACGAGCGGCTCCGCCGGATGCAGTGGGTGGCGCTGGCGATCGGCGCGGTCGCGGTCGTGGTGCTCACCGTCGACTACGGACGACCTCCGTGGATCGCGATCACGCTCGCGTTCAGCTTCGGGCTGTACGGGCTGATCAAGAAGATCGTCGGTGCACCGGCCGTCGAAGGGCTGGCGACCGAATCGCTCGTGCTCCTGCTGCCCGCGCTCGGATACGTCACGTGGCTGACCTGGCAGGGCGACGCGGAGTTCGGGCACGTGTCCGCCGGGCACACCACGCTCATGGTGTTGTCCGGGGCGCTGACGGCCGCTCCGCTGCTGGCGTTCGCGGCGGCGGCGAACCTGGTGTCGCTCACGACCGTCGGGCTGCTCCAGTACCTGACGCCGACCCTGCAGTTCCTGCTCGGCGTCACGGTCCTTGGCGAGCACATGCCGTTGGCCCGCTGGGCGGGCTTCGCCCTGGTCTGGGTTGCACTGATCGTGTTCAGCGCGGAGACACTCGCCACCGCACACAAGGCGTCAGCGCGACGACGGGCCTCCGCGGCGAACGTCTAGGCCACCGTCTCGGCCATCACCAGCTCCAGGTTGAGGGCGGCCGCCACCGCCACTCCCTGCGCGGCCGCGGTGATCACCTGGGCCTGGAGGTCGGTGACGTTGCCGGCCAGCCACAGCCCGGGCACCGTTGTCGCACCGGTCGGCTCGGCCGGATAGGTCATTCCCACCGCCTCGCCCATCGGATGCGCCACCGGCTTCAGCCCCAGTTCATCGAGCACCGGCGACGAGGCCACCATCCGCGGGCCCACGACGATCGCGTCGCACCCGACCGACCGCCCGTCGGCCAGCCGCACGCCGCGCAGCCGGTCGTCGTGGACCTCCAGCCGGTCGACGACGCCCGCGACCACCGCGATCCCGCGCCCGGCGAGCAGCGCCGCCTGCTCGGGCGCCGGAGCCTCGGTGGTGTGCGTCAGCAGGACCAGGTCGTCGGTCCACTGCCGGAACAGGATCGCCTGGTGCACGCCCATCGGACCGCTGGCCAGCACCGCGATGCGCCGCCCGCGGATCTCCCAGCCGTGGCAGTACGGGCAGTGCACCACGTCCCGGCCGAACCGCTCACGCACTCCGGCGACGTCGGGCAGCTCGTCGGTGAGGCCGGTCGTGACCAGCAGACGCCGCGCCTCGACCACGTCCCCGTCGGCGAGCGTGACCTGGAACCCGTCCCCGCTGGTGCGTGCCGCCACGGCGCGGCCGGGCCGTACGGAACCGCCGTACCGGGTCAGCTCGTCGCGCCCGGCGGCGAGCAGGTCGGCGGGGCTCACGGCATCCCGGCTCAGGAAGTTGTGGACACCGTCCGCCGCAGCGTTGCGCGGGTGGCCGTCGTCGATCACGACCACCGAGCGCAGGGCCCGGGCGAGCGTGGTCGCCGCACTCAGACCCGCCGGCCCACCGCCGATCACCGCGACGTCGACTCGTCCATTGTGAAGCTGTGTCATGTAACCGATAGTGAGCGTGCTCTCGAGCGCCTTGCCAAGAATCTTGCGGATCGGGAAGGTGCAGAGGGTGAATGCGAACCCGGAGCCGGAGGTCGGCGCACGGCTACGGAGCCTGCGGCGGAAACGGCAGCTCACCCTCGCCCGGCTCGCCGAGCTGACCGGTATCGCCGAGAGCACCCTGTCCCGCCTGGAGAACGGCCGTCTCCAGCCGACCCTGGCGCAGTTGCTGCCGCTGGCCAGGGTGCACGGCCTCGGGCTGGACGAGCTGATCGGGCTGCACCGGCCGCGAGTCGAAGGGGTGATCCACCGCCACGGCGCGACGTTCGTGCCTCTCAGTCACCAGCGAGGCGGTATCCGCGCCTACAAGATGTTCTCCCCCGCCCGGGAGACGCTCGTCGAGCCCGATCCGCGGACCCACGATGGTTTCGCCTGGGTGCACGTTCTCACCGGCCGGTTGCGGTTCGTCCTGGGCAACCGGGACCTCGTTCTGACCGCGGGTGAGTCCGCCGAGTACGACACCAGCCTTCCGCACTGGATGGGGCACGCCGATCACGATCCCGTCGAGGCGCTGCTCCTGTTCGGCCCCCAGGGCGAGCGGACCCGTCTGCGCGCCCGCACCCGCGACCTGACTCCGCCACCCCCGTGACCGTGTCTTCCGACTAGGTGTTCTGTCCCGTGAGGTTGGTGACGCGGGTCGCGGGTGGTAGACCGCCGAGGGCGGTGTGGCCGCGGTGGTGATTGTAGAAGTGCAGCCAGGGCGCGAATGCGCCCTGGCGTTCTGCTTCTGACCGGTAGGGGCGGGCGTAGGCCCATTCCTCGGCCAGGGTGCGGTGGAATCGTTCGACTTTGCCGTTGGTTTGGGGCCGGTAGGGCCGGGTCCGTTTGTGGGCGATCCCGGCGTGGGTGAGGGTGTCGGCCCAGAGGCGGGACTTGTAGCAGGAGCCGTTGTCGGTCAGGACCCGGGCGACGGTGATCCCGCAGGAGGTGAAGTAGGCCAGGGCGCGGGTCCAGAAGCCGGTCGCGGTCTCTTTGCGTTCGTCGGTCAGGATTTCGGTGTAGGCCAGCCGGGAGTGGTCGTCGATCGCGGTGTGCAGATAGGCATAGCCGATCACCGGATGGCAGTTCTTGCGGGCGCCGGTGGTGGCCCGTTTGTTGCGGCTGCCGGCGGAGCGGCCGCGGGTGCGGTGGCCGCCGCCGTCGGGGATCCGGCCGAGTTTCTTGACGTCGACGTGGATCAGGTCGCCGGGCGCGTCGCGTTCGTAACGGCGGACCCGGACGCCGGTGGCGCGGTCGAGGTGAGCCAGACGCGGCAGCCGGTAGCGGGTCAGCACGCGGTGGACCGTGGCGGGGTTCAGGCCGAGACGGGCGGCGATGCGTGCTGGTCCGAGGCGTTTGGTGACCCGGATCTTCACGATCTTTCGTTCGGTCTGCCGGGCGGTGCGGGCCGGGGATCGGTACGGACGGCTGGACCGGTCGGTCATACCGTCCGCACCGTGCCGGCGGTAGCGGCCGGCCCAGCGCGCGGCTGTGGTGGGCGAGACCTGGAACCGGTCGGCGGCTCGCCGCAACGACCAGCGGTCATCGACGACGCAGCGGGCCAGCCGCAGGCGTCCGAGTTCGGTCAGCGGGGCATTACGGTGGGGCACTGGAGGACCTCCGTGGACCGACAGGCTGTGTGTGCTTGGCAGCTACACACCCGCCCGGAGGTCCTCCGCCACGTCAACCCCACCGTCACCAACGTCCGTGGACAGAACAACTAGGCCGTGTCCTGTGAATCTCGCTCGCCGCGAGGCACCGCTCAGGCGTCGTCAGGCAAGGCGGAGGACCATCCGGATACCGCTGTGTATCCGGATGGTCCGACAACGCGGCCTGGCGGCGCCTGAGCGGAGCCGCAGCCGAGCACGGATTCGCAGGACACGGCCTAGCGAGTGTCCTGTAAGTCATCGGAGCCAGAGCACGATCGCGGTGAGGACGAGTTCTGACTGGTAGTAGGCCATGCGTTTCGCGTAGCGGGTGGCCAGGTCGCGGAACTGTTTGAGCCGGTTGAAGCAGCGTTCGACGACGTTGCGCTGCTTGTAGCGGACCCGGTCGAAGGCCGGGGGCCGGCCACCGGCTCTGCCTTTGGCCTCCCGCCGGGCGGTCTGGTCTGATCGTTCGGGGCAGGTGAATCGGATTCTGCGGGTCCGCAGAGCAGCCCGGGTCGAGTCGTGGGAGTAGGCCTTGTCGGCGATCACCCCGTCCGGTCGGGTGCGGGGCCGTCCCGGTCCGATCCGGGCGACCCGGATCCCGTCGAGCAACGGCAGCAACTGCGGATTGTCACCAGCCTGACCGCCGGTGAGCAGGATCCGCATCGGCAGCCCGCGTCCGTCAACGGCGAGGTGGATCTTGGTGCTCAGCCCGCCGCGGGACCGTCCGAGTCCTTCGCCCTCCACGGCGAACGCTTCGACGTCGATCCCGCGGCCGGTCTCGGTTCCGCAGCCCCCTTTTGCGGGCTCCGGCCGCGTGCTGATGGGCCCGGACCACGGAGGAGTCGAGGCTGATGATCCATTCGATGTCGCCGACCGAGTCGTCTTTGACGATGACGTGATCGAGGATCCTCTGCCAGGTGCCATCAGCGGTCCACAGCCGCAGCCGCTCATGAGGGTCTTCCACGGCCCATAGCGTTCGGGCAGGTCACGCCACGGGGCGCCGGTCCGGCAGCTTCCACAGAATGGCGTTGATGACCTGCCGATGATCACGCCACCGTCGACCCCGACCGGAAGTCGGCAACAACGCCTCGATCTCAGCCCACGCCCGATCGGTTAACTCTCCGCGACCTACCACGCCACACGAATACCAGAAGTCACAGCTCAACCACTCACAGGACACGCGCTAGGCCACCGCGTCGGCGTGCAGGGCTCGCTCGCGCTCGGTCTGGCCGGCGACCAGCGGGCCGACGTCGAGGATGAGCGCGACCTCGCCGTTGCCGAGGATCGTCGCGCCGCTGATGTACTTCGCCCGGGCGAAGAGGGGGCCGAGCGGCTTGATCACGGTCTGGAACTCCCCCATCAGCGCGTCGACGACCAGCCCGGTGCGCTGACCGGACTGCTCGACCACGACGACGCTCTGCCGGCGTGCCGGCTGCCCGTCGATCTCGAACATCGACCGCAACCGGATGAACGGCAGCACTTCCCCACGCAGGTCCATGACGTTGCGGCCCGCCTCGGCGGCCGGCAGCTCGACGCACTCGGTGACTCGGTCCAGCGGCACGATGAAGAACCGCGACCCGACCCCGACCAGGAACCCGTCGATGATCGCGAGCGTCAGCGGTAGCCGGAGCCGCATCGTGGTGCCGACACCGACCTCGGTCTCTACCTCGATCGTGCCGCGCAGCGCGGTGACGTTCTTCCGCACGACGTCCATGCCGACGCCCCGGCCGGACAGGTTCGACACCGCCGCCGCCGTGGAGAACCCCGGCTCGAAGATCATCTCGTAGATCTCGGCGTCGGTGAGCACGGCACCCGGTTCGACCAGGCCCCGCTCGATCGCCCGCTCCAGGATGCGGTCCCGGTCGAGCCCTTTGCCGTCGTCGGCCACCTCGATCACGATGTTGCCGGCGTCGTGGAAGGCGTTGAGGCGTAGCGTCCCGCGGGCGGGTTTGCCCCGTCGGAGACGCTCGGCCGGCGACTCGATGCCGTGGTCGAGCGAGTTGCGGACCAGGTGGACGAGCGGGTCGCCGATGCGTTCGACGAGCGCCTTGTCGACCTCCGCGTCACCGCCGGTCACGACCAGGCCGACTTCCTTGCCCAACTCGTGGCTCACGTCCCGGACGACCCGCTCGAACCGGCGGAACGTCGTCCCGATCGGCACCATCCGCAGCGACAGCGCGCTGTCGCGGACCTCCTCGACCAGGCGCATGACCTCACTCTGCGCTTCCGCCATCCCCGCGCGGTCGTTGCCGTCGGTCAGGCAGACGACGCCGGCGCTGGCCTGGGCGATCACGAGTTCGCCGACCAGGTCGATGAGCCGGTCCAGCCGGGCGGCGTCCACCCGGAGCGTCTGGGTGTCCTGCTGGGCGCGGGTCTCGCCGCTGCGGCGCTGCTTGCGGAGGGCGGCGTCCACGACCTGGCGGGGGACGATGTTCAGCTCGACGAGGATCTCGCCGAGCGGCACCATCGTGTTGCTGCCCCGGGAACGCTCCTGCTGGAGGTTCATCGCGTCGGTGATCTCGCGTTCGGTCGCGGCACCGCTGCGGATCAGGATGTCGCCGATCCGATCGCTCTCCGGCAGCGTCCCGATGAGCCGCACGTACGACTCGACCTGGGCGTCGCCGGGCGTGATCCGGATGTCGCTGTCCTCGCGGACGAACTCGAAGACGTTCTCGATGTCGGCCTTGGGCACCGAGGTCTCGTAGTCGACCTCGAACCCGAGGTAACAGGTCTCCGGGTCCATCTCGTCGAGCGTCGGCAGGCCGTCGGCGACGACGCTCAGGTCCGTGATCGTGCCGACCGTGGACAGGTAGCGGATGAACGCGAGCGGGTCCATGCCGTTGCGGAGGCTGTCGGGGCCGAAGCTCAGGCTGAGGTGCCAGGCCTTCTCCTCGTCGGCCACCGGTTCCGGCTCCGGAGCCGACGCCGCCGCCTCGGGAGCGTTCCCGGGCGGGCTCGAGCTTCCGGGGAGAAACGGCTCGAGGCGGCTGAGCAGCACCGCTCCGGTGCTCAGTTCCTCCGGCGTCGCGTCGGCCCGGCCGTGCGCGATCGCCTCGACCAGGTTCAGGATGTGGTCGCCGCACGGGAGCAGGGCGCTGACCAGGTCGGGGGTGACCGACAGTTCACCCTGCCGCACCAGGTCGAGCAGCGTCTCGATGACGTGCGTGAACTGCACCATGTGGTCCAGGCCGAACAGGCCGGACGACCCCTTGAGCGTGTGGATCGCCCGGAACAGCGCGTTGACGCTCTCGGCCTCGACCGGCGTCTCCTCCAGGCGCAGGATGCCGTCCTCGACGTCCTGCACGAGCTCCCGCGCCTCGGTGATGAAGATGTCCAGGGATTCGTCTTCGAAGCTCATCGCAGCTCCGCGCTCAATCGGGTGAAGTCCAGCAGGTCACGGACGACCGGGCTCGGGTCGGTGAGCACCACGCCTTCGCGCCGGGCGGCCAGCAGCAACTGCAGGCCGGCGGTGTCGACGTCGGACACCGCGGACAGGTCGAGCTCCAGACCGGTCCCGGCTTTCCGGTACGGCACGAGCCGTTCCCGGGTCTCCGCGGCGGTGACGATCGTCAGTTCGTCACCCAGTTCGAGCCGGGTCATGGCGCGATCAGCTTCTGTACCGCCGCGAGCATCTGCGGCGGCTGGAACGGCTTGGTGACCCAGGCCTTGGCCCCCGCGGCCTGCGCGGCCTTCTTCTTGTCCTCCTGCGATTCGGTGGTCAGCATGATCACCGGTGTGAACTTGTACGCCGCGAGCTTCTTGACCTCCTGGACGAACGTAATGCCGTCCATGTTGGGCATGTTCACGTCGGAGATGATCAGGTGGACGCGCTGACCGGTCAGCTTGGCCAGCGCGTCCTTGCCGTCGACGCCGGCGATCACGTCGTACCCGGCGCCCTTCAGCGCGATCGTGACCACCTGCCGCACCGAAGCCGAGTCGTCGACTATCAGGATCGTCTTTGCCATGGCCTGTGCCTCCTGGAGCTGCGCCCCGTCAGAAGAACGTGATCTCGGATTCGCGCTGCACGACCGCACCGCCCGACTCGTGGGCCAGCCGCTCCTCCACCATCGTGTAGTCGGCGGCGAGGGCGTCGAGCAGGCGTTGGGCGTCCAGCGGCAGCGGCTCACCGGACTCCGTGGTCGGGACGTCGGCGACGACCGTCGGTAGCTGGGCGATGTTGTCACGCAGGTGTTCGAGCACCTGGCAGAGCCGATCCTGGAACTGGAGCTCGACGAGGGACGACGCGATCTGCCCACGGATGCCGACGGCCGCGGACTCGAGTTCGCCCGACGACTGCTGGAACCCGGTGACGACCGACTGCAGGTCCTCAAGCACCTCGTTGACGTCGCCGTTGGCCTGGTTGACGGCGAGATCCTCCCGCTCGGCGCCCTCCTGGGCGTTCGTGATCACCGAGTCGATCGCGGCGCCGATGCCGGCGACCTTGTCGGTGATGCGGCTGCTGGTGTTGAGCGACCGCTCGGCCAGGTGACGCACCTCGAGCGCGACGACCTCGAACGCGGCGCCGGCCTCGCCGACCCGCACGGCCTCGATCGCGGCGTTGAGCGCCAGCAGGTGGGTCTGGGACGCGATCGCGGTGACCTCGGCCGCCATCTGCTTGAGCTCGCCGGTCAGGTCGTTGAGCGTGCGGAGTTCCTCCAGCGCCTGCCGCTTCATCGCCACCGCGTTGTCGAGCGTGCTGACGACGTCGCCGAGCCGCTCCCGGCTGCGGTCGAACACGGCCGCGGAGTCACCGTGCAACACCCCGGCGGACGAGTCGAGCACCGTGTCGAGGTTGTCGACGATGCCCGCGAACTGTTCGGTGACACCGCTGATCGCGGTCTCCATCTGCGCGCGGGACGTGTCCACCTGGGCCGACCAGACCGGGGCCACCGCACCGGCGAAGTCGACGACGCTGCGGTGGAACTCGTTGGCGGTGGTAGTGGTGGCGGGTGTCTGCCGCGCGTCGAGCCGCTTTCCCACGACGACGCCGACGCCCAGCCCGACCAGGAGCGCCGCCAGCGCGATCAACCACTCAGCCATGTTTGTGGATCACCTCCGGGATCGCGGACAGCGGTGCCTCCCGGTCGGCCGCGCCCAGCAGCACCGCCTCGTGCGGCATGCCGTACACCAGGCTGGTTGCCTCGTCCTGCGCCACCGTGTGTGCTCCGGCGTGGCGCATCTCGAGCAGGCCGCGGGCGCCGTCGTCGCCCATTCCGGTCATGATGATGCCGAGCGCGTTGCGTCCGGCGGCCTTGGCCACCGACCGGAACAGCACGTCGACCGAGGGCCGGTGCCGGTTGACCAGCGGCCCGTCGAACACCCGGACGCGGTACTGCGCGCCGTCCCTGCGTAGCTCCATGTGCCGCCCGCCGGGAGCGACGAGCGCCCGCCCGGTCACCACGCGGTCCCCGTCGACGGCCTCGGTCACCTCGACGTCGCAGAGGCCGTTCAGGCGGGCCGAGAACGCGGCCGTGAACTTCTCCGGCATGTGCTGCACGATCACGATCCCCGGGCAGGTCACGCGGAGAGCGGTGAGCACCACCTCGAGCGCCTGCGTACCGCCGGTGGACGTGCCGATCGCCACGATCCGGTCCGTGGTCGTCGCGAGCGCGCCGGCCGGCGCCGACGGCGCTCCCACGGCGACCGGCTGGCGCACCGCACCACGGACGTTGCTCGCGGCCGCCGCACGCACCGCCGAGACGATGTCGCCACCCTCGTCCTGGATGAATTGCTTGAGCCCGGTCGTCGGCTTCGGGATCACGCTCACCGCACCGGCCGCGAGCGCGTCCATCGTCGTCTCCGCGCCACGGGTGGTCATCGTCGAGCAGATCACGACCGGCGTCGGACGCGTGGCCATGATCTTCTTGAGGAACGTGATGCCGTCCATCCGGGGCATCTCGAGATCCAGCACGACGACGTCGGGCCAGATCTTGTTCATCCGTTCCCAGGCGAAGATCGGGTCGGACGCGGCGCCGATGACGTCGATCTCGCCGCTGCCGGCCAGCCGCGCGGTCAGCGCCTGACGCACGACGGCCGAGTCGTCGACGATGAACACACCGATCCGGGGCTTGCTCATGCCATCGCCTGGTCGCCGACGGTGTGGGTCGAGTGCTTCATCCACACGCCGCCGTCGGTGAGGTCGAACAGGACGTGGCGCGCGCCGGTGCCGCCCAGGTGGGTCGCGGTGACCTCGAAGCCGTGGCGCTCGAGCAACTCCAGGCCGATGTCGATGTTCTGCCGGGGGATGTCCACCGCGCGGCTGCCCGGGAACTGGTTACCGCCGCCGAACATCTTGACCTGGTACTCGTGCGGCAACGTGTTGGTGCGGCGGAGCTCGCGCAGGAACAGCTCGATCGCCTCGTCGGCGTATCGGCCGGACAGCTCGTGCGGACCGGACGGACGCCGCCGCCGGGGGTTCATGTAGTGGCACATGCCGCCGATGCGCAGCCGCGGGTGCCACAGCGAGATCGAGACGCACGACCCGAGCAGCGTCCGGATCCTCGCGCCGTCGGACGCGAAGCAGAAGTCACCCGGGTTGAGGGTCACGTCATCCGCTCTAAACATCGGCGGGACGTCGGTAAATCGAGGGTTCGACCAGCTGCAGCCGGGACGTGACGCCCTTGAGCGTCTCGGACAGGCTGACGATCAGATGTCCGCCCGGCTGGAGCATCGTCTCCAGCCGCTCCAGCAGCGCGATCTTCGTCTCGACTCCGAAGTAGATCATCACGTTGCGCAGGAAGATCACGTCGAAGCGCCCCAGGCCCTCCAGGTTGTCCATGAGGTTGGCGCGCACGAACGTCACCCGGGCCCGCAGGTCGGGGGCGATCGCCAGCTGACCGGTGTACTCCTCCCGGCCCTTGCGGCAGTACTTACGCAGCAGCGGAAGCGGGATCCGCTCGGCGGCCGCGATCGGGTAGAGGCCCCGCTGCGCGCTGGCTACGACACGCGCCGACACGTCGGTGCCCACGACCTCCCACGGTGCGTTCGGCAGCGCGTCGGCCAGCACCATCGACGCGGTGTACGCCTCCTCGCCGCTGGAACTGGCCGCGCTCCACAGCCGGAACGGCCGGTTGGCCGGGTGCGCGGGCAGCACCTCCTCGCGCAGGAAGTCGAAGTGGCGCGGCTCGCGGAAGAAGAACGTCTCGTTCGTGGTGAGCAGGTCGATGGCCTGGTGGAGCTCCGGCTCCTCGGGGCGGGCGAGCAGGTCGAGGTACTCCCGGTACGAGGTGAGGCCGAGCTGGCGCAGCCGCTTGTCGAGCCGGCCCATGACCAGCGTCTCCTTGCCCGGTGACAGGCGGATGCCGGTACGGCGCAGCAGCAGGTCGCTGATCTCCGCGAACTCCGCGTGGGTGATCGGCTTCGGGTGGTGGGTGGTCACCGTCATGACGCTTCGGCCACCGCGTTCTGCAGGTTCACCATGTCGGCGATCGAAAGCACCCGGCTGACGTCGAGCACGATGACGAAGTCGTCGCCGGCGCCGTCGTCCCGCTTGGCCATGCCGCTGATGTAGTCGGCCCGGATGCCCGCGCCGAACGCGGGCGCCGGCTCGATCTCGTCGTCGGCGAGCCGGACGACCTTGTTGACGACGTCGACGAGCACACCGATGTCCTGGGTGGACCCGGTGACGCCCTCCTCGTCGGTGACCGTCGGTGTCGGGATCCGCACGATGATGATGCAGGTCCGGCGCGCGATCGCAGTCACCCCGCGTCCGAAGCGGATCGCCAGGTCGATGACCGGCACGACCCGCCCACGCAGGTTGATCACGCCGCGGATGAAGTCCGGCATCATCGGCACCGGCGTGAGCTGCCGGTGCTCGAGGATCTCGGTGACGTTGAAGATGTTCAGCGCGTACATCTCACCGTTGAGCGTGAACCTCAGGTAGCGGTCGGACCCGGCGGCGCTCGCGCCGGGCCGAGGTTCGGTCTGCGTGCTGCTCACCGCTACCTCCGCTCAGAACCGGTCGAATTTGCTGTCGTCGACGTCGGACGGCCCCGACCCGACCGGCAACGCGCCCGCGGGAGTGAGCCGGGCGCTGC
This sequence comes from Cryptosporangium arvum DSM 44712, assembly GCF_000585375.1. Lineage (NCBI taxonomy): Bacteria > Bacillati > Actinomycetota > Actinomycetes > Cryptosporangiales > Cryptosporangiaceae > Cryptosporangium > Cryptosporangium arvum. The sequence goes on from NZ_KK073874.1 coordinate 8,420,159, forward strand.
CGGTGGTCCGTTTCGGGGTGCCGTAGGTGCCGCCGCCGTAGCTGACCGCCGGTGGGCGACGGCGTACGTTCGACGTCTGGAAGAAGCCCATGACCTCCTGCAGCTGCGAGGTCTGGGCCGACATCTGCTGCGCGGTCGCGGCCAGCTCCTCGCTGGAGGACGCGTTCGTCTGGGTGATCTTGCTGATCTGGCCCATCGCGGTGTCGATCTGGCGGATGCCGGAGGTCTGCTCGCTGCTGGCCGCGGCGATCTCTTGGACGAGGTCCGACGTCCGGGTGATGCCGGGCAGGATCTCCTGGAGCAGCTGGCCGGCGCGCTCGGCCGTGTGCACGCTGCCGGCCGCCAGCTCGCTGATCTCGGCCGCCGCGACCTGGCTGCGCTCGGCGAGCTTCCCCACTTCGGTCGCGACGACCGCGAAGCCCTTGCCGTGTTCACCGGCGCGGGCGGCTTCGATCGTCGCGTTGAGCGCCAGCATGTTCGTCTGGAACGCGATGTCGTCGATGATCGAGATCTTGCTGGCGATCTGCTTCATCGCGTCGACGGTCTGCAGCACCGCGCTGCCGCCCTCGGTCGCGTCGGCGGCGGCCTTGGTCGCGATGCCCTCGGTGACCCCGGCGTTCTCGCTGTTCTGGGAGATGCCCGCGCCCATCTGCTGGATGCTCGCGGTGGTCTCCTCGACGCTCGCGGCCTGCTCGGTGGCGGCCTGCGACAGCGACTGCGACGCGCCGCTGATCTGGCTGGACGCGCTGTTGAGCTGGTCGGTGGACTCGATGACGGTGCCGACGGTGTCGGAGAGCTTCTCCAGCGCCGTGTTGAGCGCACCGCCCATCTGCCCGACCTCGTCCCGGCTGTCGACCGCCAACCGCTGGTCGAGGCGCCCGTCGGCCAGACCGTCGAGCACGCGGACGGTCTCGCGCAGCGGGCGGGCGATCGACCGCGTGATCAGCTGCACGACGAGGAACGTGGCGAACAGCGCGACGACGATCAGCCCGATCGTCAGGATCCGGGCCTGGGAGTACGCGTCGGCGGAGGCGTCGAGCTTGGCCTTGGCGTCGGCGTCCTGCAGCGCGCCGAGCTGGTTCAGCGCCGAGATGAGCGTGTTCGCCAGCGGGGTCGTCGTCGCCTTCCGGTAGGCGAGGAACTCGGTGTACCGGTTCGCCACGGCGAGCGGGATGGCCCGATCGGTGAGCGCCTTCTGGTAGGCCTGCCACGCGGAGACGAAGGCCGCCCGCTCGTCGGCTCCGCTCCCGACCTCGGTCTCCGCGAACGCGGCCCAGGCGACATTGACCTCGTTGATCGTCTTCTCGGTCGTGGCCTTCTGCTCCTGGGTGTCCGCGGGCGTCTGGGCCAGGGCCAGGTTCAGGACGTCCCGGCGCACGTCGGCGACCTTCGAGTCGACCGTGTTGATCAGCTGGATGTTGTGCAGGTTCTTGTCGTAGAGCGACTTCAACCGGTCCTGGGTGCTGCCGAGTTGAACCAACCCGTACAGACCGACGGTCAGGAGCAACACGCACACGAGGGCCGCGAGGGACCGCAGTTTCCATGCCACCGGAAGGTGCCGGAATGCGAAACCGCCCGTGCGGCGCGCTTCGACAGACGTCTCGGCCATTGATGAGCTCCTCGGTCGTGATCACGCGTCGCATCCCCCCATCGGCTCGGGTGTCAATCGTCTGAGTCGTTCGGAGCGGTTCGGGAGTAATAACGTTGTCTTGTATCAGTAACGCTGTTACTGTCGACCGCATGGACACCTGGACCGTGCTCGACGGCACCGCCACCGCCACCCTTCGCGCCGCGGTCGACGACGCCGGCACACTGCGCGCCGACCCCGCCCAGGACGTGTTCGGCTGGCACCGCTCGGCTCCCGGCTGGTGCCGGGGGGACGCGTGCATTCCGAGCTTCCGCGCCGCCGGTTTCGAGACCGGTGACGGGCTCGACGTCGTTGCGTTCGCGGACCCGGCCGGGCTCGTGGTGGCCGTCGATCCGGAGGCACGGGCGCTGGCCACCGCACCGAACGGGGTGGCTCGCGGACAGGCGCTGACGGGCGCGTCCGCACCCGAGCTCACGCTCCCGACGGTCACCGGGGAGCGGGTGGCGCTGTCCTCGTTCCGGGGCCGGAAGGTCGCGCTCGTGTTCTGGGCGTCCTGGTGCGGGTGCCGGTACGACCTCGGCGCCTGGCAGGAACGGCACGCGGAGCTGGCGCCGTCCGGGTTCAGCGTCGTGACGATCGCGCTCGACACCGAGGTGGCGAGCGCGGCACCGTGGCACGCCGAGGCCGGGACGACCCACCCGGCGCTGGTGGACGTCGACGGGGCGGCGGCCGACGCGTTCGCCGTCGTCAACGTGCCGACGGCGGTGTGGCTGGACGAGGAGGGCCGGATCGTGCGGCCGCAGGACTCGCAGACCGCGACCGACACGTTCCGCGACTGGAACGGGCTGAGCGCGGACGCGTCCGGGGCGGCGCTGCGCCGCTGGGTGCGCGACGACGACGCCGGCCTGACTCCGGAGCAGGTCCGGGAGCACATGCGGCTGCCGTCACCGGCCGACCAGCTCGCCCGCGCGGAGACCCGGCTGGCCGGGTGGCTCGCCGCCAACGGGCACGCGGACGCGGCCGAGCGTCACTTCGCCCTCGCCGCCCAAGCGGCGCCGCACAACGTCGCGTTGCGCCGGGGTGCGATGCCGCAGCGGGGCCTGGACCCGTTCGGGGACGAGTACTTCCGGCTGGCGGCCTCACTGGCCGAGGCCGGTGTCCCCCTCCACCGACCCCTACCCTGATCGTGATGACCACGGAAACGCCGTACCGGCGGGCGCAGGCGGCCGGGCAGGAGGCGCTGCGTCGCACGGTGCTGGACGCCGCGAGCGCACTGCTCGTGGCCGAAGGGCCGCAGGCGTTGACCATGCGCCGGGTCTCCGGCGAGATCGGCTGCTCGACGACGGTGCTGTACACGATGTTCGGCGGAAAGGACGGCCTGGCCGAGGCGCTGTACCGGGAAGGGTTCGCCCGCCTCCGGCGCCGGTTGGCCGAGGCCGTCGAGGCCGCCGGCGACGACCCCGCGGATCGGCTCGCCGCCACCGGCCGGGCCTACCGGGAGAACGCGCTGGCCGAACGCGCCTACTACGGCGTGATGTTCGGCCAGGCGATCCCGGGCTTCACGCCGTCACCCGAGGCCGTCGCGGAGTCGAAACGTGCTTTCGACGTGCTCGCCGACGCGGTGACGGTCCTCCGCGAGCGAACGGGCGCGCCCGAACTCGCGCTCGTCGACGCGACCGACCTGCTCTGGGCCACCGCGCACGGCGTCGTCAGTTTCGAACTGGCCGGGCACTACGCCGACGAGGCGACCGCGGCGGCCACCTACGGCGCCGCGCTCACCGCGGTGAGCGCCCATCTCGGATTGCGGTGAGCCGGCGGACCTATCGGTCCACTTTCTCCGAACGACCCGATCGTTTCGCGTCCGGGCCTACCGTGTTCTGCGAAGGATGCCATCCACGGGAGGCGCATTGCGCGCGGGATCGGTGATGCGCCCAAGTTCGGAAAGCACCGGGCGCTCGGAGTTAGGGCGGCGCGGACGACGTCGCCGTCAGGTGACGATCGCGATCGTCGCCGTCGTGGTGCTGCTCGGCGGGATCGCCGTCGTCCTGGTCCGGACGCTCGGCGACGAGCCGACGCGGCCGGTCGAAGCCGCGTCGAAGCGGTACGGGTTCGCCACCGACGACGGCGCGGCCTGGGCGCCCGAGGCCGGGCAGCTCACGATGACCGAGCAGGGCCGGTCGCACCGGATCGGGATCAGTTTCCGGTTCCGGACGGCCGACGCGATCGAGCGACTGGACGGCCACGGCCTGGAGCTGCGGCTCACGGTTCGGACGGTCGGGCCGTGCGGGGCCGCGAAACGGTGGACCGGCGCGGACTCCCCGACGCGCAGCACCGGCCTGCCCGACGACACCCAGCCCTACCTGGCGATCGGCGAGGGACAGACCTGCACCGAGACGCTGGTGCGGATCGGCGCCCTGCGCCCGGAGCACTTCTCCCCCGGCCGCGACTACACGGTGACCGCGAAGCTCCCGGCCGGTCCGGCGGCGGCGAGCGGCGCGACGCTGGCGATCGCCCGGCGCGACCGCGTGGAGTGCGACACCTCCGCCGAGGGCGTGGCCCCGGCCAACTGCGCGGTCGGCACGGTCGCGTCCGGCGGCGAGAACGTCGAGGAACTGGTGAGCGCCGACCGCGGCTGGGCGTTCAGCGGCTCCGGCTGCCGTCGCTGGTACGCCGACGCCACGACGAGCTTCCCGTGCCTGCCCGACCAGGGCGCACGCATCATGACGCTCGGCGACAGCATCACCTCGGGCGCGATCGGCGACCACACCTGGCGGTACTGGGCCTGGCGGAAGCTCGACCCGGCGTCCCGGCCGACCTGGGTGGGGAGCAAGACCGAGACCTGGACCGGCGACTACGCGGTCCCGCACACCCAGTGGGGCAGCCGGCACGACTCGCAGGCCGGCGTCGCCGCGTCGACGGTCGTCGGCTGGGTGCCCGACCTGATGCGCTCGGAGCGGCCCGACCTCGTCCTGATCGACCTCGGCACGAACGACACATTGTCGATCCAGGGCTCCACCGCCGCCGACGCCGCGGCCAGCCTCGACCGGATCGTCGCCGAGGTGCAGGAGGCCAACCCGCGCGCCCAGATCCTGCTGGGACAGCCCGACGGGCACCGCGAGGTGGCGCCGAGCGTGATGGCGGAGCTCGCGGTGCGCCTGGCCGGCGTGGCCCAGGCCCGCACGACGAGCGACTCGCTGGTCAGCGTCGTCGACCTGCGCTCGGGCTGGAACCGCGAACTGCACACCTGGGACGGGACGCACCCGACGCAGGCCGGCGAGTTCTTCATCGCGAGCCGGTTCGTCAACCAGCTGGCGCACTCATACGCGTACGGCCGGGAGTTCGGCTCGATCCCCGGGCCGCCGGTGCCGGCGACGCCGAAGGACGTCAAGGCGCTGGCCCAGAACGGTGCGCTCCTGGTCGCCTGGCAGCGGGTTCCGCAGACCGCCGAGTACCGCATCTACCTGCGCGACTCCACCGCCGGCGGGGAGTTCGAGCTGGCCGGGCAGGGCTCGCGCGACCTGCAGTGGGGTCGTCAGGGGCTGATCCTGGGGCACCAGTACGACTACTACGTCACCGCGGTGTCGTCGGGGCGGGAGAGCCCGCCCTCCACCATCGGGTCGGTTCGGGCTGTGTGACCCAACACGTTGGTTAGCGCTTCAAACAATTCCGGTGTTCGCTGGGATCCGTGCCCGAACTGTCCCGTCGTCACCGACTCGCTGTCCTCGCGACGTGTTGCCTCGCCCTGTTCCTCGTGGGGCTGGACAACACGATCGTCAACGTCGCCCTGCCCTCGCTGGGCCGGGAGCTGGACGCACCGCTCTCCGGCCTGCAGTGGACCGTCGACGCCTACCTGGTGGTGCTCGCCTCGCTGCTGCTGCTCGCCGGCTCGATGGGTGACCGGTTCGGCCGTCGCCGGGTCTTCCAGACCGGCCTGGTGCTGTTCACGCTCGGCTCGCTGCTGTGCAGCCTGGCGCCGAGCCTCGGCTGGCTGATCGTGTTCCGAGGTCTGCAGGCGATCGGCGGGTCGATGCTCACACCGGTGGCGATGTCGATCATCACGAACACGTTCACCGACGCCCGCGAGCGCGCGCAGGCGATCGGCGCCTGGGGTTCGGTGGCGGGGATCAGCATGGCGCTCGGCCCGCTGGTGGGCGGGTTGCTCGTCGACACGATCGGCTGGCGGTCGATCTTCTGGATCAACGTGCCGGTGGGGCTGATCGGGGCACTGCTGACGCACCTGGTCGTGCCGGAGTCGAAAGCGGCCGTGGCCAGGCGGTTCGACCCGGTCGGCCAGGTGCTGGTCGTGCTGGCGCTGGCGTCGGCGACGTACGGGCTGATCGAGGGCCCGGCGACCGGGTGGGCGTCGCTGGAGATCCTCGGGCTGCTGTGCCTGGCCGCCGTCGCCGTCGCCGCCCTCGTCGTCTACGAGCGACGCCGGGAACAACCGCTCATCGACGTCCGGTTCTTCCGCAGCGTGCCGTTCGCCGGGGCGAGCGTGGTGGCCGTGCTGCACTTCGCCGCGCTGGCCGCGCTGCTGTTCCTGAACACGCTCTACCTGCAGCAGAACCGGGGCTACTCGGCGCTCGCGGCCGGCGCGCTGACGTTGCCGCTGGCACTCGCCGCCGTGGTGGCGTCACCGCTGGCCGGGCGGCTGGTCGGGCGGATCGGGGTGCGGGTGCCGATGATCCTGGCGGGGTCGGCGGTGCTGGTCGCCGGCGTGCTCCTCTCGTTCCTGAGCGGTTCGACGTCGCTGGTGCTCCTCGCGGTGGCCTATGCGGTGTTCGGCCTCGGGCACGGGCTGGTGAACACGCCGATCACGAACACCGCCGTCTCGTCGATGCCGAAAGCGCAGGCCGGGGTCGCCTCGGCGACGACGTCCGCGGCGCGCCAGATCGGCCAGGTGCTCGGCGTCGCCGTGGCCGGGACGCTGACCGCGGGGGCCGCCGCCCAGGACCCGGGGTTCGCCGAGGCGACCCACCCGGCCTGGTGGCTGGTCGCGGTGATCGGCGTGGTCGTGGCCGGCACCGGAGTGCTCACGACGACCCGGTGGGCGTCGCGGACGGCGGCGCCGGACGCTCCGGTCCCGGTTGCGGCCTGACGTGCACCACGTCGCCGGCGGCCACCGCGGTGGTGCCGACGACCAGACGGCCTTCGGCGTCGACGTCGGTGGCGACGCCTTCCAGCGTCTGCCCGGCCGGTAGCGAGACGCGGACCTCGCGCCCCAGCGTGTCGCAGTGCCCGCGGTAGGCGGCGCGCAGGTCCTCGTCCCCGGCCCGCCAGTCCGCGTACCGCGCGGCCAGTTCGTCGAGGATCGCGGCGAGGAGAACCTCGCGGTCGAGCACGGGGGCTCCGGCGAGCGCCAGCGACGTCGTGTCGGGGCGGTCGGGCGGTAGTTCGTCGGCGGTGAGCGTGACGTTGAGCCCGATGCCCAGCACCACGGCGTCCCCGGTGGCCTCCGCGAGGATGCCCGCCGCCTTCTTGCGGTCCGGCCCGACCAGCAGGTCGTTCGGCCATTTCAGGCGGGCGTCGACGCCGGGCAGGGCCGCGACGCACGCGACGCCGGCCAGCAGCGGCAGCCACCCCCACCGCTCCCGCGGGACCTCCATCGGCCGCAGCAGCACCGAGAACGTGAGCCCGGCGCCCGGCGGGGACGTCCAGGTGCGCCCGATCCGGCCGCGCCCGGCATCCTGCGCCTCGGCGACCAGCACCGTGCCCTCCGGAACCCCGCGGGCGGCGACCAGATCCGCGTTCGTCGATCCGGTGCGCTCGACGACCTGGACGTCGCGCCAGAACGGGTCCCGAATCCGTTCCCGCAACGTTGCACGATTCAGTGCGTTCCTACCGTTGTCCACACCACGCACCGTAAAGAGTGATCCACGCCTTACTTCACTCAACCACCGAAGAAACTGCTTTAGGCTCGCCAACGCGCCGCTGCGGAGGAGGGCAATCAACGATGACTCTCGAAGCCACCCAGTCGTCGGACCCGGTCGACGGTCCCGACATCCACACGACGGCCGGCAAACTCGCCGACCTCGAACGACGGGTGGACGAGGCGGTCCATTCCGGGTCCGCCCGGGCGGTCGAGAAGCAGCACGCCAAGGGGAAAAAAACCGCGCGCGAGCGGATCGACGCGCTCCTCGACGAGGGCTCTTTCGTCGAACTCGACGAGTTCGCCCGGCACCGCTCGACGCAATTCGGCCTGGAGAAGAATCGGCCCTACGGCGATGGCGTGATCACCGGCTACGGCACGATCGACGGCCGTCAGGTGTGCGTCTTCAGCCAGGACGTCACGGTGTACGGCGGCGCGCTCGGCGAGGTCTACGGCGAGAAGATCGTCAAGGTGCAGGATCTCGCGATGAAGATCGGCTGCCCGATCATCGGCATCAACGAGGGCGGCGGCGCACGCATCCAGGAAGGTGTCGTCTCGCTCGGCCTGTACGGCGAGATCTTCCAGCGGCACGTGCTGGCCTCCGGCGTCATCCCGCAGATCTCGCTGATCATGGGCGCGACCGCCGGCGGGCACGTCTACGGCCCGGCGCTCACCGACTTCGTGATCATGGTCGACCAGACCTCGCACATGTTCATCACCGGTCCCGACGTCATCAAGACCGTCACCGGCGAGGAGGTCTCGTTCGAGGACCTCGGCGGTGCGCGCACCCACAACACGAAGTCCGGCAACGCCCACCACATGGCCGCCGACGAGGACGACGCGCTCGAGTACGTCAAGACGCTGCTGTCGTACCTGCCGAGCAACAACCTCGACGAGGCGCCGCTGTACGAGAACGACGACGCGCCCGACGGCGATTTCCTGGACACGTTCATCCCGGACTCGGCGAACCAGCCGTACGACATGCACCGGGTGATCGAGGCGATCGTCGACGACTCCGAGTTCCTCGAGGTGCAGGCGCTGTTCGCACCGAACATCCTGGTCGGCTTCGGCCGGGTCGAGGGCCGCCCGGTCGGCATCGTCGCGAATCAGCCGATGCAGTTCGCGGGCACGCTCGACATCGACGCCTCCGAGAAGGCCGCACGCTTCGTGCGGTTCTGCGACGCGTTCAACGTCCCGGTGCTCACGCTCGTCGACGTGCCCGGGTTCCTGCCCGGCACCGGCCAGGAGTGGGACGGCATCATCCGGCGCGGCGCGAAGCTGATCTACGCCTACGCCGAGGCGACGGTCCCGAAGGTCACGCTGATCACCCGCAAGGCGTTCGGCGGCGCGTACGACGTCATGGGCTCAAAGCACCTGCGTGCCGATCTCAACCTGGCCTGGCCCACCGCCCAGATCGCGGTGATGGGCGCCCAGGGTGCGGCGAACATCGTCTACCGGCGGGAACTCACGTCGATCGACGATCCCGAGCAGCAGGCCGTCCGCCGCCAGGAGCTCATCGCGGAGTACGAGGACACGCTCTTCAACCCGTACATCGCGGCCGAACGGGGGTACGTCGACCAGATCATCCGGCCCTCGACGACCCGCGTCCAGATCGCGCGGGCACTGCGTATGCTGCGCGGGAAGCGGGAGACGCTGCCCCCGAAGAAGCACGGCAACATTCCGCTGTAACGCTGTGCGCGCAGAACTTGCCGCATGGTCGCTCCGCACCGGACGATGGGGACGTGATGACCACCCAGGACGACGAGCCGGTTATCCGGGTACTTCGAGGCGTGCCTACGGCTGAGGAACTCGCCGCGCTCGTCGGTGTACTCGCGGCCCGCTCGGCGGCGGCCGCCCCGGCGGCGCCGCGTCCACGTGAACTCTGGCGCCGGCAGGAAGCACGGATCGGTGCGCCGCTCGCCGCGGGTCCGGGGGCGTGGCGCGCCTCCGGGCTCCCGCGATGAGCCTTTCGATCCGACCACTCCGGCGGGACGACGTCGAAGGCTGCCTTCGCGTCATCGCCTCCTTGCCGCGGTTCTTCGCGGTCAGCGACGCCGCCGCGGCCTCGGCCGAGCCGCTCGACCTCGAGCCGGAGAAGGTTGGCGCGCACCGTCCCAAGGTCGGCGCCGTGCGGAGCGCGTCCAGGGTCACCGCCTCCCATCCGGTCCGCCCGAGCCGCGGCCGGCACGGGATACCCGACGAGGACGACGAGCCGGCGCCCGGCGGCCGGAGCATCGCCCAGGCCGCGCGGGACCTCGGCACGCAGGGTGGCCTGGTCGCGCTCGGCCCCGGCGGCGACGTGATCGCGTTCCTCACCTGGAAGCGGCACGGCGACAAGGCCGCCGAGATCACCTGGATGGCCGTCCACGCGGCACTGCGGCACCGCGGGGTGGGCACGACGCTGCTGACCCGCCTCGAGCGTCTGCTGGCCGCTCAGGGCTTCCAGAACATCTCGGCGATCACGTCGGCGTCGTCGCACACCTACGAACCCACCCGGCGGTTCTGGCGTGGGCAGGGCTACGCGCCCGTGCTGCAGCTCGAGGACCTGTGGGAGACCGACGTGGCGCTCGTGCTCACGAAATCGCTGACGCCGTGACCCGCCGCCTCGTGCTGGCGTCGCAGTCGCCGGCCCGGCTCGCGTTGCTGCGCGCCGCCGGGTTCGCGCCCGACGTCGTGGTGTCCGGTGTGGACGAGTCGGGCGCCACCGGCACGCCGGCCGAGATCTGTCTCTCGCTGGCCCGGCTCAAGTGCCGCGCCGTCGTGGCGTCGCTGGCCGCTCCGGACGCGGTGGTCGTCGGATGTGACTCCGTCCTGGAGATCGACGGCGTGGCCTACGGCAAGCCGAAGGACGCCGCGGACGCGATCGCGCGCTGGCAGTTGATGGCCGGGCGCACGGGTGTGCTGCGCACCGGCCACTGTGTCGTCGTCGACGGCCGGGAAGTGTCCGCGGTGGCCTCGACGACGGTGCGGTTCGCCACCCCGAGCGGTGACGAGATCGCGGCGTACGTCGCGTCCGGCGAGCCGCTGTACGTCGCGGGGGCGTTCACGATCGACGGGCGGGGCTCGATCTTCGTCGACGGCATCGACGGGGACCACACGAACGTCGTCGGGCTGTCCCTGCCGCTGTTCCGCCGCCTACTGGCCGATCTGGACCTCAGCGCGGTCGACTTCTGGGTCTGACGAGTCAGGTGGCGGTGCGGCGGACGACCAGTACGCCGCCGCCCGCGACGAGGAACAGAGCCGGTACGACCAGGAAGGCGCCGTGGGGGCCGACCTGGTCGGCCAGCGCGCCGAGCGCGAACGGGCCGCTGCCGACCGCCAGACCGGCCGCGTAGGACGCGTACCCGGCGGCGCGGTCGGGCTGGCCGTCCGACGCCTGCATCGCGAGATCCATCGACAGCGGGTAGGTGGGGCCGAGCCCGAAACCCAGGATCGCGAGGCCGACGATCGCGACGACCGGTGACGTCGTGATCCAGAACACGGCCCCGCCGATCAGGGCGACGCCCAGCGCCGGCAGGAGCAGCACGGGGCCCGGGGCGCGGGCGGCCGACACTGCGCCGACGATCCGCCCACCGCACATCCCGCCGACCACCGCCGTGACCGCGGCCGTGGCGAGCGCCGCCGTCGAGCCGGTGCGGTGCCGCAGCACATCGGACGCCCACAGGGTGGTCGCGAACTCGGCCGCGATGCAGCACAGCATGATCACCCACGTCACCCAGAACCGCCTCGGCAGGCCCGGACGCCCCCGGGAGGCGATCTCGTGGCCGGCGGCGGGCGCGCGGCTGACGTCGGAATGCTGATCGGTGCCGGTGGGCAGACGGGTGGCGGTCGCGCGGGCGAGCACGAGGATCGCGGCCGCCAGCACGCTCGCCACCAGCAGGGCGGGTCGCCAACCGAAACCCTGGTCGAGGGAGAAGCCGATCGCCAGCGGAGCCACCAGCCCCACGCCGCAGGCGATCGCGTTGCCCTCGGTGAGCGCGGCTCCGGAGAACGCGGGCCCGTGGATGCCCAGCAGCGTGGGCGCGATGCTGTTGACCAGGATCGCGCCGACCGTACCGATGCCGAGCGTCGTCGCGATCGTCACCACCGGCACCGACGGCACCGCCGTCAGGGCGACGATGCCGAGCGCCAGTGCGACGACCGTCGTCCACAGCGTTCTCGCGCGTCCGATCCGGCGCGTCAGGAACGGATACAGTGCGCCCGCGGCGAGGGCGCCGACGGCGAGCGCGGTGCCGTGCAGGCTCGCCACCGCGCGGCTGGTGCCCTGCTCGTCACGCAGCAGCGGCACCACCGGCCCGAAGCCGTAGATGAACCAGCCGTAGAACCCGAGGACCGCGTAGACGAGATAAGTAGCCCGGGTTCGCGTCACCGCATCCAGCCTACGGTGGTTCGGTGACGCACCGAAACGAGTGGATGCCGGCAGAGTTGTACGACTACACGATCGCGATCGGCCCACCGCCCGACGACGTGGCCCGCGATCTGATCGCCGAGACCGCCGATCGGTTCCCCGGTCCCGCCGGGATGCAGATCCCTCCGGAACAGGCCGGGTTCCTGACGTTGATCACGCAGCTGGTCGGCGCCCGGTCGGCCGTCGAGGTCGGCACGTTCACGGGCTTCTCGTCGCTGGCCATCGCCCGCGGCCTGCCCGCCGACGGGCGACTGCTGTGCCTCGACGTCAACGACGAGTGGACGTCGGTGGCCCAGCGGTACTGGGACCGGGCCGGGGTCGCCGACCGCATCGACCTCCGGATCGGCCCCGCGCTCGAGGCCCTGCGCGCGCTTCCCGCCGAGCCGACGATCGACCTGGTGTTCATCGACGCCGACAAGCCGAACTACCTCGCGTACTGGGAGGAGCTGGTGCCGCGCGTACGTCCGGGAGGGGTGTTGTTGATCGACAACGTGTTCTTTCACCTGTCGGTGCTGTCGGAGAATCCGACCCGACCAGGCGGTGCGGCGATTCGCGCGTTCAACGCCCACGTGCGCGACGATCCCCGAGTGACCCACGCCGTTCTGCCGCTCGGGGACGGGGTCACGATCGCCCGTCGCGTGTCTTCGGAGTAAGTGTCGGTGCGTGTCGATACCGTAACTACATGCGGATCGCGCTGGGGTTGGTAGCGGCAGTCGCCGTCACGGTGGTCACGGGCAGCAGCGTGCCGTCCGCGCCCAGACCGGTGGCTGCCGCCGAGGCCCCGGTGACCGCGGGGGCCACCGTGGAGACCCAGCCGGTGGAGCACTCCGGCGACGCCGCGGACGACCCCGCGTTCTGGTTCGACCCGAACGATTCGTCGCGCTCGATGATCGTCGGCACCGACAAGAAGGGCGCGCTGGAGACGTACGACCTGACCGGCAAGCGGCTCCAGCGCATCCCGAACGTGTTCCCGAACAACGTCGACGTGCGCGGCAACGTCGTGGTGGCCGCCGACGACGACACCGGCGAGGGTGTGCTGCGCATCTACCTGGTCGATCCCGCGACCAGGCGCCTGTCGTCGGCCGCGGTCGTACCCACCACCGTGACCGCGCACGGCGTCTGCCTGTACCGCTCCCCCAAGACCGACAAGCTCTACGCGTTCCCGAACGCTGTGTCCGGCCGGGTCGAGCAGTGGGAGCTGACCGTCCGGGGCTCGAAGGTGACCGCGAAGTCCGTCCGGTTGTTCAACCTCGGCCGGGCCGTGGAGGGCTGCGTCGCCGACGAGGCGTCCGGCGCGCTCTACATCGGCCAGGAGAAGGTCGGCATCTGGCGCTACGGCGCCGAGCCCGACGCCGGCCGCACCCGTACCCTCGTCGACGGCGCCCGTCCCGAACGCGACGGCCACATCCAGGCCGACGTCGAGGGGCTGGCCATCGCCGGTGACCGCCTGTACGCGTCGTCCCAGGGCAGCAGCGACTTCACCGTGTACGGCCGGATGGACAACAAGTACCTCGGCCGCTTCCGCGTAGCGAACAGCGGCGGCGTCGACGGGTGCCAGGACACCGACGGCATCGACGCCACGTCACGCCCCTTGGGCCCGGCGTTCCCGACCGGCATGTTCGTCTGCCAGGACGGTTACAACGTGGAGGGCTCGTCGGTGCAGCGCCAGAACTTCAAGTTCGTCCCGCTGGACCGAATTGTGGAGTCGATCGGGGAACAACCGATCCCGTTTCCGTAGGTCCGGGGGACGAGCTCGATAGGGACGTGTTAGTTGGCCCCTCGGCCACCCGCTACGATTTCGCTCGCTTCGATGCAGCCAGCGGCACGGTAGGTATCCAATCCAACCGCAGCTCGAAGAGTCTACTCTCCGGTCATGTAGAAAATCCGCGTAAATTGTGATATATAGGCCCAATGACGCGCGAGCCGCAGCCCAACCTTCACTCTGAGTTGATAATGATTGACGGGGCTGACCTAGAAAACCTCGACACCATGGCGGATTCAGCACTCAAAGACGCAATGGTGCGACTGGTCCGAGAAGCCAGCACTCCGGACCAGACCACGGCGTCTTTCAGCGCGAGCCTCTAGTAATGCCATCGCACACAGTGGGCATATCGGCCCACCCGCGAGATGGCTACTGGGGAGAACGACAAGAATGGCCGTTCGACCGAACGAGTATTGACGAATTGGCTAGTGAGAACTGGCGGCCGGTACCGATCAGCCAGTTCATCCTCAAGTTGACATCGCGCTGCAACCTGAACTGCGATTACTGCTACATATTTAATAAAGCCGATAAAGCGTGGCAAGATCGTCCACATCGGATGTCCGATGCCACAGTGGACGCGATCGGCGCGCGCATCGGACAGCACGCGGACGCACACGGCCTAAGTCGGGTGGAAGCCATCATCCACGGCGGCGAACCGATGCTCTACGGCCCCGACGCACTGCTCCATGCCCTCGACTCGATCGAACAGCACCTCCCGGCCGGCACCGAACTAGACGCCTCCGTACAAACAAACGGCGTCCTCCTCGACGGCACAGTTCTCGACACGCTGCTGGCACACGGCATCCGCGTCGGCGTCAGCATGGACGGCACCCGGACCGCCCACGATCGCCATCGGCGGTTCCCCGACGGACGGCCGAGCTTCGGCATCGTCGAACGCAACCTGCGCCGACTCGGTGAGCCGAAGTACCGGTCGATCTACGCCGGGCTGCTGTGCGTCGTCGACCTGGAGCAGGACCCGATCGCCACCTACCAGCAGCTCGCCGAGTTCTCACCTCCGCGCATCGATTTCCTCTTGCCTCACGGTGACTGGAACTCTCGTCCACCCGGCCGACCCGACGATGACACCACCCCGTACGCGGACTGGCTCAGCGCGATCTTCGATCGATGGTTCACGCAGCCGGGCCCGCGTCCGGGCATACGTCTGTTCGAGGAGATTCTGCAACTGCTCCTGGGCGGACACAGCCGGTCGGAGAACATCGGCCTGTCCCCGGTCGCCACGCTGGTGATCGAAACCGACGGTTCGATCCAGCAGATCGATTCTCTCCGCAACGCGTACCCCGGCGCCGCGGAGACCGGGATGCACGTCGGAACTCACCTGATCGACGACGCGCTTCGGCACCCCGGCGTCGTCGCCCGTCAGCTCGGGATCGACGCGCTGGCCGACGCGTGCCGCTCCTGCCGGTTCGGGCGCACGTGTGGAGGTGGCGCCTACCCGACCCGCTATCGGGCGGGCGCCGGCTTCCAGAACCGGTCCGTGTACTGCCCCGACCTGTTCGCTCTGATCGAGCACGTCCGGGGCGCAGTTGTCCACCAGCTCCGTGACCACCAGGAACAGAACTGAGATGGAGTATTTCCGAGTACCCGCAGTCGTCTTCGCCTCCCTGGCCGCCGGCGGCGCCGACGAAACCGGCGTGCTCCGCGAAGGACAACTCAGCAAACGACGTCTTCTGCTCCATACCGTGCGACGTAGCATCGAGACGTCCAGCCCGACGGTGGCCGAGGATGCGCGGCTCGCCGCCGGGTGGGCTCTGCTGGCCGATGCGCTGAAGGCCGCGCCGCACGAGGTCGACCGGCTCCTGCTGCACCCCGCGGTCGGGGACTGGGGGATGCACGCTCTCCGTCGGCTGCACGGCGGCGCCTCTCCGGCCGAGGTCGCCGACGACGCCGGTTACCTGAACGGCATCGTGGCCGCGGCGGTGCTGCGGGCCGGGACGACGGGCGAGATCCCGGTCCGGGTTCGTGCCGACGGCTCCGTTCCCCTCCCTGGGGCTGGGCTGTTCGAGGGGCTCGGACAGCGACGCTGGCTGACCGTCCACGTGGAGAACGGTGTCGCTCGACTCCGCGATGCGGACGAGACGACCTGGCGGCCGCTCCGCGACCTCCAGTCGGTCGCCGAGGGCCACCGCATCGGTGTGACGATCGATGATCTCGACCCCCACCGCATACCGGAGGAGCTGCCGATCGGCGGCCGACTGTCCGACGCGGCCGCGACGCATTGGCAGGCTTGTCTCGACGACGCGTGGAGCCTGCTGGTCCGGCGGCATCCGGATCGAGCGTTGTCGATCGCTCGGGACATCACCTGTCTCGCTCCACTGCTCGTCACTCCGGGCGAGCCGAGCGTCAGCGCGTCATCGGGCGACAGCGTCGGGGGCATCGCGCTCACCGAACCGCTGGACGGTCAACACATGGCCGAAGCGCTGGTCCACGAACACGCGCACAACAAGCTGTGGAGCCTGCTGAGCCATTTCCGGCTGGTGGAGCCGAGCGATGCGGTCTTCTACGCGCCATGGCGAACCGATCCCCGACCGGCGCCCGGCCTTCTCCAAGGTGCCTATGCCCACCTCAACCTCGTCGCCTACTGGGAGATCGAACGCTGGCAAGCAAGTGGCGACGCGGCCCGGCTCGCCCACTTCGAGTTCGCGCGGTGGCGAGACGCGGTCGACGTCGTCCTCGGTTCGCTGCTCGAGTCCGGGGCGCTGACCGAACTCGGCGTCGAGTTCGTGCGTGGCATGCGTCGTGCGCTGGAACCGCTGTTGCGCGCGCCGGTGCCGGCGCTTGCTCTCGAACTCGCCGAGGACGCACAGCGCGAGAATTGCATCGGATGGCGGCTCCGTAACCTCCACACCGACCCGGACGACCTGCGGGCGGTGGCCAGCGCGTGGCGGGAGCATCGTCCCTACCCGGCCGGCACCGTGCCGAGGGCGCGCCCCGTTCCTGGCTCCCGCGCGTCCTGGACCAGCGGGCGTCGACGACTGGCCCGCGAGCGTCTCCTCGGCAACCCCGCGGCGACCGTCGAGCACGCGGACGGTCTCCGCCCGGCGGATCTGGCCTATGCGGACGGCAAGCACGCCGACGCCGCGGAGCTGTACGCGCAGGCGGTCGTCCGATCAGCCGCACCGGTGGACGCGTGGACCGGCCTTGCGCTGGCTCACCACCAGTTGGGAACTCCGGTAGCGGCGACGCTCATCGCCCACCCGGAGCTCATCCGCGAACTCCACGACACGCTGAGGAGCGACGGGGTACCCGACCCGCACCGACTCGCGGAATGGGTGTCGGACGGCCTCACCGCGCCGCCCGTCCATCTGGGTTAGATCGGAGGGGGATCGATCACCGACGACACTCGTCCCCGGCGTTCGGCTGTTTCGACGTCGTAGTGGCCCGAGCCCAGGATACGCGCGAACCCGGTCATCGCTTCGCGGCGAAGCGCCTCACCGCTCGCCCGATCGCCGTCGGCGATGCGATCCAGCCCCAGATTGAGCTCGGCGCCGAGCGTATGGGGATGTTCCGGGCCCAACACTGCGCGCAGCTGCGGAGTGGTCGCCTCTCCGAGCGCGCGAGCCTCCTCCACCTGGCCCAGTTCGGCCAGCGCCGTCGCCAGGTTCGCCGCGCAGACCAGCGTGTAGTGGTGACCGGAACCGAGCGAGACCTCGAGGCCGGCACGCGCTTCCTCGAGGTAACGACGAGCCTCTTCGTACCCGTCCCGGGCGAGCTGCACGACCGCGAGATTGATCGTGGCGGCTTGCGCGAACGGATGCGTAGACTGCCACACGTTTCCGTACCGGGCGACCGTGTCGTTCAGAAGGTCGACGGCTTCGCCCAGGTAGTCCCCGCCCGGTAGCCGGAGCGAGCCCGCGAGCCGGAGTGCGTTGCCCAAGCTGATCCCGGCCGCGAGCGCGTCCGGGTGGTCACCACCGAGAATCGAGCTCTGGAACCGCTGGTAGGCGTCACGAGCCTGCTTGAGCGCCGGTTCGACTTCGCCGGCCAGCCGCTGGACGATGCCCATGTCGCGATACTGGGTGAGCACCCAGAGGTGGTCTTTGGCCAGGGTCTTGTTCGTGACCAGACGCTCGTAGCGCTCGTAGGCGAGGCGCGCGCGATCCAACGCCTCGCTGTAGCGGCCCAGGTGCCGGAGGTCCCGCGAGATCCCGGCGAGGGACAGCACCACGTTCGGGTCGTCGTCCTGCCCGAAGAACGCCAGCTGTTCCTCGTAGTTGTGCTGGTCGAGCTCCAACGCGATCGTGTAGTCGCCGATCAGCTCGTTGTCGAGGGACAGGTTGTTGCGGGCGCGGAACGTCTCGAGGCTCTCGTCGCCGAACGTCTCCCGGTGTCGCCGCAGGGAATCCTCGTCCAGCTCGAGGGCCGCCACGAACTCCCCTCTCACGCGCAGGTCGGCGGCGTGGTCGTTGGTGACGGTGAGGGTCTCCGGATTGTCCTCACCCAGCACCGCGCGCATGAGCGTCAGCGTCGGCCGCCGGAGCTCGTAGGCCTCCGCATAACGCGCTCGTCCCCACAGGAGATTCGCCTTCTGCCCGCGCAGGATCAGGACGTTCTGGTCCTCCGGACCGGAGTCGGACTCCCAGGCGGCCAGGGCCTGATCGATGAGCGTGTTGCACGCGGCGTACTCGCCGCTCAGATAGAGGTAGAGGGTGACGTTACGGATCAGACGCCGAACCACCGGGTCGGTCGACTCCGGCGCACCCGACGGGAACAGGTGCGGATAGATCTCTTGATAACGCGGCCAGTTCTGGATGTCGCTCGGGTTGTCCGGGTCCCGCTCGGCGAGCAGCAGGTGGACCTCGCTCCGGATCTGGATCGTCTGCTCGTGGTCCAGGCCGTCGCGCACCAGACGCTGAATGAGCCGGTGAACCTGAACCGTCCGACGGTTGTTGTCGATTCGTGCGAGCGCGTACCGGCCCAGCTCCCTCATCGCCCGACCCACGATGATCGGATCCTGCAGGTTCTCGCCGAACGAACCCGGAAGCCTCCGGGCACCACGGACGAGAAGGTCGCGGGGGATGGGTTCCGGACCGAGCAGAGCACACCGCTGGAGCAGCTCCAGCGCGAACGGCATCTGCTGGCTCACGTGGCCCATCGAGATGCTCCAGGCTGCGGCCACCGGCACCGGATAGTCCGTCGGCGGATTCTCCGTGAGCACCTTCCCCGCTTCGTCCTGGAGTGCCTTCAGATAGTCGCCGCTGGGGATGCCGGTCTCCACCATCAGTGCGCCTGCCTGCTCGAGCGCGAGCGGAAGGTCACCGAGTTCCTCGGCGAGCCGGTCGGCGTCCTCCGCAGCGATCCCGGCCACCCGACGCTGCAGGAACTCCAGGCTCTCGGCCCGGGAGAACACGTCGACCTCGACCGTCTCGGCGACGCTCTGCCAGCGGTGATTTCGTGACGTCACGAGGACGTGGCCTTCGATCTGTCCCTGCGGAAGGAGTTCGCGAAGATCTTCGGGCTGATCCGCATTGTCGAAGACGAGCAGCCATCGACTGTAGGGCGTCCCCCGTCTCAACGAGTCGAGCACGGCCGCGACGGCTTCTTCGGTGCGACCGGGCGTCAGTTCCTGCAGACCGAGCCGGGGAGCGAGGGCAGCCAGTCCGGACCGGGCAATCGACAACTGGTCTGCCGATACCCACCAAACGACTTGATAGTGCGCGCTGTTGCGGTAGGCGTACTCCGCCGCGAGTTGAGTCTTACCGACGCCACCGAGACCGTGGATGGCATAGGGCAGTAGCGCCGCCTTCTGCTCTCGCCTGAGCTGTGCCCGGAGTTCCTCGAGGAGGGTCGCGCGACCGGTGAAGTTCTTGTTTCTCTGGGGGACATTGCCCCACACCACCGGAATTTCTCGGGCCGGGCCACTGATCTCCGTCACCGAACCACCTCAGCCTCGTAACTCGAGCAGAGTCGAGCAACCACCGGGAGGGCACAAGAATGTAGAGCGGAAGCCGTATTGCGGCCCCCCTGGAAGACTAGCGTGAACCATGGAACTCGGAACGCGGTTCGACGCCGTCGATCTTCTGTCACACTAGGACGGCGGCAGTTGCGGCGCTACCGCAGCTGTGTCGCACCTGTCCCGGCAGCCGCTTGAGGGGAGTCGCCGCCGGTGCAAGAGAGTGACTGGAATCGACTAATCCGGCAGTTGAGCGAAGGCGAGTGCATACCGTTCATCGGTGCCGGAGCGTGCGCAGGCGCTATCCCAGGGGGTGGGGAACTCGCCGAGATGTATGCCGACGAGTACGGCTATCCGTTCCGTGACCGCGACGATCTGTCGCGCGTGATGCAGTACGCCGCATTCCAGGTCGGCGATGCCGTGGATCTGAAGTCGCTGGTCGCTCAGCGCCTGACCCGATACGTCTCGCCCAATTTTCGCGCGAGCACCTCGCCGCACGGATTACTCGCTCGCTTCCCGATTCCGCTCTACCTCACCACGAATTACGACCCGTACATGACGCAGGCCCTGGTCGCTCACGGGCGCCCGCCGAACACCGCCATCTGCCATTGGGACCGCACCAACACCGGAGATCCGGTGGACCCCCGACCCGAGGCTCCGGTCGTCTTCCACCTGCACGGCGCGGCCACCGACCCGCACTCCATGGTGCTGACCCAGGACGACTACCTGAACTTCCTGCTGGCACTGGCGATCGACAAGGGGTTCGACGAGAAGAGCATCATCCCCAACGAACTGCTACCGCTGATGACCCTCCGGCCGCTCCTGTTCATCGGCTACAGCCTGAAAGACTGGTCTTTTCAAGTCCTCTCGAAAGGGCTCACTCGGCTGCTTCCCCGGGAGGAGCGACGACGGCACGTCAGCATCCAGCTGATCGACCCGTTACAAGACACCGATCGGGTGACCTTCGAACGTGCGATGTCATTTCTGAATCACCACTTCGAACGGCAGGACATCTCGGTTTACTGGGGCACCGCAGAGAACTTCTGCACCGAGTTGAACCGTCGCTTGGGGTACGGCCATGTCAGGTGAGCAGGTATCTCCCTATGTGGGCTCGCGCCCTTTCGAGGCATCCGACCGGCCGCTCTTCTTCGGGCGCACCCGAGAATCCGACGATGTGCGAAACCTCTGGCTGAGCAACCGCCTGCTGGTTCTTTACGGCCGCACCGGAGTGGGAAAGACGTCGCTCGTCCAGGCCGGCGTTTTACCGGACATCACCGCATCCGGAGCCCGCTATCGCACCGACTTCCTACCTATCGGTCGGCTTCCGGCCCCCAACGCCACGCTCCGGCCCGATCCGGACGGACCGAACCCGTACGTCTTTCGGCTGCTCTCTTTCTGGCGCCCGGGGGCCACCCCCGCGCAGCTGGCGCAGATGACGCTGCCGGAATTCCTTTCCGAAGTCCCGGCCACCGTCGACGGGGACGGTTTGCCGCTGCCGCTTCTGGTGGCGATCGACCAGTTCGAGCGGGTCTTCAGCGACGATCCGGGGAACGCGGAACATGTCGAGCAGTTTCTCGATCAACTCGCCCGGGCAACCGAACGCGTCAAGCGACTCCGGGTGCTCATCTCCATCCGCTCGGATCACGTCTCGTCGCTGCTGCGGCACGAGGCCCGGATCGGCTCGCATTATCGGGCCCGGTACGAACTGCACTCCCTCGACGCGCCCTCGGCCCTGGCCGCCGTCGCCGCGCCGGTTCGCCGAGTCGGACGGGAATTCGCCCCCGGGGTCGCCGAGCGGATGGTCACCCACCTCCGCACCACGCGGGTGACCAGTTCCGTCGGTGAGGTGACCGACATCAGCGCCAGCAGGATCGAGCCCGTCCACCTGCAAGTAGCCTGCGCGGGCCTGTGGCGCTCGCTGCCGTCCGGCACGACCGTGATCACGGCCGAGTTCCTCCGGAACCGGGGCACCGTCGAGGAGTCGCTGCGTCGGTTCTGCACGGAATCCGTCGACGAGGTGGCGGCCCGATTCCACTATCGTCCGATCGACGTCTGGGCCTGGCTGGCGCGAACCTTTCTCCACCACCAAGGGCGTTCCAGCGCGGCTTATCAGGGCGTCGCGCTCACCGGCGGCCTCCCGAATGCGGTCGCCCTCGCATTCGAGTCACGTCGGGTACTGCGCTCGGAGGTCCGATTCGGGTCCCGCTGGTTCGAGCTGGCGCACGAGGCCTTGGCGCGCGCCATTCACGACACCGCTCGACAGTGGACCGATCCGACCGAGCCGGACGTGGACAGCACGGCCTTCGGCTATCTACGCCAAGCACAGGCCGCCTTCGCCGAGGGGCGCGAAGACCTGATGAAGGCCTACGCTCTCGAGGCGGTTCGACTGAGCCTGGTCTCGTTGCCCGAGATCCGCCGCGAGGCCATCTCCTTCCTCGCTCAAACCGGACACCGTCGGGCCAAGACCGGCCGGCGTCGAACCGGCGCGCTGGACGAACTGACGCTCGCCGTCCGCCTGCTTCCGGCCGACATCGCCGCGAAGGTCGATCTGGCCCGCGCTCTCCGCGAACTCGGCCAGGCCCAAGGCGCGCTCGCGATGCTCAGCGCCGCCCTGATCGTCGCCCCCGACAACGTCGAGGCCCTGCTCGAACGCGGCCTGCTCCACGCGTCCCGGGGAGCTGATCGCGAAGCCAGGGCCGATCTGCACGCGGCCATCCGGCTCGATCCGGAGGTGGCCGAGCGAGCGGATGTCCGAGGGGCGTTGGCGCGGACCGACCGCCCGGCCTGATCGCACGAACACGACGACGACGGTGCCCACCGCAGGTCGCGGGATCGCCAGCAGGGGGAAACAACATGCGTGGGGTGGCTCGGCGGGTTTCGGCGGACATCGCTGCGCTTCGGCACCTCGACGCGTATGTCGTCTCCGCGCTCGCGCTGGTCTTCGCCGTCGTCACCGTGCTCAGCGACGCCATCTCGGTCGACCTCCGGTGGGCCGTGGCGCTGGCCGGCCTGGGGGTGCTCGTCTACCGCACCACTGCTCCCAAGCCCGACGTCACCATCGACCAGTTGCTGCAGGACCGCCAAGGGTTCGAGGCGGCGCCGGCCGCGGCCCGGCTCCGGAAGGCGCGCGAAGTCTGGCTCTTCGCGCCGACCGGGATCAACTTCCTGTCCGAGGAGAACCTGGCCGCGCTCCGGGCCGGGCCGATGTCCCGCCCCGACGGCAGCCTGCGTGTCATGGTGCTCGACCCCGCGAACGAGGCCGCGATGACGCTCGCGGTGCGCCAGTTGGACGACTCGATCACGTACCCGCTGCAGGAGTTCGGCGCGTGCCACCGCCAGGTGGTCCAGCGGTTGGAGGCGATCGCGAACACCTGGCCGAAGACCGGCACGTTCGAGTACCGGTACCTCGACTACAACCCCGGCTTCAGTCTCGTGGCGATCGATCCGACCGGCAAACAAGGCCGGGTCATCGTCGAATTCCATGGTTTTCGGAACGAGGCGACGTCGTCCCGGATGCATTTCGAGCTGGGCACCTCCGACAGCCGCAGATGGTTCCTGTACTGGACCAATCAGTTCGAACAGATGTGGGCGGCGGCCCGCTCACCTGACTGAACCGAATCAGACAAACGCGAGGAACGTCACCCTTATTCTCGTCCGCTCGTGCGCCATGATTACCAGCGGGTACAACTATTCGGCTACCACACAGCCGCCACCGCAGGCGTCGACGAGGGAGACGAGCGTGCACAAGGTTCTCATCGCCAACCGGGGTGAGATCGCGGTTCGCGTGGTTCGCGCCTGCCGTGATGCGGGGTTGGTCAGCGTGGCCGTCTACGCCGACTCCGACCGGGACGCGCTGCACGCGCGGCTGGCCGACGAAGCGTACGCGCTGGGCGGCGACACCCCGGGCGACTCGTACCTGCGCATCGACAAGCTGATCGACGTCGCGAAGCAGTCCGGCGCGGACGCGGTCCACCCGGGCTACGGATTCCTGTCGGAGAACGCCGAGTTCGCGCAGGCCGTGATCGACGCCGACCTCACCTGGATCGGCCCCACGCCGGACGCGATCCGGGCCCTCGGCGACAAGGTCGAGGCCCGGCACATCGCCACCGCGGCCGGCGCCCCGCTGGTCCCCGGCACGAAGGACCCGGTCGCCGGCGCCGACGAGGTCGTGGCGTTCGCCGAGGAGCACGGGCTTCCGGTCGCGATCAAAGCCGCGTTCGGCGGTGGCGGGCGTGGCCTGAAGGTCGCGCGGACGCTGGAGGAGATCCCGGAGCTGTTCGCCTCCGCCGTGCGCGAGGCGGAGGCCGCGTTCGGCCGCGGCGAATGCTTCGTCGAGCGCTACCTGGACCACCCGCGGCACGTCGAGGCCCAGGTGCTGGCCGATCAGCACGGCACGGTGGTGGTCGTCGGCACCCGCGACTGCTCGCTGCAGCGGCGTCACCAGAAGCTGGTGGAAGAGGCCCCGGCGCCGTTCCTGAACGACACCCAGCGCAAGAACATCCACGACGCCGCCAAAGCCATCTGCAAGGCGGCCGGGTACCACGGCGCCGGCACGGTCGAGTTCCTCGTCGGTGTCGACGGCACGATCAGCTTCCTCGAGGTCAACACGCGGTTGCAGGTCGAGCACCCGGTCAGCGAGGAGACCGCGGGCGTCGACCTGGTCCGTGAGCAGTTCCGGATCGCCGACGGCGAGCCGCTGCGGTTCACCGAGGACCCCACGCCGCGCGGCCACTCGTTCGAGTTCCGCATCAACGGCGAGGACCCCGGCCGCAACTTCCTGCCCGCCCCCGGCGCGGTCAACTCGTTCGTGCTGCCCACCGGGCCGGGCGTCCGGGTCGACACCGGCGTCGAGCCGGGCTCGGTGATCGGCGGGAACTTCGACTCGCTGCTGGCCAAGCTGATCGTCACCGGCTCCAGCCGGCAGGAGGCGCTCGAGCGCTCCCGGCGGGCCCTGGACGAGATGCAGGTCGACGGCATCGCGACCGTGCTGCCGTTCCACCGCGTCGTGGTTCGCGACCCGGCGTTCGCTCCCGCCGACGCCGACGAGGCGTTCAGCGTCCACACGCGATGGATCGAGACCGAGTTCGACAACCAGATCCCGCCGTACTCCGGAAGCGCCCCCGAGGCCGCCGAAGAGGCCGAGCGCGAGATCGTCGTCGTCGAGGTCGGAGGGAAGCGGCTGGAGGTGTCGCTCCCCGCGGGCCTGGCCACCAGCGCACCGGCGCAGGCCACCAAGAAGCCGAAGAAGCGGGCCGGCGGCACCAAGGCCGGCGCGGGGGCGAGCGGCGACTCGGTGGTCTCCCCGATGCAGGGCACGATCGTGAAGATCGCGGTCGCCGACGGGGACGAGGTCGCCGAGGGTGACCTGGTCGTCGTTCTCGAGGCGATGAAGATGGAGCAGCCGCTCACCGCGCACAAGGCCGGCACCGTCTCCGACCTGTCGGCCGCGGTCGGCGACGTCATCGCCTCCGGCGCGGCCGTCTGCGAGATCAAATAACCATCAATCGGTGTACTCGGTGATGCTCTCGACGAGCGTCGCGAGAAACTCCTTCGGCTTCTCGATGTGCGGTGCGTGGCCGGTGTCGGTGATCACGAGTTCCTCGTACCGACCACCGGCCAGCACGTACCGGTCGAGCACGTGCCGGGTCTGCGACACCATCGGCTGCGCCGGCGCGACCTGCTCGCCGGGCCACCCCGGCACGGCGCCGATCTGTCCCAGGTACGCCAGGTCGAACAGCGACGTGTCGGAGACGATCACGTCCGAGTCGCCGCGGATCCAGTAGATCGGCGGCTTCGGCTCGATCACGTCCAGGTCGTCGACCCGGAAGAACGTCGGCGCCATCGTGTTGAGCACACCGCGCGTGCCCGGCAGCGCGCCCGGCCACTCGGGCGTGACCTCGGCCGTACCCGGGTAGTTGTCGTCGCCGGTGCGGGTGCTGAGCATCGAGCTCACCCAGCGGTCGGCGTCGTCGGGCTCGGGGGTGAAACCCGACTTCACGTAGCTGCTGAGCAGCACCGAACGCGGGGAGACCGCCGCGTCCGCGGCGCGGTCGCCGGTGGCGAGACGCTGCACGAACTCACCGTTCGCGCTGCCGGCCCCGGAGCCCAGCCCCGGCGGGTCGAGATGTACCCCGTCGACGCCCTTGGTGCCGCCGAACCCGTACGGCGAGACGGGGTTGACGAGCGTCGCCGTGCGGACGATCTCCGGGTGTTCACGCAGGATGTGCAGCACCACGCCGCCGCCCATGCTCCACCCGACCAGGTGCACGCGGTCCAGTTCGAGCGTGGCCAGCAGCCCGAGCACGTCGTCGCTGAAGTCACGCAGGCCGCGGGTCGCGTCGACCGGTAGCTGGTCGGTGTCGCCGAAACCACGCAGGTCGACGGCGATCGGCCGGAACGTCGCCGGGAGGTCGCGCATCGCGTACTGCCAGAACAGCGACGACGACACATTCCCGTGGACGAAGACGACCGGCTCGCCGTCGGTACGGTGCTCGACCTCGAGGACGTTCACGGTCAATCGTTCGGTCGGAACCCGACGGGTGGTGATCCCGGGCAGCAACAAGTCCATCACTGCGCTCCGTTCTGGATGGCGACGGCGACCGCTTTCACACTCACACCACCAGTCCGGCCCGTCAACGGGGCGGAAGTCCTACTCGAACTCGTGTTGCATGAGTTGGCGCGCCGCCTCGGTGAGCGAGCCGGAGAGCGACGGGTAGATCGAGATCGTCTGGGCGATCTGGTCGACCGTGAGGTGGTTCTGGACCGCCATCGCGACCGGCAGGATGAGCTCGCTCGCCCGCGGCGCGACGACGACCCCACCGATCACCAGCCCGGACGCCGGGCGGCAGAAGAGCTTCACGAAGCCGTCGGTGAGGCCCTGCATCTTCGCCCGCGGGTTGGTGCCGAGCGGCAGCGTGACCGTGCGCGCGGGCACCTCCCCCGCCTCCATCGTCGTCTGCCCGAACCCGACCGTGGAGATCTCCGGGTCGGTGAACACGTTCGCGGCGACCGTACGCAGCCGCAGCGGCTGCACCGCCTCGCCGAGCGCGTGCGCCATCGCGATCCGGCCCTGGGCGGCGGCCACCGACGCGAGCATCAGCACGCCGGTGACGTCACCGGCGGCGTAGATGCCGGGCACGTTGGTGCGCGACACCCGGTCGACGGTGACGAACCCGCCGCCGCCGGTCTCGACGCCGCTCTCCTTGAGCCCGAGGTCCTCGGTGTTCGGCACCGAACCGATGGTCATCAGCGCGTGGCTGCCCTCGACCGTGCGGCCGTCGGTGAGCCGCACCACGATGCCGTCGCCCGTGCGCTCGACCCGCTCGGCGCGAGCCTTGTACAGGATCGTCATCCCCCGCCGGGCGAACACCTGCTCGATCAGGTTCGCGGCGTCGGAGTCCTCGTGCGGCATCACCCGGTCGCGGCTGGAGACGAGCGTGACCTGAACGCCCATCGCCAGGTACGCGCTGGCGAACTCGGCCCCGGTGACGCCGGAGCCGACCACCACCAGGTGGGTCGGCAGCTCCGGCAGGTCGTAGACGTCACGCCAGGTCAGGATGCGCTCGCCGTCGGGCTCGGCGCCCGCGATGACGCGCGGCGCGGCGCCGGTGGCCAGCAGGACGTTGTCGGCCTCGACCCGGTACGGCGTTCCGCCGGCCGGCTCGATCGTGACGACGTGGCGCAACTCGACGCGGCCGTCGAGCCGGGCGGCCCCGGTGATCACCTCGACGCCGGCCGCGGCGACCGTGCTGCGGATGTCGGCCGACTGCGCCAGCGCGAGGCCCTTGACCCGGCCGTGCACGGCGGCGGCGTTGACCTTCACGTCCTCGGGCTCGCAGGCCATGACGCCGACCGAATCGCCGTGCCGGAACGCGTTCGCGGCGTCCGACGAGGCGATGAACGTCTTGCTCGGCACGCAGTCGTAGAGCACGCACGCGCCGCCGAGCCCGTCGCGTTCGACGAGCGTCACCTCGGCACCCAGCCGGGCAGCGACGAGCGCCGCCTCATATCCGGCGGGACCGCCACCAATGATCACGATGCGCGAGGACACGACAAAAACCTTAGTCGACGTCAGTCGGGGAACAGGCGCCCCACCGTCCCGGTTAGAGTGCCCACCCATGGGCCTCTACGCCGCCTACGGGACGAACATGCACCCGAGCCAGATGCAGGAGCGCTGCCCGCGCTCCCCGAGCGCCGGTATCGGCTGGCTCGAGGGATGGCGGCTGACGTTCGGCGGTGAGGAACTCGGCTGGGACGGAGCGCTCGCCACGATCGTCGAGGCGCCGGACGAGCGGGTGTTCGTCGCGCTGTACGACGTCAGCGAGTTCGACGAGCCGACGCTCGACGCCTGGGAGGGCGCCGACCGCGGCCTCTACCGCAAGCTCAAGGTGCGCGTGCACACGCTCGAGGGCGAGGCGCTGGCCTGGCTGCACGTGCTCGACTCGTTCGAGGGCGGCCTCCCGTCGGCGCGCTACCTCGGCCTGATCGCCGAAGCCGCCCAGGCCGCCGGCGCGCCCGACGACTACGTCAGCGAGCTCCGCAGGCGTCCCTGCAACTCAACCGAGCTGTAGCGACCAGTGCTCGGCCCGCCCGTTCGGGTCGAGTGAGTCGGCCGAGCTGGTGCGGTCGAGGGTGAAGCCCGCCTTCGCGTAGATGGCGCGAGCCGCGGACAACGCGTCCTGGGTGTGGAGCACGATCCGCCGGTACCCCTCGGCCCGCGCGTACGCCACGCACTCGTCCACCAGGCGGACGCCGAGCCGCTGACCGCGGGCGGCCGGCTCGACCAGGAGTAGGCGCAGCCGCGCGGTGTCGGCGTCCTCGGGCGCGCACGCGATCGACCCCAGCAGGCGTCCGGCGCGTTCGGCCACCCACACCCGTGACCGGGCCCGCGGTTCGAGCAGGTCGGCGACGATCCGCGCGACCGCGGCCTCGAAGCCCGGCCAGCCGTACTCCGCCTGGTAGACCTCGGCGTGCCGGGTCAGCACCCAGCCGAGCTCGCCGATGCGTGCCGGCCGGATCGAGACGTCCGGCCCGGGCTCGGGGAAGAGCAGGCCGGCCACGGTGTCCAACGCCGTCACCAGCGCGCCCCGATCGTCCGGGCGCAGCGGACCGAGCAGTTCCGCGACCCGGGCGTCGGCCCTCGACGCCAGTTGCGCGGCCACCGCGAGCCCGGCATCGGTGACGGCGACGAGCTGCCGTCGCCGGTCGTCCGGATCGACCGTCCGAGTGAGCAACCCTCGCTCCGCGAGCCGGTCGAGCAGACGGGTCGTGTATCCGGGATCGAGCTGCAGCCGGCCGCGGAGCTCCACCACCGGCTGCGGTGAGCGCTGCGTGAGCTCGTAGACCAGCCGGGCCTCCGGAAGGGTCAGACCGGAGTGGAGGTAGCTGTCGTCGAGCAGCGCGGTGACTTCGGTCCAGGCCCGGTTGAACCGCCGCACGGAGGCGATCTGGGTTGCCGTCATACGAGGGATCATCGCGCATTCTTTGACGGAGTCAAAGGATATCGGTGATAAAGAAGAGCCGTGGCCGAGAAGGACCGGCTGGCGCGCTACCGGGCGATGCGCTCCGCCGACCGCACGCCCGAGCCCGTTCCGGACGATGCACCGGAGACCGACGACGCCCTCGGGAACTCCTTCGTCATCCAGGAGCACCACGCCCGCTCCCTGCACTGGGACTTCCGTCTCGAACGGGACGGCGTCCTCGTCTCGTGGGCGATCCCGAAGGGCCTGCCGCCCGACCCGAAGCAGAACCATCTCGCGGTCCACACCGAAGACCATCCGCTCGACTACGCGGGCTTCGAGGGCGCGATCCCGGCCGGCGAGTACGGCGGCGGCAACGTCTCGGTCTGGGACCACGGCACGTACGACCTGGAGAAGTGGACCGAGCGGGAGGTGAAGGTCGTTCTCCACGGGACACGCTCGAATGGGCGATATGTCCTGTTCAAGACCGGGAAAGACTGGATGATCCACCGCATGGATCCGGTTCCGGAAGGCTGGCGGCCGCTCCCCGAGCTGGTGCCACCGATGCTCGCCACGCTCGGCGCACTGCCCGGCGACGACGCCGAGTGGGCGTACGAGATGAAGTGGGACGGCGTCCGGCTCGTGCTCTACATCTCCGGCGGCCGGGTCAAAGCCCTCACCCGCAGCAACCGCGACGTCACGAGCAACTACCCGGAGCTGCACCAGCTCGCCGCGTCGGTCGGCACCCGGCAACTGGTGGTGGACGGCGAGGTCGTCGCCACCGACGCGAACGGGCGGATCAGCTTCGGCGCGCTGCAGAACCGCATGCACGTGTCCCGGCCGGGCAAGAAGCTGCTGGCGAGCTCACCGGTCACGTTCCTGGCGTTCGACCTGCTCCACCTCGACGGTGAGCCCCTCCTCGAGCGGCCGTACGCCGAGCGGCGGCAACTGCTCACCGAACAGGGGCTGAAAGGCCCACACTGGTCGACGCCACCGCACTTCGCCGGCGGCGGCGCCGACGCGGTGGCCACCAGCCGCGCCCAGGGGCTCGAAGGCATCGTCGCCAAGCGGCTCACGAGCAGGTACCTGCCGGGGAAGCGCACGCGGGACTGGGTGAAGGTCAAGAACATCCGCACGCAGGAGGTCGTCGTCGGCGGCTGGCGTCCGGGCGCGGGACGCCGGGAGGGGCGGATCGGGTCGCTGCTGCTCGGCATCCCCGGCCCGGACGGGCTGGAGTACGTGGGGCACGTCGGCACCGGTTTCACCGACGCGGTGCTCGACGACCTGACCCGGCGCCTGCTGCGCACCGAACGCAAGGCGAGCCCATTCGCGAACCCGCTCCCCCGCCCGCACGCGAAGGACGCCCGCTGGGTGACGCCGAACCTGGTGGGCGAGGTGGCGTTCGGCGAGTGGACCGGCGAGGGGCTGCTCCGGCACCCGGCCTGGCGCGGGCTCCGCTCGGACAAGAAGCCCGGCGACGTCCGGCTAGAGGGCCCGCTCCCGGAGCGCGATCAGCGCGGTGTTGGCGAGTAGGCGAACCCCGATACCTATCGCTTTCTCGTCGATGTCGAACGACCCCTGGTGCAGATCCAGGGCTTCGCCCGGCCGCCCGACGCCGAGCCGCGCCATCGCACCCCAGCAGTGCTCGAGGTACCAGGAGAAGTCCTCGCCGCCCATGCTCTGCTGGGTGTCGACGAGCGCTTCCGGGCCGAGCGTCTCGAGCGCCGCCTCGCTCAGCACACCGGCCGAGTGCGGATGGTTGACCACCGGCGGCATGCCGCGGTTGTACTCGACGTGCGCGACCGCTCCCGTGGGCGCGACGACCTGGTGCACGAGCTGCTCGATCAGCTTCGGCGCCAGCTCCCACGCCGCGTGGTCGAGGCAGCGCACCGAGCCGCTCACGGTGCCGCTCTGCGGGATCGCGTTCGGTGCGACCCCGCTGTGCACGGCCCCGAACACCAACGACAACGCCGATCGGACGTCGACCCGGCGGGCCAGCAACGCCGGCACGTCGGTGACCACCCGGGCCAGCGCGGTGACCAGGTCGACGGTCAGGTGCGGGCGGGCGGTGTGCCCACCGGGCCCGGACAGGTCGACCTTCACGAAGTCGGCCGCGGCGGTGATCGCGCCGCTGCGCAGTCCGACCTGGCCGGTCAGGGTCCGCGGATCGCAGTGCAGCGCGAAGATCTCCTCGACGCCCGCCAGCCGCCCGGCGTTGATCACGTCGAGCGACCCGGACGGCAACGCCTCCTCCGCCGGCTGGAACAGCAGCCGGACTCGCCCCGGCAGCGCGTCGCCGAGCGACGCCAGTGCCAGCCCGGCACCGAGCACGACCGTGGTGTGGACGTCGTGCCCGCACGCGTGGCAGACACCCTCCACCGTCGAGCGGTACGGCACGTCCTTCACGTCGGGCAGCGGCAACGCGTCGAGATCAGCACGGAGAGCGACCATGTGCTCACCGGAGCCGATGTCGCAGGAGAGCCCGTTGCCCTTGGGCAACATCACCGGGCGCAGGCCCGCCTCGACGAGCCGTTCAGCCACGAGCGCGGCGGTGGGCTGCTCGGTGTTCGACAGGTCAGGATGTGCGTGCACATGCCGCCGGAAGCGGATGAGCTCGTCTTCGTGCGCTGCGACCCAGGCGTCCAGGTTCACCGGGAAAAGCCGTCTGCAGTCGCCGTTGGGCCGCTTGGCATCGGCAGAGTGTACCTCCCCCTTCCAACACGGGGTGTGACCGGTCGGTTCCGACTTGATCACCCGACTGATACTGGTTCTGAACTGCGCGAACGGTGCTTTCGTGTAGGTAAGCGACGCCGACTGCGCCACACCGCACTTGCCCGACGCCGTCTGGTCCGAGACCCTTCAAGGACGGTGATCGAGTGCGGGCTGGCACGATTGGACCCGAGCGCTAGGACGGGCGAGTAGAAAAGGTGAGCGTGGACGCACCCACCCCGGTAGACGGCACCTCGGCCGCGAACGCGCCCGACGGCCGAACCGTCGGCAGACGGTATACCCTGCGATCTTCCGTGGGGTCCGGCGGCATGGGTACGGTCTGGCGCGCCTTCGACGAGTTGCTGCGCCGCGAGGTCGCGGTCAAGGAAGTGCTGCTCCCGGCCGGTATCCCGGCCCCGGAGCGCGCGGTCCTGTGCGAGCGGACGCTGCGCGAGGCACGTGCCGCCGCGGCCCTCAACCACCCCGCGGTGATCCGGGTCTACGACGTCGTCAACGACGGCGACCGGCCGTGGATCGTCATGGAGCTGCTCGACGCCGCGAGCCTGGCCGACACCCTGCGCGACGAAGGGCCGCTGCCCTACGACCGGGTCGCCGAGATCGGACTGGCCGTGCTCGGCGCGCTGGAGGCCGCGCACCGGGTCGGCGTCCTGCACCGCGACGTGAAGCCGGGCAACGTGCTGCTCGGCATCGACGGCCGGGTCACGCTCACCGACTTCGGCGTCGCGCGGTCGCCGAACGAGTCGCCGCTCACCAGCACCGGCCTGCTGCTCGGCTCACCCCAGTACATCGCGCCGGAGCGGGCCCGCGGGCGCCCGTTCGGCCCGCCGAGCGACCTGTTCTCGCTCGGCGCCACGCTCTACACCGCGGTCGAGGGCCGCCCGCCGTTCGACCGCGGTGATCCGCTGCCGACGATGACCGCTGTCGTCGTCGAACCGCCCGACCAGATGGCGTTCGCCGGGCCGCTGGCGCCGGTGCTGCTCGGCCTGCTCGAGAAGGACCCCGAGCAGCGCTGGGACTCGATCAAGACCCGTAACGCGCTGCGTACCGTGCTGTCCGGCGGCCGGATCACGTCGCTCGACGGCGGCGGCGGTGGACGCGCGCCCCGGCAGCCGGCCGGCCCCGCCGACCGCGCGCAGCAGCAACAGCAGCCCGCGCGGCGGCGCCCCGATGCTCCGGGCCCGAACGGGGCGATGCCGGCCGGCGGCCCCGGGATGCCGCCTCCGCCGCCGCCCGGTGGCGCGGGCTCGAACCGGCCGTCGCCCCCGGCGCCTCCGGGTGCCCCGCCCACCCCTCCCGGCGCGACGCCGGCCGCCGCCGCGGACGGGACTCCGGGTCAGCGTGGTACCGCCGAGGGCACCGCGGCGATGGCCGTCAACCCGTTCACGACCGACGGGGTCCCTTCGCTTCCCCCGCCCAAGCCAGACGCCAAGCCGGGCGACGCCGCCGCGAACGCGCCGGACCAGCCCGGATCCCACCGCCCGTCGCCCCATGGGCCGGGCGGACAGGGTGCGGCGCGGCCCGGCGCCGGGCGCGCGACCGTCCGCGGCAGCGTGTCCGTTCCGGGGCAGCAGGCACCGGGCCAGCAGGCGCAAGGGCAGCCACCCATCTCCGGGTACGCCCGCGTTCCCGGAGTCGCGCCCGCGCCGCCGCACGGCCAGCCCCCGGGTTCGCACCCGCAGGGCGCCGGCTACGGACCGTCGACGTACGGCGGCGGTTACGGCGGTTCGACCGGCTACGGCGAGCAACCGCAGCCGACCGGATACGGCGAGCAGCCGCCGCAGAACTCCACGGCTCCGCTCCCGTCGGCACCGCCCTCGGCGAACCCGCGGCGCTCGGCGTACATGGGTGGGCACACGATGGTGTCGCCCTCACCGGCCATCCCCGATCACCACGGCCAGGACGGCCGGCGCCGCACAATGCTCATCGTCGCCGCGATCGTCGTCGCGGTGATCCTGATCGGCCTGATCAGCTACCTGGTGAGCGTGCTGGCCTCGGGCGACGACAACGCCTCCCCGAGCCGGTCGACGACGTCGGCCGCGACCGGCAGCGGTGTGCAGCTCACGTCCTACGACTACCCCGACCGCGGTTTCACGCTGAAAGCTCCGGCCGACTGGTCGGAGAAGAAGGCCGAGACCTACGTCGACTACGACGGTCCGCAGGGCGACAAGCTGCGCGCGCTCATCGAGAGCGGCTCCTCACCGGAGCAGCACCTCAAGAGCGCGGAGAACTACCAGAAGCAGCGGCTGACCAAGGGCCAGATCACCGCCTTCGAGACCGTCCACCAGCGGGAGAGCGCCAAGAAGCTCGGTGGCCGGGACACCTGGGAGTGGGAGTTCACCTACACCGAGAGCAACGTCCGCAAACACCGGGTCTGGCGCGTCGCCGTCGTCGACGGCAAGGCGTACAACCTGTACCTGACCACGGCGGACGGCGACTTCGCCGAGCGGTTGCCGCTGTACGACGAGATCACCGCGTCGTTCACGTTCGACCGCCCCTGAGGTGCGCCGACTTCGCAGCGGGTAGCGTGCTCTGGCGTGACGATGACGACCGACCCTTCCAGCCCCGAGTTCCTCGCGACCTCCGCAGCGACCGCGCTCGGTGAGGCCACCGGCGTGCGCAAGCACGACGTCGCGCTGGTGCTCGGTTCGGGCTGGGCCCCCGCCGCCGACCAGATCGGCGCGGCCGACTCCGAGGTCCCGCTCGATTACCTCGTCGGGTTCGCCCCGCCGACCGCTCTCGGACACGTCGGCTCGGTGCGTTCGCTGACCGTCGGCGAGAAGAAGGTGCTGATCTTCCTCGGCCGCACCCACCTGTACGAGGGGCGCGGGGTGGAGCCGGTCGTGCACGGTGTGCGGGTGGCCGCCGCGGCGGGCTGCCGGACGGTCGTGCTCACCAACGCCGCCGGTGGGCTGCGTGCCGGGATGTCGGTCGGCCAGCCGGTGCTGATCAGCGACCACATCAACCTGACCAGCCGGTCGCCGCTGGTCGGGGCCACCTTCGTGGACCTCACCGACCTGTACTCGCCGCGTCTGCGCGCGCTGGCCAAGGAGATCGACCCGTCGCTGGAGGAGGGCGTCTACGCCGCGCTCCCCGGGCCGCACTACGAGACGCCGGCCGAGATCCGGATGCTGGGCACGATCGGCGCCGACCTGGTCGGCATGTCGACCGCCCTGGAGGCCATCGCGGCCCGCGCGGCCGGCGTCGAGGTGTTCGGCCTGTCCCTGGTGACGAACCTGGCGGCCGGGCTGGCCGGTAAGCCGCTCTCGCACACCGAGGTCATCGAGGCCGGCCAGGCGTCCGCCACCCGGATGGGCAAACTCCTGGGCGAACTCATCGCCAGGGCCTAGGGCCTAGTCGAGGTCGGGGAAGTCTTCCTCGCGGTACTCGTGGGGGCGGCGGTGGTCGCCGCGTTCGCGTTTGCGGAGTTCGATCCGGCGGACCTTGCCGGAGAGGGTGCGCGGTAGCGGGCCGAACTCCACGCGGCGGACGCGCTGGTAGGGCGGCAGGTGCGAGCGGGCGTAGCGCAGGATCTCCCGCGCGGTCTCGGGGCCGGGGCGGTACCCGTCGGCGAGGTCGATGTACGCCTTCGGCGAGGTGCCCGCGGCCTCGGGGGTCGGCACCACCGCGGCCTCGCCGACCGCTTCGTGCTCGGCCAGCACCCCTTCGAGCTCGACCGGCGAGATCCGGTGCCGCCCGTGCGTGAAGACGTCCTCGACCCGACCGAGATAGCGCAGGTAACCGCACTCGTCGGCGACCGCGACGTCGCCGGTGCGGTAGTACCGCCCCCGGGTGACCGGCGCGCGGCCGGCGACGGCCGGCTCCACGGCGTCGAAATAGTGGGACATCAGGCCCAGCGGACGCCGGGTGAGGTCGAGGCAGATCTCACCCTCCTCGCCCGGCGCAGCCGGGTAGCCGCTCAGCGGATCGACGAGCACCACCGGGCAGCCGGGCAGCGGGCGGCCCATCGCGCCGAGCGTGACCGGCTGCCCGGGCGTGTGGGCCACCAGCGCGGTCGCCTCGGACTGCCCGTAGCCCTCCCGGATCGTGAGCTTCCAGGCCTGCCGGACCCGGTCGACGACCCCGACCCCGACCGGCTCACTGATCGTGACCAGCTCACGCAGGTGAGGCAGCCGGTCGCGCCACTCGGCCAGGTCCGCGGCGGCGGCCAGCGTCCGCCAGACTTTCGGCGGCGCGCACATCGTCGTCACCCGGCAGCGCGCCAGCAGCGCGAACAGCACTTGCGGTGCGGGCGGCGGCGCCGCGTGGACCAGGACGCAGGCACCGGCGTTCCACGGGGCGAACACGTTCCCGCACAGGTGCTTGGTCCAGCCGGGCGACGAGACGCTCAAGTGGACGTCGCCGGGGCGCAGGCCGGCCCAGTACATCGTCGTCAGGTGCCCCACCGGGTACGAGACGTGGGTGTGGACGATCGCTTTCGCCCACCCGGTCGTGCCCGGGGTGAACAGGATCAGCAGCGGATCGTCGGCGCGGGTCGGCCCGTCCGGGGTGAAGCGGCCGGTCTCCGTGCGGAAGTCGTCGTAGCCGAGCCAGCCGTCCACCGGCTCCCCCACCGCGATCCTGGTGCCGGCGCCGGGTAGCCCGGCGGTTCGGTCGGAGCGCACGATCAGGTGGGCGACGTCCGCCCTGGCCATGCGTCCGGCGACTTCGGACGGCGCCAGCAGCGGCGAAGTGGGCACCGCGACCGCGCCGAGCTTCATCAGCGCGAGCAGCGATTCCCACAGCTCCACCTGGTTACCGAGCTGCACCAGCACCCGGTCGCCCCGGCGCACACCGCGGCGGCGCAGCCAGCAGGCGAGCCGGCCGGAGCGGTGGCTCAGCTCGCCGAACGTCAAGCACCCCTCGTTCCCGTCGCCGTCGACGATCCACAGCGCCCGGTCGTCGGCGTGCCGGGTGGCCAGGTATCCGTCGAACCAATCCAACGCCCAGTTGAACTCGCTGAAATCCGGCCACTCGAACCGGCGGATCGCCGCCGGGTAGTCGTTGGCGGTCTCCAGGAGCAGATCTCGGGCAGCCCGGAACGCCCAGCCCGGATCGGTCGGTGTCACTGGCCGCTGCCTGACCTTTCTGGCCTCTGAACAGGGGTCAACCTCGGTCAGGGTAAACGTCGGCAGGTCTCCTCGCGGCCCCGCGACACCGGCGTGCATCGGGGCATCTCAATGAGCAACGATGGGCGCATGACCGAAACGTCCGGCTGGACCGGCCCCGAAGTGGCGGCGCTGCGTCATCGCACCGAAGAGTGGATCGCCGACGACCCCGATCCGGTGACGCGCGCCGAGCTCCAAGCCGTGCTGGCCGGGCTCCCGGGCAGCCTGGACGACCTCGCCGACCGGTTCGCCGGACCGCTCACGTTCGGCACCGCCGGTCTGCGCGGGCCGGTGCGGGCCGGCCCGAACGGCATGAACCGGGCCGTGGTCCGGGCGGCCGCCGCGGGCCTCTGCGCCTATCTGGACGACCACGGCTCCGGCGGACCGGTGGTCATCGGGTACGACGCCCGGCGCGGGAGTGCCGACTTCGCGGCCGAGACCGCCGCGGTGGTGACCGGCACCGGCCGGGCCGCGCTGCTGCTGCCCCGGCCGCTGCCGACGCCCGTGCTGGCCTACGCCGTGCGCAGGCTCGACGCCGCCGCCGGCGTGATGGTGACCGCGAGCCACAACCCGCCCGCCGACAACGGCTACAAGGTCTACCTCGGCGACGGTGCGCAGATCGTCCCGCCCGCCGACCGGGAGATCGAGGCGCGGATCCGGGCGGTCTCGCAGCTGGCCGCGGTCCCGCTCGGCACCGCGGCCCAGTCGGTCGACGAGCACGTCGTCGAGGAGTACGTCGCGACGACCGTGCAGGCCGTGGTCCGCACCGACCCCGGCGCCGACGCCCGGCGCGCGGCGCTGCGGGTGGCGTACACACCGCTGCACGGCGTCGGGCGGGTGCTGGCCGAGCAGGCGTTCGCCGTCGCGGGGTTCGCGGCGCCGCACGTCGTGGCCTCACAGGCCGAGCCGGACCCGGCGTTCCCGACGGTCGCGTTCCCGAACCCGGAAGAGCCCGGCGCGGTCGACGAGCTGCTCGCGCTGGCGTCGTCGGTCGACGCGGACATCGCGATCGCGAACGACCCGGACGCCGACCGGTGCGCGGTCGCGGTGCCCGGCCCGGGAGGGTGGCGCCTGCTGCACGGTGACGAGGTGGGAGTGCTGCTGGCCGACGCGCTGCTGCGCAACGGCGTCAAAGGCACGTATGCGACGACGATCGTGTCGTCGTCGCTGCTCTCGACGCTGGCCGCGGCCCGGGGCGCGCGGGCGGCCGAGACGCTCACCGGGTTCAAGTGGATCGTCCGGGCCGCCGACGACCTGGCCTACGGGTACGAGGAGGCGCTCGGGTACGCGGTCGCGCCGGGCGTCGTCCGGGACAAGGACGGGATCTCCGCGGCGCTCGCGATCGCCGACCTGGCCGCCGCGCTGAAAGCGGACGGCAAGACGCTCGACGACCGGCTGGACGAGCTCGCGGTGGAGTTCGGGCTGCACGCGACGTCGCAGCTGTCGGTGCGGGTGTCCGACCTCCGGGAGATCGGGGCGCTGATGGCCAGGGTCCGATCCGCCCCCCCGGCCTCGTTGCTCGGGCGGCCGGTGACCCAGGTGCACGACCGGCTGCCGGACGCGGACGTGCTGACGGTGCGCGCGCCCGGAGTGCGTGTCGTGGTGCGTCCGTCCGGTACCGAGCCCAAGCTCAAGGCGTACCTGGAGGTCGTGGTGCCGGTCTCGGCCGGGGTGGCCACCGCTCGGGAGCTCGTGGCCGAGCAGCTGGGCACCCTGCGTGGCGAGGTGGCGGAGGCGCTCGGGGTCTGACCCGCGACTTTCGGGCCCATCCCGGGCCGCGAAGGCCCGGGAAGGCCCGGGAAGGCCCGGGAAGGCGTCGTCGCCCCGGTTACACGGAGCCGAACTGGCGGTCGCCGGCGTCGCCCAGGCCGGGGACGATGTAGGCGCTGTCGTTGAGGCGCTCGTCGATGCTGGCCGTCACCACCCGGATCGGGAGGTCGGCCTCCTCCAGGTGACGGATCCCCTCGGGGGCGGCGAGCGCGCAGATCACGGTCACGTCGGTGGCTCCGCGCTGGGTGAGCAGGCCCACGCAGTGCTGCAGGGAGCCGCCGGTGGCCAGCATCGGGTCGAGCACGAACACCGGGCGGCCGGTGAGGTCCGCAGGCAGCGACTCCATGTAGGCGCGGGGCTGGAAGGTCTCCTCGTCGCGCGCGAGGCCGACGAAGCCCATCGACGCCTCCGGGAGCAGCCCGAACGCGGCCTCGGCCATGCCCAGGCCGGCCCGCAGCACCGGAACGAGCAGCGGCGGGTTGCCGAGGCGGATGCCGGTGGTCCGTGCGACCGGCGTGTGGATCGGGTACCGCTCGACCTCGATCTCACGAGTGGCCTCGTAGACGAGCATGAGCGTCAGCTCACGCAGCGCGGCACGGAAGACGGCCGGCTCGGTGCGCGCGTCGCGCATCGTGGTGAGACGGGCACTGGCGAGCGGGTGATCCACAACTAGCGTCTGCACGCCGCGACGGTACCTCCCCTGGTCAGGCGATGGCTCGCAGGGGCGAGGAGGTGTGCTTGCCGGCCCGGGCGCGGTGGTAGACGGCTTCGATCGCGGCGCCGTACGCGTCGGGGGTGTGCCGGAGCGCGGCGGCGCGGCAGGCCGCGGCCGTGACCGCGGCCAGGTCGGGGTCGGTGAGCAACCCGGCGATGGCGACCGCGAAGCCGTCGCCGGACGCGCAGACCGCGGCGCCGGCGAGCGGGCCGTGCGCGTGCAGCACGGTGTCGCTGAGCACGACCGGCAGCCCCGCCAGCGCGGCCTCCTGCAGCACCAGGCCCTGGGTGTCGGTGAGCGAAGGGAACGCGAACACGTCGGCGGCGGCGTAGGCCTCGGCCACCGCGCCCGCCGGGAGCTGCCCGGTGGTCACCACCCGGTCGCCGACACCGTGCCGGCGCAGCAGCGCACCGAGCCACCGGGGCTCGTACACCGCCCCGACCAGCGCGACCCGCACGGCCGGGAGCGACGAGGCCAGCGTCGCGGTCGCCGCGAGCAGCGCGTCGACGTTCTTCTCCCGGTTCACCCGGCCGACGAACAGCACCAGCGGGGCGTCGGCCGGGATGCCGTACCGGTCGCGGAACGCGACCCTCGCCCCCGCCGACGCCGGCCGTTCACGCACGCCGGTCGGCACCTGGACGACCCGGGCCGGGTCGACCGGCAGCGCCGAGCGCCGGAGCACGGCCGCGGTCGGCACGACGACGACGTCGGTTCCGCCGAAGAACGCCGCGTTCGCGGCGTCGAGCAGGCCGCACCGCGTGGCCGACCGGCGCTCGGACCGCCAGGCTCCCGCGGCCCCGCGCACCACCCGCAACGCCGCCCGCCGCCGCGCCGGCGTCCGCCCGTCCCGCCCCGCGCCCGGGCCGAACGCCCCCGGCCCTACTGCGGACGCCGTCCCGGCCGGGAGCAGGTCGGACTCGTCGAACGGCGACGGCGCGGCCAGGCGGCGGGCGTAGGCGGCGCGGATCAGCCGCAGCGCGGTGGTGGGGATCTTGTACGCCTCCAGGTAAGCGTGCAGATCGGTGTGGTAGGTCTGCACCAGCGGCAACCCCAGCTTCGCCGCCGCCAGCACGCCGAGCAGACCCGCGGGGCCCGGCGTGTGGACGTGCACGACGTCGGGGGCCTCGGCCGCCACCCGCGCCACCTGACGCGACCGCGGCCACGTGGCCAGCCGCAGGTCGGCGACCCCGCACGGCACCGAGGGAAGCCCGACGACGGGGAACCCGACCGGGGACCGCGACGGGTACCCGGGCGCGAACAGCACGCTCTCGTGCCCCCGCTCGGCCAGCGCGCCCGCCAGCGTGCGGATCGACGTGATGACGCCGTCCCGCCGGGGTAGGAACGTGTCCGAGAAGTGCGCGATGCGCAGGCCCGTCATGGCGACCGAACGTAGGGGCCGCGGGCGGCTAACGGCAGAAGTTGCCGTGACCGGGGCGGTAACGCGCTGCGTAGGATCGTCGTCATGTCAGTCACCCCGGTGCTGGATACAGGCCAGTCCGAAGCGTCGTTGCGCCGGTTCCTGCACGGCCTGCCCGGCGTCGACGAGGTCGGCGCGAAGGCCAGGGCCGCGCGCCTGGGAACCCGCTCGATCAAGACGTCGGCCAAGGCCTACGCCCTCGACCTGACGATCCGCATGATCGACCTCACCACCCTCGAAGGCGCGGACACGCCGGGCAAGGTCAGGGCGCTCTGCGCCAAGGGCCGCCACCCGGGCGACGACGCCCCGCCGGTCGCGGCGATCTGCGTCTACGGGGACCGGGTCCCGGAGGCCGTGGACGCGCTGAAGGGCTCGGACGTCCACGTCGCGGCCGTCGCCACCGCGTTCCCGTCCGGCCGGGCGCCGCGCGAGATCAAGCTGGCCGACACCCGGGCGGCGGTAGCCGCCGGTGCCGACGAGATCGACATGGTGATCGACCGGGGCGCGTTCCTCTCCGGGCGCTACGGCCAGGTGTTCGAGGAAATCGTCGCGGTCAAGGAGGCCTGCGGCGACGCCCACCTCAAGGTGATCCTGGAGACCGGCGAGCTGGTCACGTTCGACAACGTGCGCCGGGCGTCCTGGCTGGCGATGCTGGCCGGCGCCGACTTCATCAAGACCTCCACCGGCAAGGTCTCCCCCGCCGCGACGCTGCCGGTGACGCTGGTGATGCTGGAGGCCTGCCGCGACTTCCGCGACGCCCACGGCCGTCAGGTCGGCATGAAGCCCGCCGGTGGCATCCGCACCGCCAAGGACGCGATCAAGTACCTGGTGATGGTCAACGAGATCACCGGCCCCGACTGGCTCGACCCGGACTGGTTCCGGTTCGGCGCGTCCAGCCTGCTCAACGACGTCCTGCTGCAGCGCCGGAAGATGGCCACCGGCCACTACGCCGGCTCCGACCACGTGACCCTGGACTGACTGATGGTGTTCGAATACGCACCCGCACCCGAGTCGCGCGGCGTCGTCGCGCTCCGGGACTCCTACGGCCTGTTCATCAACGGCGAGTTCACCGACGGTGGCGGCGTCTTCAAGACCGTGAACCCGGCCGACGAGGAGGTGCTGGCCGAGGTCGCTTCGGCCGACGCCGCCGACGTCGACCGCGCGGTGGCCGCGGCCCGGGCCGCGTTCGAGAAGGTCTGGGGTCCGATGCCCGGCCGCGAACGCGGCAAGTACCTGTTCCGGATCGCCCGCATCCTGCAGGAACGCGCCCGTGAGTTCGCGGTGCTGGAGTCGCTCGACAACGGCAAGCCGATCCGCGAGACCCGCGACATCGACCTGCCGCTGGTCGCCGCGCACTTCTTCTACTACGCGGGCTGGGCCGACAAGCTGTCGTACGCGGGCCTCGGGTCCGCCCGGCCGCTGGGGGTGGCGGGCCAGGTCATCCCCTGGAACTTCCCGCTGCTGATGCTGGCCTGGAAGATCGCACCGGCGCTGGCCACCGGCAACACCGTCGTGCTCAAGCCGGCCGAGACGACGCCGCTGAGCGCCCTGCTGTTCGCCGAGGTGTGCCAGCAGGCCGAGCTGCCGCCCGGCGTCGTCAACATCGTGACCGGCGCGGGCGAGACGGGGCGCGCGCTCGTCGCGCACCCGGGGATCGACAAGGTGGCGTTCACCGGCTCGACCGACGTCGGCCGGGAGATCGCCCGCGCGGTGGCCGGCTCGGGCAAACGGCTCACGCTGGAGCTCGGCGGCAAGGCCGCGAACATCGTGTTCGACGACGCCCCGGTGGACCAGGCGGTCGAGGGCATCGTCGACGGGATCTTCTTCAACCAGGGGCACGTGTGCTGCGCCGGGTCCCGGCTGCTCGTCCAGGAGTCGGTGGCCGACGAGGTGCTCACCGCTCTGCGCCGGCGGATGGCGACGCTGCGCGTCGGCGATCCGCTGGACAAGAACACCGACGTGGGCGCGATCAACTCGGCCGAGCAGCTCGCGAAGATCCGGGAGCTGTCCGCGGCCGGTGAGGAAGAGGGCGCGGAGCGCTGGTCCCCGCCGTGCGAACTGCCGTCGCGCGGGTTCTGGTTCGTGCCGACGCTGTTCACCGGCGTCTCGCAGGCGCACCGCATCGCCCAGGAGGAGATCTTCGGGCCGGTGCTGTCGGTGCTGACGTTCCGGACGCCCGCGGAGGCCGTCGAGAAGGCCAACAACACGCCGTACGGCCTGTCCGCCGGTATCTGGACGGAGAAGGGCTCGCGGATCCTCTGGATGGCCGAGAAGCTGCGCGCGGGCGTGGTCTGGGCCAACACGTTCAACCAGTTCGACCCGGCGTCGCCGTTCGGCGGGTACAAGGAGTCCGGTTACGGCCGCGAGGGCGGCCGCCACGGCTTGGAGGCCTACGTCCGATGAGCCGGCTCTCGGTCCGCAAGACCTACAAGCTGTACATCGGGGGCGCGTTCCCCCGGAGCGAGTCCGGGCGCACGTACCCGGTGACCGACTCAGGAGGAGCGTTCGTGGCGAACGTGGCGCGCGCATCCCGGAAGGACGTGCGTGACGCGGTCGTCGCGGCTTCCAAGGCTTCGCCCGGGTGGGCGGCCCGGACGGGTTACAACCGCGGCCAGATCCTCTACCGGGCCGCGGAGATGCTCGAGGCGCGCCGGTCGGAGTTCGGCGCCGACGTGGACGCCGCGATCGACCGCTGGGTCTTCTACGCCGGCTGGGCCGACAAGTACGCCCAGGTCGTCGGCGCGACGAACCCCGTTTCCGGCCCGTACCTGAACCTGTCGACGCCGGAGCCGACCGGCGTGGTCGGGGTGTTCGCACCGGGCGGCTCGCCGCTGCTCGGGCTGGTGAGCGTCATCGCGCCGGTGATCACGACCGGCAACACGTGCGTGGTCGTGGCCACCGACCCGGTCGCGGCGATCACGCTCGCGGAGGTGCTGGCCACGTCCGACCTGCCCGGCGGCGTGGTGAACGTGCTGACCGGTGAAGCGGCCGAGCTGGGCTCGTGGCTGGCGGCGCACGAGGAGGTGCGTGGCCTCGACCTGGCCGGGGCGTCCCCCGAGCAGGCCGCGGAGTGGGAGGGCCTGGCCGCGGGCACCCTCAAGCGCGTGCGCCGGCCGGACCCGGCGGAGGACTGGACCGCCGACCCGGCGATCTCCCGCCTGACCATTTTCACCGAAACGAAGACGGTCTGGCACCCGGTCGGCATCTGACGCGCGCGCTCCCCACAGGGCCGCGTCCACCATGCTGACCGGTATCGGTTTCCTGCGCGCGACGGCGATGGACATTGGGATTCCGTCGCCCCACGCGGCCTCCGGAGATAAGAATGCGCCGTTTCACTGAGTGGTCACCGCGTATGCGCACGCTTCCACTGAGTGAACCCGCACCGCACAGTCGTCTGCACGTGCATCCCGAAGCCGGAAGCCCCCCGAATACCTGACTTCCCCACCATCCGAACGTCCGCCCAAATTGGCACGGCAAATGCGAAAAACATTCGCCTCAGAAGCAAGGGCGAAGCCCGAGCCGATATCCAAAGCGCGAAGCGCGAGGCGCCCTAACCTGGAGCCCGTTCAGGGCGGCGCTGCCGCGCGGGCGCGAATCCGCCGCGTATAGGTGATACTCAAGGGTTCGCGCCCGCGCGGCAGCGTCGTCCTGAACGGGCCGCCCCCCAAAAAAGCCTTACGCGGTGGGGCAGAGGGCTTGAGCCTGCTCTGCTCCACCGCGCTTCAGCTGCGTCCGGCGCCCGGGGGGTCGGCGTCGGTTCGCATGGTGTCTGACAAGTGAAACGTTACGTTGGCGGATTGATCGCCGGGAAGTCCCTTGAGGTTTCGTTAAGGTCTGTCTGAACGCGAGTTAACCCGCGTCTTGCGTATGGCGCGCAATGCGCCGACAGCGCGATGCAGGGGCCGGTAATCACCAGCACCACGA
This sequence comes from Cryptosporangium arvum DSM 44712, assembly GCF_000585375.1. Lineage (NCBI taxonomy): Bacteria > Bacillati > Actinomycetota > Actinomycetes > Cryptosporangiales > Cryptosporangiaceae > Cryptosporangium > Cryptosporangium arvum. Next base: position 8,464,816 of record NZ_KK073874.1, read on the forward strand.
GGCACATCAGGCCACGCCCGATCGGAATCATCACGTTCCGGCATCGGTTCGCCGCCGCCCCGCGCCATGTTCCGGAAGACCGCCGGATCGAGCATTGCGAGATCGACCCGAATTCGTGCGCCGCCCATCGGACTCGTGTCGATTCGAATCGAGCCGCCCGCGGTCTCCGCGACCTTTCGAACGATGTCGAGCCCGAGCCCGGTCGAGCCGCCGCCGCTGTTCCCGCGCCGCACGGCCATCCGGGGGTGCCGGATGCCGGTGCCCGCGTCCTCGATGACGAGCGCGGCCACCGGACCGCGCAGCACGAGCACGCTCACCGCGAACGCCACCCCCGGCGCGGTGTGCCGGAACACGTTGCCCAGCAGGACGTCGACGCACGAGACCAGTTCGGTGCGGGAGACCGAGACCGGGACCCGCCGCCCGACGCCGGCCAACCGGCAGTCGCGGTGTTCGTCCTCGGCGAGCGCGCCCCAGAACTCGACCCGCTCGGAGACGACCTCGGCCAGGTCGCACCATTCCGGGCCGCGCTCGGAGAGCGGGCGGCGCGCGGTCTGGATGATGACGTCGACCTCGCGCTCGAGCGTCGCGACGGCGTCGCGGATGCGGGCGGCGTCCACGCCGTCGTCGAGCGCCTCGGCGTCCAGCCGCAGCGCGGTCAGCGGGGTGCGGAGGCGGTGCGAGAGGTCGGCGGCCAGTTCGCGCTCGGCGTCGAGGGTCGCGACGACACGGTCGGCCATGGTGTTGAACGAGGCGCCCGCTTCGGACAGCTCACGCGGGCCGGAGGGCTCCACCCGGGCTTCCAGGTTGCCGTCGCCGAACGCGCGCGCGACGGCCGCGAGGTTGCGGGTCGCGCCGACGACTTTCGCGGCCAGCCGGTCCGCGACGACCACCGACCCGATGACCAGCCCCAACGCCACCGCGAGAAGCGCCGCGGACGCGCCGGCGACGCCCCGGGACAGGGCGTCCGAGGGGACGAAGACCTCGATGACCGCGACCTGGCCGGTCGAGATCTTCGTCGGCTGCAGGTAGACGACCCCGCCGTCGACGTCGGAGGTGATCGACTTGTCCTCGCTGGCGCGGACCGTCTTGATGTCGGTGGGTTTCGCGCGCGTGGTGCCGATCACCGGGGTCTGCCCGTCGGGCAGGTAGATCGCCAGGCCGTCGGAGTTCCAGGCCGGGATCGTGCTGATCGCGTCTTCGATGACCTTGACGTCGTTCGTCGCGGCCAGCAGGGAGACGGCCTGGTTCGCCTGACGCTGCGCGTCGCCGAGAGCCCGTTCGCGCGCGATCTGGTGCACGACGAGCAACAACGGCACGACGAAGGCGAGCGAGACCATCGCCGTCGTCGCGAGCGCAACCAGCGCCAGAGCACGCCTCATCGGTGACCCGACCTCATGTGGTGGGATCCACGAGCTTCACACCTACCCCACGAACCGTCCGGAGGTACCGCGGAGCAGCCGCGGTCTCTCCTAGCTTGCGGCGTAACCAGGACAGGTGGACATCGATCGTCTGGTCACCTCCGACCGCGGGCTGGCGCCACACGGCCTCGACGAGCTCGCGGCGGCTCACCACCGTGCCGGGCCGGGCCGCGAGGTAGGCGAGCAGGTCGAACTCGCGCCGCGCGAGGTCGAGCGGGGCGCCGTCGAGCACGGCTTCGCGGCGGTTCAGGTCGATCCGGAGGCCACCGACGGTGAGCGTGGGGTCACGCCGCACCTCGCCCGGGCTGCTGCGCCGGAGCACCGCGGTCATCCGCGCGGTGAGGTGCTCGAACGAGAACGGCTTGACGAGGTAGTCGTCGGCGCCGGAGTTCAGCAGGCGAACAATTTCCCGCTCGTTGTCACGGGCGGTAGCAACCACCACGGGAACATCACAAACGCCACGCAACATGCGCAAAGCGTCTGCTCCGTCCAAATCGGGTAGTCCTAGGTCGAGGATTACTACGTCGGGACGCGCAGAGGTGACTTCCCGCAGTGCGTCCAGCGCGGTTCCCACAGCACGGACCACGTGGCCCGCCTTTGACAGAGAACGTACAAGGGCACTACGGATCGTGGGGTCGTCCTCGACGAGCAACACGGTCGGCATGTCCGGCACGGTAGCCGGATGAAAGGATGGACGGTATGCCTCGTGCGGTACGGCTCACCTTGCTGTGGCTCGGTACCACCGCCTTAGCCGTGACCGTTTCGTGGTTTGGCGTTCGACTCGTCCTTTATGCAGCCGTCCCAGATCGGTCGAAACTACTCTCGGTATCGGATTTAAAAAGTGCGTCACCGAGAGCGACCAGGCCGCCGCCGGCTGCAGGCGTGACACGGAGTCCGTCACCCACCGTCGAGACCAGCAACGACCCCGCGCCGGTGCCGCAGCGGTGGGAGGACGCCGACGGGCTGGTCAACTACACGAGCACGGTGCCGACGGACGGCGGCTGGGCCAAGCTTCAGTGGAATGCCGACAAAGTACTCGTCATCGACATCCTGGCTGAATCTGGTTACAAGTACGCGGTTAAGCAAGAAAGTGACACGAGACTTAGCGTCTCGTTCGAGTCGGCCGCGAAGACCACCCAGATCACGGCCTGGTGGGACGACGACCGGCCCAAGCTCGACGTCGACAACGGCAACGGGTGAGTCGCGGGGGTGGCGCCCGCCACTCCGATGCGGGACAGCCCTAAGGTAGACGCGACGAAACGTCCTTACCCAGGAGGAGCTGTGGCGGGCAGGCACCCGGAAGACGTCGAGCCGCTCGAGGACGAGCTGTCCGACGATGCCGAGTCCGCCGAGGAGGACTCCTCCGACGAGGTCGAGGACGGCGAACGCTCGGAGCGCGTGGTCGAGTACTGGGCTGAGCTCGGTATCGATCCGGTCGAGATCGCGCTGCCGCGCGGCGGCGTCGGCCTGACGCTGCGTCAGTACCGCGTGGTCGAAGAAGAGATCGTCGAGGACGAGCCCGTCGAGGACGACGACGAGCCCGAGGCGCTCGAGACCGTCACCGCGGACGACGAGGACGACGAGACTCGCCCGACCGAGGCCGACACGAAGGCCGACACGAAGGCCGACACGAAGGCCGACGCAGAGGCCGACGAAACGGCCGACGCGGACGAGGACGACGAGGACAGCGACGGGGACGACTCGAAGCGGTCCACGCGGAGCCGGGCCCAGAAGTACAGCGACGAGGCGCTCGCCGAGCGCTTCAACCGCGAGTACGAGGACGACTCGGACGACGAACCCGAGGACGAGGACGTCGACGAGCCGGAGACCGGCCGGGGCCGCCTCGCCGCCGGCGAAGAGGAAGCCGTCTTCCTCGCCACCGACGGCAAGCTGCACCTCTTCCGCGACGCCGCCTCGCTCGTCGCGTTCGTGAAATCGCCGGCCGTCCACGACCTACTCGGCGGCGACACCTGGTCCGAACTGGTCGAGACCATCACCCCCGACCTGGTCGTCCCCGACGACGAGGACCGCTACGAGCTCGACCTGGTCGTCGAGAACCTGCGTGGCGGCCGCGACGTCTGGGAGGGCGACCTCATCGTCGGGGCCGGCGAGCTCGCCCGCGACCTGGCCTACGCGCTCGACCTGACCGAGGTCGACGCCAGCCTCTCGCCCGGCTCCCCGCTCGACGACCTGGACGAGGCCTTGCGCGCGAAGGGCTTCTTCGGCCGCCGGAAGCTCCGCCGCATCGGCGCCGAGCAGGCCGCGCTGGCCTGGCGCAGCGTCATCGGTCGGATCTCGTCGTCGGTCGAGTGGCACGACTGACCCCAGCATGAGCCGGATGGGCCGGGACGCGGAGCTGATCGACGCGGACGATCCGGCGGCCCTCCGCGCGGAGATCGTGCGGAGGGCGTTGCCCGGCGTCGAGGACGTGGTGCCGGGCGCACGGACCGTGCTGGTGCGGTTCCGCCCGGGAACCCGGCCCGATCTGGGCTGGGCCGGGTCCTGGCGTCCGGCGGAAGCCGCTGAGCGGGCCGGACGCGAGGTGGAAATCCCCGTCCACTACGACGGACCCGATCTCGACGATGTGGCCGCCTACGCCGATCTCACGCCCGGTGACGTCGTGGCCCGGCACTCGGGTGTGGTCTATACGGTCGCGTTCACCGGGTTCGCGCCCGGTTTTGGATATTTGACCGGTTTGCCGAGTGAGCTGCACGTTCCGCGCCGGAGCTCACCGCGGACCCGGGTGCCGACCGGTGCGGTGGGGTTGGCCGGGGAGTTCACCGGCGTGTACCCGCGGCCGTCACCGGGCGGCTGGCAGTTGATCGGGCACACCGAGCGGACGCTGTGGGACCTCGCCACCGACCCGCCCGCGCTGCTCACCCCCGGTGACCGCGTGCGGTTCGTGCCGTGCTGAGCGTTCGCGCGGCCGGGCCGCTGACCACCGTCCAGGATCTGGGCCGGGTCGGCTGGGCACACCTCGGTGTCCCCCGGTCGGGTGCGCTCGACGTGCCCGCGCTCGCACGGGCGAACACCCTCGTCGGCAACACCGTGTCGGCGGCGGCGCTGGAGATCACGCTCGGCGGTCTGGTGGCCGCCTTCTCCACCGACGCCGTGGTGGCGCTGACCGGAGCCCGGTGCCCGCTCACCGTGGACGGAGTTCCGGCCGCGCACGCGGCCGCGGTGGGAGTGCCGGCCGGCGCGGAGCTCCGGGTGGACGCCGCGAGCACGGGGGTACGCGCCTACCTGGCCGTCGCGGGCGGCCTCGCCGCCGAGGAAGTGCTCGGCAGCCGCAGCACCGACATCCTCTCCGGTCTCGGCCCGCCCCGCCTCCGCGACGGCGACACGCTCCCGATCGGCCACCAGGTTCCGATCCGGGGCCCGGCCCCGGTGGGTCCGTGGTCCGCGGCCGCGGAACTCGACCTGGACGCCGTCCGAGCCGGGTTCGCGGCCCGGAGCGTCGTCGAGCCGGAGATCGTCGTCGAGCCGGCGTTGCGGGTGGTTCCCGGCCCCCGGGAGAGCTGGTTCACCGCGGACGCCGTCGAGGCGCTCTACTCGGCGCCATGGACCGTCACGTCCGAGAGCGACCGGGTCGGCGCCCGGCTCGACGGACCGGCGCTGGACCGCGCGATCACCGGCGAACTCCCGAGCGAGGGCATGGTCGCCGGTGCGCTGCAGGTGCCGCCGTCCGGCCCGGTGCTGTTCCTCGCCGATCACCCGGTCACCGGCGGGTATCCGGTGATCGGCGTCGTCCATCCGGACGATCTCTGGCTGGCCGCGCAGGCCGCTCCGGGCACCATGGTTCACTTTCGACGCGACGACATGTGAGCCGAAGCTCCATTCCGTACGTGAGTCAGCCGAGGAGCCAGGGATTTCACGGCGCTTCATGGGACTCACGGGCGACACCACGTGGTAAAAGGGCACACTTACGGGTGTCGGGTCCGAAAACGACGGTTACGGAGCAGCGATGCCCACTTTGGCCAACGGCAAGCTCGCCTATCTCGAGATCCCGGCCGTCGACGTGCGTCAGTCCGCCGACTTCTACAGCCGGGTGTTCGGGTGGGCGCTACGTCGGCGTGGTGACGGCGCGCTGGCCTTCGACGACGCGGTGGGCGAGGTGAGCGGCGTCTGGGTGACCGGCCGGCCACCGGCCTCCGAGCCCGGCCTGCTGATCTACATCATGGTCGACGACGTCGAGAAGACGATCACGTCGCTGGTGCAGCACGGCGGCGAGCTGATCCAACCGGTGGGAGGCGAGCCGCCGGAGGTCACCGCCCGGTTCCGCGATCCGGCCGGCAACGTGTTCGGCATCTTCGAGCAGTAACCCTGAGACGAGAGGTCAGGGCGAGTCCCGATGGTGGCGACGCGGATCGGGGCGCACCGTTGATATCGACCCAGTCGAGCAAACGAAAGGTGCTCCCGATGTCCTCGGTGTCCTACGGCCGTCGCCTCGCCCGCCCGCGCAACGACCGGTGGATCGCCGGTGTCTGTGCGGCCATCGGCCGACGCTTCGGTCTCTCCGCGAACACCGTCCGCCTGCTCTTCGTGCTGTCGTGCCTGCTTCCCGGCCCGCAGTTCCTGATCTACCTGATCGCCTGGTTCATGATCCCGGGCGAGTGACCGTCAGCGGACGACCCTCACCGGATGACGAGGTCGGCGACGATCGCGCGGTGGTCGGAACCCGCGATCGTGTAGGCGTCGAACCGGGACGCGTCGGCGCGGGAGTCGACGAGCACGTGGTCGAGCGTCACCGGTGGCGCTTTGGTCCCGTTCATCGGCCAGGTCGGTACGAGCCCCTTACCGACCTGGGCCGCCGCGTCCACGTAGCCGGTGTCGACGAGCGTGCGGAACGGCGAATGGTCGAGCGAGGCGTTGAAGTCGCCGGCCATCACCCGCACCGGGCCGACCTTCGACGCCGACGGCAGCCGCGAGAGGTCCCTGACCCAGCGTGCGGGCGACCCGAACTCGGCGGCCTGGAAGATCGGCGGGCGCGGGTGCGCGCTCACCACCTCGTACACCCGGCCGTCGGAGACCCGCAGCTGCGCGGCCGTCTGGTCGAACCCCGACTTCGGGTCGACGGTGCGGTTGTCGGTGAGCGGGTAGCGCGCCCAAATCCCGGTGCCGGACGCGCCGGGCAGCGCCCGCAGCGCCGAGTACGGGAACAGCCGCAGCGCCGCGAACTCGGCCGCCCACTCCGGCGTCAGCTCCTGCACGGTCAGCACGTCCGGCTTCTCCCGCCGGATCAGCGCAGCCAGTTCGGGCACCGAGCCGGCCCCGATCTTCGTGTTGAACGCCATCACCCGCAGCCGATCACCGTCGGACGGCGCGCCCGACGGGATCGCCCGCGGCACCACGAACGCGCCGAACACCGCCACGACGACACCGGCCACCACCGCGGCACGCCAGCGCCGGGTGACGAGCGCGGCCACCAGCGGCACGAGCGAGACCGCGGCGACGTACGGCGTGAACGAGACCAGCTGCGCGAACGGCGTCCGGTGGTCGTAGCCGGCGGCCCGGACCAGCAGCCACGCCACCAGCCCGGCCACCGTCAGCCACAGGGCCGTGCCGAACGCCCGCACCGCGGGCCGGCGGGCCACCCCCGCCGGAGCGGTCATGCGGAGAGCAGCCGCTCGTAGCCGGGTTTGATGACGTCCTCGATCAGCCGCAGCCGCTCGTCGAACGGCAGGAACGCGCTCTTCATCGCGTTGACCGTGAACCAGCGCAGGTCCGCCCAGCCGTAACCGAACGCCTCCGACAGCAGCGCGAACTCCTTCGACATCGACGTGCCGCTCATCAAGCGGTTGTCGGTGTTGACCGTGACCCGGAACCGCAGGTCACGCAGGAGCCCGATCGGGTGCTCGGCGATGGACGCCGCCGCACCCGTCTGCACGTTCGACGACGGGCACATCTCCAGCGGGATGCGCTTGTCGCGCACGTACGCCGCCAGCCGTCCCAGCCGGGCTTCGCTCGGCTCCGAATCGCCCGGCTCGATGTCGTCCACGATCCGCACGCCGTGCCCCAGCCGGTCGGCACCGCACCACTGCAGCGCCTCCCAGATGCTCGGCAGGCCGAACGCCTCACCGGCGTGGATCGTGAAGTGCCCGTTCTCACGCTTGATGTACTGGAACGCGTCCAGGTGGCGGGTGGGCGGGAACCCGGCCTCGGCGCCCGCGATGTCGAACCCGGCGACGCCGGCGTCCCGGTAGGCCACGGCCAGCTCCGCGATCTCGCGCGAGCGCGCGGCGTGACGCATCGCGGTGAGCAGCGTGCCCATCCGGATCGAGTGCCCCTCGGCCGCGGCCTCGGCGGCACCGGCCTCGAAACCGTGCAGGACGCTGTCGACGACCTCGGTGAGCGCGAGCCCCTGCTCGATGTGCAGCTCCGGCGCGAAGCGCACCTCGGCGTAGACCACGCCGTCGAGCGCGAGGTCGTAGGCGCACTCGGCGGCGACGCGGGTCAGCGCGTCCTTCGTCTGCATGACGCCGACGGTGTGACGGAAAGTCTCCAGGTACCGCACCAGGGAGCCGGAGTCGGCCTGCACGCGGAACCACTCGCCGAGCTCGTCGACGTCGGTGGTGGGCAGGTCGCGGTACCCGGTCTCGGCGGCCAGCTCGACGACGGTGCGTGGCCGGAGCCCGCCGTCGAGGTGATCGTGCAGCAGAACCTTCGGGGCCCGAACGATGTCGGGGTAGGCCAACGGATCACTCATGCCCGCAGAGGCTATCCCAGTCCGACATCGGGATTTTCATCGCATTGACCAGCAACGATGTCGTTGTGGGTTTGTTGCGCAACACACCGTAGGAGTTCACCCCGCCGATACCTAGGTATTAGGGGTCGCCCCAGGGGCGAATCAGGGGCGGTACCTGATGCCGATGCCAGGCCTACTCGGAGAAGGTGAGCCCCGTCATCGCGCCCGACGGGGGTGCGGGCGCACGGAGGGGTACACAGATGTTCGGTCGATTGAGCCGATTCTGTTTCCGGCACCGCTTGCTAGTGGTGGCCGTGTGGGTCGTGGCGATCGCCGGTGGTGTCTTCGCCAGCGGCCCGGTGTTCGATTCCCTGGACAAGAAGTCGAACGACGTGAAGTTCGAGTCGGTCACCGGTGACGACGTCCTCGATGCCGCTCAGACCGAGGGCGGTTCGGTCATCGCGGTGATCGACCGCGTCGACCCGGACGCCGCGGCGACCAGAACCGCTGTCGACGCCGCCGCGGCCGACCTGCGGAGCGAGGCCGGCGTGGTCGGGGTCGACACCCCGTACTCGGCCGGGCCCGCGCTGGTGTCCCAGGACAAGCGCGCGCTGATGATCGTCGTCCACTACGAGAAAGACCTCGCCGACGACGTCGAGGACAGCTCGGTGGAGGCGGCGCAGAAGCGGCTCGACGCGATCGATCTCCCGGGCGCGAAGATCGAGCTCGGCGGCGACCAACTGCTGGGCCGTGAGATCAACGGCGCGGTGCAGAACGACCTGTCGACGGCCGAGATGGTCTCGCTGCCGCTGACCCTGCTGTTCATGGTGCTCGTGTTCGGCGGGTTCATCGCCGCCGGGCTGCCGGTGCTCGGCGCGGTCGCGTCGGTGGCGACCGCGATGGTGACGCTATGGGGCTTCTCGAAGTTCGTCGGGTTGGGCAGCGACACGGTCACCGTCGTCACGCTGCTCGGGCTCGGGCTCTCGATCGACTACGGGCTGCTCGTCGTCTCCCGCTACCGCGAGGAGCTGGCCGTCCTGGTGGCCGCGGCCGGCCCGGAGCTGATGCCGAAGAAGGTGCGGGTCGGCAAACCGATCCTCCCGCTCGCGCTGCGCGAGGAGGCCGTGCGCCGCGCCGGAGCGACCTCCGGGCGGACGGTCGCGTTCTCCGCGCTCACGGTCGTGGCGTCGTTCGCCGGGCTGGTCGTCGTCCAGATGCCGTTCCTGCAGGCCATCGGTGCGGCCGGTATCTCGATCGCGCTGGTCACGATGCTCACCGCGGTCACGCTGATCCCGGCGCTCCTGCGCCTGGTCGGCCGCCGGATCACGCCGGCGGGGACCAAGCGGTTCCGGAAGGCGCGTCACGTGGACCCGAACCGAGGGCTGTTCGCCGGGATCGCCCGCGGTGTTCAGCGGCGTCCGGTCGTGGTGCTCCTCGGCTCGCTCGCGGTGCTGCTCGTCGCCGCGGTCCCGGTGCTGTCCACGACGATCAGTTCGCCGGGGATCGGCGAGATCCCGACGTCGATCGAGTCGCGCCGGGTGCTGGACACGCTGGACAACCGGTTCGGTCGCCAGGAGGCGCCGGCGATCTCGGTGGTGGCGCGGACGGACGCCGCCGACCTCGACCGGTGGGCCGCGGGCTTCACCGACGACCCCGAGGTCCGTCGGATCGGCGCCGCCGAGCAGGTGCGACCGGGCACGTCGGTGGTCGCGATCGACGTCAGGGGCGACGCCAACGGCTCCGAGGCGCGCGAACTCGTCGAACGGTTGCGTGCCGACCGCCCGGACGGCGGCGAGTCCTGGGTGACCGGCCAGGCCGCGTTCTTCCACGACGAACTGACGCTCTACAAGCGGGACCTGCCGCTCGCCGCCGGCGTCATCGCGATCGCGATGTTCGTGCTCCTGTTCCTGATGACCGGTTCGGTGGTCGTGCCGATCAAGGCGCTGCTGATGAACCTGGTCTCGATGGGCGCGACGTTCGGCGCGATGGTCGCGGCGTTCAAGTGGGGATGGGGCGCCGGTCCGCTGGACCTGCTGGTCAACCCCGGTCTCGACCCCGCCGTGCTGATGGTGATCTTCGTGTTCGCGTTCGGGCTCTCGATGGACTACGAGACGTTCCTCCTGGCCCGGGTGAAAGAGGAGTACGACAAGGGGCTGTCGAACGACGCGGCGGTGCGGACGGGACTGCAGCGCACCGGGCGGATCATCACGTCGGCGGCGATCGCGATGGTGATCGTGTTCTCCTGCTTCGTGCTGGGTGACATCGGCACCGTCGAGCAGATCGGCTTCGGGCTGGTGGTGGCGGTGCTCGTCGACGCGACGATCGTCCGCTGCCTGCTGGTGCCGGCCACGATGACGCTGCTCGGCCGGGCGAACTGGTGGGCACCGCGTCCGCTGAAGCGGGTGTACGACCGGTTCGGCCTCAAGGAGGCCCCCTCGGCGCCGGAGCCGGTGTCCACTCCGGAGAAATCGGTTCTGGCCTCCAAATAGGGGCATGAACTCCTGGGTCGGCTCGTCAGTCGACCCAGGAGTTCGACCGTTCGGCGCGAATCGGGTTAACGGTCCTGCACGGAGAGTCCCGCCCAGGGCAGGATGTGCCGGGTGACAACGTCGACGTACGATCTCCCCGCCGCCGTCGCGAACGTCCCCCTGGCTCAGGATCGGCTCGCCAACACGGTCAGCACGCTCACCGACGCCGAGATCCGGGAGCCTTCGGTGCTCCCCGGCTGGACCAGGGGACACGTCATCGCCCATCTGGCGCGCAGCGCCGAGGCGATGATCCGGCTCGTCGACGGCGTGCTGACCCAGCGGCCGGCCCAGGCCTACCCGGGTGGCCCGGCCGGCCGGGAGGCCGAGATCGAGCTCGGTGCCCGCAGCAGCGCGGACGAGCTGGCCGACGAGGTCTACTCGACGAACATCGCGATCGTGCACGCGTTCGCCCGGATGACCACGCCCACCTGGGGCCGTCAGGTGCAGTTCCCGAGCGGCTCGTTCCCGGCGTCCCGGTGCGCGTGGGGCCGCTGGCGCGAGGTCGAGATCCACCATGTCGACTTGGGCCTCGACGTCTACACGATCGAGTCGTGGCCGGAGGAGTTCGTCTCCTGCCACCTGCCGCACGAGCTGGCGAAGCTGCCGAACCGGCTGGCGCCCGGCACGGCCGTGCAGGTGGGGCCGAGCCGGTTCGGCTCCGGCGAGGTCGTCGCGTCGATCGACGGCCCGGACGAGGCGATCCTGGCCTGGCTGTTCGGCCGCGTCGGCCTGGCCGCACCGTCCCTGACGATCACCGGCTCGGTGGAACTTCCCCCGTGGAGCTAGGCCTTGGGCAGCGGTGACCAGGTCTTGCCGTCGGCGCTCACCCAGCTGCCCTTGGGCCCGTAGACGAGCACCCGGGCTCCCAGGTCGTAGACGGCGCCGCTCACCTGGGTGACCGGCGTCAGCTCGCCGCCGGGCGACACCACGGCGACCCGGCCCTCGGACGCGATCACCGCGTCGCCGGAGTCGGTGACCGCGACGCCGCTGCCGGTGTTGACGCGGTACTCCTCCGGCAGCTTGACGCTGTCGAACGAACTCCCGGAGTTCGTGCTGTGGAGCAACGACTGGCGGGTGCGGCGGGTGTTCTCGGACGGCGCCGTGCCCCCGGTGCCCCCGGAGACGTCGGGGTCGGCGAGTGAGAGCGCCCACGCCACCTCACCGGCGCCCGCGAGGTCGACCGAGGACGCCGACGGCGCGGGCACCCGGTTGACCGTCCAGTTCCGGCCCTCGTTGCGGCTCACCGCCAGCACGATGCGCCCGACGCCGTCGCGACCCTGGATCCAGAGCGAGCCCTCGGCCACGCGCGTGGCGCTGATCGTCTCGGTGAGCTGGGGCGGCGGCGGGCCGAACGACTTCGAGGAACCGTTGGGGCCGATCACCCGGAGGAACGGTTCGGCGCAGTCGACGTCCTGAGAGCACCAGCCGACGAGCGCCGAGTTGGCCGGCACCACCTTCGTGACGCCGAGCGGCTGCGCGCTGTGCGCCGGCCAAGTCTTGCCGTCGGTGGTGAGTCGGGCCGGGCGGTCGGCGTCGACCTGGATCTCGGTGACGACCTGCCCGCCCGGAAGCACCACGGCGTACGCGTCGTCGAGCGGCGTGCTCGTCACCGGGTCACCCGGCACTGTGGACGCCACCCAGCTCCGACCTCCGTCGGAGGTCCGAAGTAGCTGGTAGGAGCAGCTGTCCGCGCCGCAGTGGGCCCGGACCAGCGCGCCGTCGTCGGCGTCGAGGAACCGGCCACCGATCGGCAGCCCGTCGTAGGCCACCAGGCTGGAGCTCAGCGTGTCGTCGTTGCCGGTCGGCGACGCGGTGCTCTCGCTGTCGGCGGCGGAACGGTCACCACAGGCGCCCAGCAGGAGCGTGGTGGCGGCGAGTAAAGCCAGGAACGCGTGGCGCTCCGTCACGGTCGAATCCCTCCGTCAACTTCCGGCACGGAGGTCCCGGGAGCATCCCGCGCCGCTTTGCCACTCTAGAGAGGCATGGTCACGCTTCGGAGGGTTTTTCAACTGGCGAGATCAACCTCATCCCAGCGCGGCGGGCCCTGATGGTACGGCCCGCGGAAGGTGACCGCCCATTCCAGAGCCCAGCGTCGCTGGCCGATCACGTACGGTAGCGTCACCCCGGGTGGTGGCTCGTCGTTCATCAACGCTTGGACGTGACCCCAGTCGAGGCAGTAGTGGAGGTCGAGCAGCGCCGCCACCTCCGCGGCCGGGCGCGGGTGCACGCCGGCCCGCTGCTGCCAGTCCGCGAACGGCTCGCCGGAGCCGAGGTCGGGCAGCCAGGCGGCGAGGCCTTCGCCGCAGTAGCGGCCCGGGTCGAGGTCCTCGCCCACTCCGAGCACCCACGCGAACGCCCAGAGCGCCTCGACGTGCAGCCCGTACAGGTCGCCGGAGCCCTTGCGCTCGGACAGGAACGCCCACTCCGGCTCGGTGACGGCGTCGACCAGGCCGTTGCGCTCCAGCCAGCCGCAGGTGAGCTCGGACGGGGCACCGAAGACGCCGGCGAGCACCGCGTTGAGCACGGCGCACCGGCCGAGGATCTCCACCGTCGGGCGTAGCGCGACCGCGTCGCCGGGCTCCCAGACCAGCGGATAGCCGTCCGGTGGTGGCGGGAAGCCGAGCTCTTCCAGGTCGGCCAGCGTGCCGTTGCGGATCATCACCGGGTCGGGCGCCGGGGTCTCCTCGCCCGGTGCGGGCTCGTCCGGCTCGGCCCCGGCCCGCCGCCCCGCCCGCGACGGCCCGCCGCCACCGTCGGCACGCAACGGCGCCGCGACCGGCGGAGCGGTACGCACACCGGCCGAAGCCGTGCCGCTAGAGCCCTTCCCGGCCGGAGCCGCAGCAGCCGGAGCACCCGCGGCCGAAGCACCCGGAGCACCCGCGGCCGAAGCGCCCACGGCCGAGGCACCAGTGGCCGGAGCCGCGGTGGCCGGGGCCGGGGCCGCGGTGGCCGGAGCGCTCGGGGTTTTGCCGCGGCGAGGCGCGGCGCTCGGGGCCAGATCGGGTGGGGTCACCACCCCGGCCTCCGGGTCGGGATCGTTCGCCATGGTCACCCCCGTCCGGGGCGGCACGGGGGCACGATCAGCCGCCGATCCGGCCGAGTACGAGCGGTCCGCCGGTCACGGCCGAACCGGCCGGACCCACGACGACGCCGCCGGAGAGCGCGTCGAGCGCGGACGGAACGCGGTCGGCGTCCTCGGTGCGCAGTTCGAGGATCGGGTCGCCCGCGGCGACCGGGTCACCTTCCCGGCGGTGCAGCAGGATGCCCGCCGACGCCGAGACCGCGTCCTCCTTGCGCGCGCGCCCGGCCCCCAGCCGCCAGGCCGCGACACCGATCGCGAACGCGTCCAGCCGCGTGACGACACCGGACTGCTCGGCCCGCACGACCTCGGTGACCGGCGCGGCCGGCAGCGGCGCGGACGGATCGCCGCCCTGGGCGCTGATCATCGCGCGCCACGTGTCCATCGCCTTCCCGGACGCGAGCACATCGGCCGGATCGACGTCCAGCCCCGCCGCCGACACCATCTCGCGGGCCAGCGCGATCGTCAGCTCGACGACGTCGGCCGGGCCTCCACCGGCCAGCACCGCGACGCTCTCCTCGACCTCCACGGCGTTCCCGACCGCGTAGCCGAGCGGCGTGTCCATCGCGGTGAGCAGCGCGACGGTGCGCACGCCCCGGTCGGTGCCGATCGCGACCATGGTCTCGGCCAGCTCCCGGGCCTGCGCTTCGGTCTTCATGAAGGCACCGGTACCCACCTTGACGTCGAGTACGAGCGCCGACGCCCCTTCGGCGAGTTTCTTGCTCATGATCGACGAGGCGATCAGCGGGATCGACTCCACCGTGCCGGTGACGTCACGCAGCGCGTACAGCTTCCGGTCGGCCGGCGCGAGCGTGTCGTTGGCGGCGCAGACGACGGCGCCGACGCTCTCGAGCTGGGCCAGGTACTCGGCGGTGGTGAGACGGGCGCGCCAGCCGGGGATCGACTCGAGCTTGTCGAGCGTGCCGCCGGTGTGGCCGAGCCCGCGCCCGGACAGCTGCGGCACGGCGGCACCGCACGCGGCCACCAGCGGAGCCAGCGGGAGCGTGATCTTGTCACCGACGCCGCCGGTGGAGTGCTTGTCGACGGTGGGGCGCGGGACGGCGCTCAGGTCCATCTGCTCGCCGCTGTCGATCATCGCCGCGGTCCAGCGGGTGATCTCCCGCCGCTCCATCCCCCGCAGCAGGATCGCCATCGCGAGCGCCGCCATCTGTTCCTCGGCGACCCGGCCGTGGGTGTAGGCGTCGACCACCCAGTCGATCTGGGCATCGGTGAGGGCAGCACCGTCTCGCTTCGCCCGGATCACATCGACTGCCGTGAAGTGCACGCCTACCTCCTGCTCAAGACCCGGCCCACGATCGTACGCGTGAGTTGTCGCCCGATTTCCGCCCAGGAGCGTCGCGCCACATCTGCACAGCGTTTACCGGGTGACGAGATCCTCCGGCCCGAACGCGTCCGGCAGGACCTCACGCATCGGCTTGACGCCCGACACCGTGTCCAGCAGGCAATCGGGGCCGCCGAATTCCCAGAGCAGCTGCCGGCACCGCCCGCAGGGCATCAACCGGTTCCCGGACCGGTCGACGCACGCCACCGCGACCAGGCGGCCCCCACCGGAGGCCGCCAGCGCCGACACCATGCCGCACTCGGCGCAGAGCCCGAGGCCGTAGGACGCGTTCTCGACGTTGCACCCGACGACGATCCGCCCGTCGTCGACGAGCCCGGCGACGCCCACCGGGAACTTGGAGTACGGCGCGTACGCCTTCTCCATCGCGGCGGTGGCCGCCGCCCGGAGCGCGTCCCAGTCCGGCGTCATCCTTCACCTCGGCGATAGGGCAGGCCGTCGGCCGCGGGCATCCGCAATCGCTGGGTGGCGAACGCGAGCACCAGCAGCGTGGCGATGTTGGGGGTGACGCCGACGAACTGATTCGGCACTTCGAACCCGGTGAGCGTCAGGACGCCGAGCACCACCGCGGCCGGGAGGTAGAGCGTCAGCGGACCGGCTTCCGCGCGCCGGCCCAGCCGTGCGCCGAGGAACCCGATCGCGCCCGCGACCAGCAGGCCGAGCGTCACGATGCCGGTGGTGCCCCAGCCGTCGGCGGCCGAGACGCCGAGCGCGACGAACCCGGCGAACACGCCGACCGCCACGAGCCAGACCCCGCTCGGGGCCAGCCGGCGCACGAACCCGCTCGGCCCGTCGGTCTGGTAGATCCGCCACATCTGGCGCACGGCCAGGAAGATGAGCGCGACCGCGGCGAACGCGAGCAGCGCAGGCACCGACGAGTTGTCGGAGCGCAGGCGCAGTGCGTCGGTGTAGCCGAAGAGCAGCGCACCGGCGAACGTGCCGCCGGGCGTCCAGTTGCCGAAGATCATCGCGGCGAGGCCGATGAAGCCGCGGCCACCGGTCTGGCCCTCGAGGTACGTGCCGCTGGAGACCGTGACCAGATAGACGCCGCCGAGGCCGGCGAACGCACCCGAGATCACGACCGCCAGGAACTTCGTCCGGTAGACGTTGACGCCGAGCGTCTCGGCCGCGGTGGGGTTCTCACCGCAGGAGCGCAGACGCAGGCCGAAGCTGGTGCGCCACAGGATGAGCCAGCTCAGCGGAACCAGCGCGATCGCGAGCACGGTGAGGGGTGAGAGTCCGACGAACACGCCCCGCAGGATGCCCGCGAGGTCCGACAGAATCACCCAGTGCTTGGCCTCGAGATCGCCGAGCGGACCGTCGATGCCGGGGATCGACCAGGTGCCCATGTCGGGGATCGGCGGGGACTGCCGCTCGCTGGCGGACTCCTTGCCCTCGAAGAACACCTTGCCGAGCACACCGCCGACGCCGAGCGCGAGGATGTTGATCGCGACACCGGAGACGATCTGGTCGACCGCGAACACGACGGTGGCGATCGCGTGCAGCGCGCCGACGACCGCACCGGCGATCAGGCCGGCCAGCACGCCGGTCCAGGGGCCCCACTGGTAACCGGCCCAGGCGCCGAACAGCGTGCCGACGATGAGCATGCCCTCGAGGCCGATGTTCGTGACGCCGGCCCGCTCGGTCCAGACACCACCCAGTCCGGCCAGGCCGATCGGCACGGCGAGCTGAAGGGCCGCCCGGATCGCGCCGGCGGACGTGAGGTCGTCGGCGCCGAGCAGCGCGCGGACCACGAAGAACGCGACGAGCACGGCGGCCAGGACGTAGTACAGCCGCACCCGGCTCACCCGGGACGTCCGCCCCGGTTCGGCGGGCGCCGGAGCGGTCCCCGCATCGATCAGGCTCATCGCTCCCCCTCCCGCTGGTCACGGTCGTCGCCGGCACCGTCCGGGCGCCCACCGGCGTCCGGCGGTGCGCTCCCGGAGTCCGCGGCGCCCGGCGGCTCCGCACCGCCCGCGGTGCCCGGCTGGTCCGCACCGCCCGCGGTGGTTCGCGGATCGGCGTCGGCATCGTTCTTCGACGTGGTCGCGCCGACCGCGGCGGGAACCGGCGCGGTCTCCGCGGACAGGTCGTGGCCGGAGGCCAGTTCGCGGGCGACCTGGCGCGCTTCCTGCGCCTTGGTCCAGCGGTTGACGACCACGTACGCGATGACGACGCAGAACACGATGAGCGCCTGGACGATGTACGCGACCTTGTCCGACGTGTCGTTCGGCGGGTCCAGGATCGCCAGCGAACGGGTCGTGACGTCGACCCAGCCCCAGAGCAGCGCGGCCAGCGCCATCCCGATCGGGTTGTTGCGTCCGAGCAGCGCCACCGCGATACCGGTGAACCCGATCCCGCTCGGGAAGTTCAACGAGTAGTTGTGCCCGCGGCCTTCGAGCAGCTCCGGCATGCCGATCAGGCCGGCCACCGCGCCCGAGAGCAGCATGCTGATCAGGATCATCTTCTTGGTGCTCACACCGCTGGCCACCGCCGCCGTCGGCGACTTCCCGCTGGCCCGCAGGTCGAACCCGAACCGGGTGCGGTCGACGAGCACCGCGTACAGGATGCCCAGCAGCACCGCGACGAGCAGGAACCCGTAGACCTCCTTGGAGGCCGGCAGCTTCGGGCTCTTCACGGTGTCGGTGTCGAGGATCCCGGAGCTGCTCAGCGCCTCGATGATCGGCCGGGCGATCGGGTCGAGCGAGGGGAACCAGCCCGACTCCGGGATCGGCTTGGTGCTGACCTCGTTGCCGCTGTCCGACAGCACCCCGAGGATGCCGTCACGCAGCAGGAACGCGATCACCGCGGTGGCGATCGCGTTCAGCATGATCGTGGAGAGCACCTCGCTGACGCCCCGGGTCACCTTGAGGATCGCCGCGATCCCGGCCCAGGCCGCGCCGACCGCCATGCCGACGATCAGGATCAGGCCGATGTGCAACGGCCCCGGCAGCGCGACCGCCCCGCCGACCGCGGCCGCGAGGAACGCCGCCAGCCGGTACTGACCGTCGACGCCGATGTTGAACAGGTTCATCCGGAACCCGATCGCGACCGCGAGCGCCGCGATGTAGAGGAACGTCGCCCGGTTGACGATGTCGACGATGTTCGCGGGCCGCTTGCCCGACTGCACCATCGCGTCAAGGACGACGCCCGGCTCCTTGCCGAGCGCCAGCAACAGCACGGTGACCAGCAGCGAGGCGAGCACCAGCGCGAGCACCGGCGCGGCGAGCATCAGGCCGACGCGCCGCAGCCGCAACGCGAGAGTCATGCTGCTTCTCCCGCGCCGGTCATCGCGGCACCGAGTTCCTCGGGGGTCACGTTGTGGGGGTCGACCTGGGCCACGATGCGGCCGCGGAGGATCACGTAGAGGGTGTCGGACATACCGATCAGTTCGTCGAGGTCGGCCGAGATCAGGAGCGTGGCGAGGCCGGCCGCGCGGGCCCGGCGCAACTCGTCCCAGATCGCGGCCTGGGCGCCGACGTCGACGCCTCGGGTGGGGTGGGCCGCGATCAGGGCGAGCGGTTGATGGCTCATCTCCCGGCCGATGATCAGCTTCTGCTGGTTGCCGCCGGAGAGCGAGGACGCGGTGACGTCGACGCTGGGGGTGCGGACGTCGTACTCGCGGACGATGCGCTCGGTGTCCTCGCGGGCGCCCTTGCGGTTGATGAACGCGCCCCGGACGTTCGGCGCCTGCGTCTGGTGGCCGAGGATCCGGTTCTCCCAGAGCGGCGCGTCGAGCAGCAGCCCGTGGCGGTGCCGGTCCTCCGGGATGTAGCCGATACCGGCCTCGCGGCGCCGGCGGGTGCCCCAGTCGCTGATGTCCTGCTCACCGAGCCGCACGCGGCCGGTGGACTCGCGCATGCCCATGATCGCCTCGACCAGCTCGGCCTGCCCGTTGCCCTCGACGCCGGCCAGGCCGACGACCTCGCCGGCGTGCAGCGCGAGGTCGACACCGTCGACGACCGGCCGACCGGCGGCGGTGAGCACGGTCAGCTGCGAGACGCCGAGCACGACCCGGTCGGTGACCGTCGACCCGCGCAGCTCCGGCTCGGGCAGCTCGCTGCCGACCATGAGCTGGGCCAGGTCGCGGGCGGTGACGTCGGTCGGGAGGACGGTGCGGACGGTGGTGCCGCGCCGGATGACCGTGATCCGGTCGGCGACCGCGCGCACCTCGTCGAGCTTGTGGGAGATGAACAGCACCGTCAGACCCTCGGCCTTGAGCTCGCGCAGGTTGCCGAACAGCTCGTCGACCTCCTGCGGCACGAGCACGGCGGTCGGCTCGTCGAGGATGAGGATCCGGGCACCGCGGTAGAGGACCTTGAGGATCTCGACCCGCTGCCGGTCGCCGACCCCGAGTTCCTCGACCAGCGCGTCCGGGTCGACGTCCAGGTGGTAGGCCGAGGCGAGCTCTTTCACCTTCGTGCGGGCGCGCCGCCGGTCGAGCAGACCGAACCGGGTGGGCTCGCTGCCGAGCACGATGTTCTCGAGCACGGTGAGGTTGTCGGCCAGCATGAAGTGCTGGTGCACCATGCCGACGCCGGCCTTGATCGCGTCCGACGGGGAGGAGAATCCGATTGGTTGTCCGTCTATCCGGATCTCGCCCTCGTCGGGTTTGTGCAGGCCGTACAGGGTCTTCATCAGCGTCGACTTGCCGGCGCCGTTCTCCCCGACGATCGCGTGCACCTCACCGCGGTTGGCCGAGAGGTTGACGTCGGAGTTGGCGACGACGCCGGGAAAGCGCTTGGTGATGCCACGCAATTCGACGGCGGGGGCGGGCGTCTCGGAGATGGCCGTCTCCTGTTCTGGGTCGTGCGGGGTTGCCGAAACATGACCCGGCCGGTCTCACCCCCGCGTGGGGGTGAGACCGGCCGGGAGGAGATCACAGCTTGTCAGGCACCGTGATCGTGCCGGCGATGATGTCGGCCTTGAACTTGTCGATCTGCGTCGCGTACGTCTTGAACTGCTCGTTGTTGATGACGTACCCGACGCCGTTCTCCTTGAGACCCAGCACCGTGTTACCGGACTTGAACTTGTCGTCCTCGACCGACTTGATGAAGTCGTACACGGCGGTGTCGACGCCCTTGAGCGCGGAACCGATGATGTACGGCTTCACCGCGGCGTCGGCGCTCTGGAACTGGTCGGAGTCGGTACCGATGGCCCACTTCTTGCCGGCCGCGGCCGCCTCGAAGACACCGTTGTTCGAGAGACCGGCGGCGGCGTAGATGACGTCGGCGCCCCGCTCGTAGAGACCGGTGGCGGCCACCTTGCCCTTGTCGGGCGCGGCGAAGCCACTGAAGTCCGGCGGCTGCGAGATGTAGGTCGACAGCACCTTGATGCCCGGCTTGGCGGCCGTGGCACCGGCCTTGAAGCCCGCCTCGAACTTCTGGATCAGCGGGTTGTTCACGCCACCGACGAAGCCGACGGTGCCGGTCTTGCTGCCCAGCGCGGCGAGCGCGCCGACGAGGTAGGCGGCCTCGTTCTCCTTGAACGTGTACGAGGACACGTTGTCGGCGGTGACGCTGCTGTCGTCGATGATCTGGAACTTCACGTCCGGGTAGTCCGGCGCGACGGTCTTCAGGGCGTTCGCGTACGCGAAGCCGACGGCGACGATCGAGTTGTAGCCGGCGTCGGCGAGCTCCTTGAGCCGCGCCTCCTTGTCGGCGTCGACCTCGTCGGCCTTGGCCGCGAGCTCCTTGTTCTCGAGCTTGAACTCCTTGGCGGCCTTGTCGAAGCCCGCCGCGGCGGCGTCGTTGAAGGACTTGTCGCCCCGCCCGCCGATGTCGTAAGCGAGCCCGATCTTCAGCGTCTGGGCGGACGCGGACGAGTCGGAGCTCGCCGAGTCACCGTCGTCGCTCCCGCCGCAGGCGGTGAGCGCCATCGCCAAGACCGCGGCCATCGCCGCGAATTTCATCCCACGCGGGTAGCGCAAGACAGTCTCCTTCCCCTGTGCACAGGCCCCGGTCTGCATCCGTAGGTGCAGAACAGAGGGAGCGTAGGCGCAGGTAGACGTGGATTGAAGTGGAGCGGGCAGTCGTCACCGGAACGTGACTGAACTGGGATCACCGCAGCGGGACCTTAACGGGCGTTACGTAACCGCTCGATGAAACATGTGTTGCGTCAGCGTCACCCGAGAATTAGTCGGCAAGAATTGCCGTTTAAAACGGTCTATTCTGGTAGTTTTGACACTGGCTTTCTGTATCGTTCCGGGACCCGGATCCCATGTGAGAGTGGCCACTCACCAGGTCGGACACATCACACCCTCATGGGGGTGTCCGGATCCTGGGAATAGCATGCGAAGACGCGGGGATGTCTGCTTCCTGACAGTCCCGTCAACCGGAAACAGCCAGCACGCTGCTTCCGGACCCCACCTGTCACCACGGAGGCGTGTGTCGGATGCCCAGCGCCGCACCCACCGCCCGCCGCCTTCCGGCGGGCACGCTCTACCGGGGTCGTGAGGGGATGTGGTCGTGGGTTGCCCACCGGGTGACCGGCGTCCTGATCTTCTTCTTCCTCTTCGTCCACGTACTCGACACCGCGTTGATCCGGGTGTCGCCCGACGCTTACAACGACGTCATCGCGTCGTACAAGCACCCGATCATGAGCGTGATGGAACTCGGCCTGACGGCCGCGATCGCGTTCCACGCCCTGAACGGGATCCGGATCGTGCTTGTCGACTTCTGGTCGAAGGGCACCAAGTACCAGGCTGTGATGCTTCGAGTGATCGTCGTGCTGTGGGTGGCCCTCATGGTTCCCAGCGCGTACTACCTGCTCAAGCACGCGTTCCTCGAAGTGTTCGGGAGCTGAGCGATGGTCACCATTGAGGCCCCCCGGTCTCCGCGGCGCCGCGCCGCGAACCGCACGAACTTCGAGATGTACGCCTGGGTGTTCATGCGCCTCTCGGGCCTGCTGCTCGTCGTGCTGGTCTTCACGCACCTGTTCGTGAACGCGTTCATCGACGGCGGTGTGCAGCGGATCAGCTTCGCGTTCGTGGCCGGCAAGTACGCCAGCCCGTTCTGGCAGGTGTTCGACCTCGCGCTGCTCTGGCTCGCGCAGCTGCACGGCACCAACGGTCTGCGCGTGATCATCAACGACTACGCGGAGCGCGACGGCACCCGGTTCTGGCTGAAGATGCTGCTCTACGTGACGACGACGCTGATCATCGCGCTCGGCACGCTCGTCATCTTCACCTTCGACCCGAACCTCAGCTGACCAGGAGACCGAGATGCAGTTCCACCGGTACGACACGGTCATCGTCGGGGCGGGCGGTGCCGGTATGCGGGCCGCCCTCGAAGCCGGCCAGCGATGCCGGACCGCCGTGCTGACCAAGCTCTACCCCACCCGCTCCCACACCGGCGCGGCGCAGGGCGGCATGTGCGCCGCGCTGGCCAACGTCGAAGAGGACAACTGGGAGTGGCACACCTTCGACACGATCAAGGGCGGCGACTACCTGGTCGACCAGGACGCCGCCGAGATCATGGCGAAGGAAGCGATCGACGCGGTCCTCGACCTGGAGAAGATGGGGCTGCCGTTCAACCGCACCCCCGAGGGCCGGATCGACCAGCGCCGCTTCGGCGGGCACACCCGTAACCACGGCGAGGCCGCGGTGCGCCGGGCCTGCTACGCGGCCGACCGCACCGGCCACATGATCCTGCAGACGCTCTACCAGCAGTGCGTCAAGCACGGCATCGAGTTCTACAACGAGTTCTACGTACTCGACGTCGTCATGACCGAGACGCCCGAGGGCCCGGTCTGCACCGGCGCGGTCGCGTACGAGCTCGCCACCGGCGAGATCCACGTCTTCCACGCCAAGGCGGTCGTCTTCGCCACCGGCGGCTTCGGCAAGGTCTTCAAGACGACGTCGAACGCGCACACGCTCACCGGCGACGGCATGGGCATCGTCTGGCGCAAGGGCCTCCCGCTGGAGGACATGGAGTTCTACCAGTTCCACCCGACCGGCCTGGCCGGCCTGGGCATCCTGCTCACCGAGGGCGCGCGGGCCGAGGGCGGCATCCTGCGCAACGACGCCGGCGAGCGGTTCATGGAGCGCTACGCGCCGACGATCAAGGACCTCGCGCCGCGTGACATCGTCGCCCGCGCGATGGCCACCGAGGTGCGCGAAGGTCGCGGCGCCGGTCCGCACAAGGACTACGTCTACCTGGACCTCACGCACCTGCCGCCGGAGCAGCTCGACGCGAAGCTCCCCGACATCACCGAGTTCGCCCGCACCTACCTGGGTGTCGAGCCCTACACCGACCCGGTGCCGGTGTACCCGACCGCGCACTACGCGATGGGCGGCATCCCGACCAACATCCACGGCGAGGCGCTGCGCGACTCCGAGCACGTCATCCCCGGTCTCTACGCCGCCGGCGAGGTCGCATGCGTGTCGGTGCACGGCGCGAACCGGCTCGGCACGAACTCGCTGCTCGACATCAACGTGTTCGGCCGCCGCGCGGGTATCTCGGCCGCCGAGTACGCGTTGGCGCACGAGCACGTCGAGATGCCGGGGTCGCCGGAGACCGTCGTGGTGGAGCTGGTCGAAGGCCTGCGTAAGTCCACCGGTGACGAGCGGGTCGCCGACATCCGCCGCGAGCTGCAGAACACGATGGACCTCAACGCGGCCGTGTACCGCACCGAGGGCTCGCTGAAGCAGGCGCTCGACGACATCGCCGGGCTCAAGGAGCGCTACGCCCGGATCTCGATCATGGACAAGGGCCAGCGGTACAACTCCGACCTGCTGGAGGCGGTCGAGCTGGGCTTCCTGCTCGACCTGGCCGAGGTGCTCGTCTACTGCGCCGAGGCCCGCAAGGAGTCGCGCGGCGGCCACTCCCGTGAGGACTACACCACGCGGGACGACGAGAACTACATGAAGCACACGATGGCGTACCGGCAGCCGAACGGCGACATCAAGCTCGGCACGAAGCCCGTCGTCGTCACCCGCTACCAGCCGATGGAGCGCAAGTACTGATGGCTTCCACGATGGAGATCACCCGCGAAGCGACCGACGAGGAACTGGTCGAGAAGACCGCCTCGGGCACGGTCATCCGCACCGTCAACCTCAAGATCCGGCGGTACAACCCGGAGACCGACACCGAGCCGCACTGGGAGACCTACGAGGTTCCGGTCACCCCGGGCGACCGGCTGCTCAACTCGCTCGGTCACGTCAAGGGGTACCTGGACGGCACGCTGACCTACCGCCGGTCGTGCGCGCACGGCATCTGCGGTTCGGACGCGATGCGCATCAACGGCGTCAACCGGCTCGCGTGCAAGGTGCTGCTCAAGGACCTGCTGACGCGCGACGGCGAGGAGGTCACGATCGAGCCCATCAAGGGGCTGGCGGTCCTCAAGGACCTGATCGTCGACATGGAGCCGTTCTTCGCCGCGTACCGCGCGGTGCAGCCGTTCCTCATCTCCTACGGCAACGAGCCCACCAAGGAGCGCCTGCAGTCGGCGGAGGACCGGGCCCGGTTCGACGACACGACCAAGTGCATCCTGTGCGCGGCGTGCACGAGCTCGTGCCCGGTGTTCTGGAACGACGGCCAGTACTTCGGGCCGGCGGCGATCGTCAACGCGCACCGCTTCATCTTCGACTCGCGGGACGAGGGGGCGGAGGAGCGGCTGGAGATCCTCAACGACGCCGAGGGCGTCTGGCGCTGCCGGACGACGTTCAACTGCACCGACGCGTGCCCCCGCGGCATCGAGGTCACCAAGGCGATCCAGGAAGTCAAGCGCGCCCTGCTGTTCCGCCGTGTCTGACGTCCCGCCCTAACGCGACAGCCCCGCCTCGTCCAGGCGGGGCTTTCGCGTTTTCCGCAGGCCCTTGACGCCCAGCACGGCGATGACGGTGCCGATGACGAGCGCCGTCACTATGAGTACGGCGTGGACGATGAGGAACGACGTCGGCGCGCCGTCGTTCCAAGCCCGCGGATCATCCCAAATCGCTTTGGCGAAGCGCGGCCAGATAAGCCAGTTCCACCCACCGGCTACCAAAAGGAATGCCGCCCAGCGACGAGTTAGGACCACGCCGTTTAGTATGCACGGCTACTCTGGGTTTGCCCCGTGGCCGGATGAGGTACGGCCCGGGAGGTACCCGAAGTCGACCCGGAGGCGCCAACCGTGTCCGAGCCACTGCCGGGTGATGTCGTGCCCTCCGATCCGGAGGAGGTCCACACCGAGGCTGAACTCGAGGCGTTAGCCGAGATCATGCCCTCGCTCGAGGACACTCTGGAACCGACAGCGGACGCATCGTCCTGGCCCCGCGAGATCCTCGATCCGGAGGAACCGTTCTCCGGGCAGATCTCTCCACCCACTATCCAAGCCGCCCGTCCGGGCGCGGCCACCGCCACGGTGGTGAGAGCCGCAGGCATCCGCAACGGCGGCTCGGTGATCCGCCCCTCCAACGGGGCGAACGTCCGCTGGACGCCGATCGAGGCCGTGGCGGACGAGTACGACGACGTCCAGCGCCTGGCGAACCGCGGCTACCGCTGTCTCGGCGTCATCGGCAACGCCTCCCACCTACGCGGCTCCGGCGGCCACACGCCCTGGTGCTCCGAGGGCTGGAACGGGCGCGCGTGCCGCTTCGGCAAGGTGTACGCGATCGACATCACGGCCCCCAACATGTCGGGGCTCGAGCGCTGGCTGATCCCACGGCTGCGCAACGGCGCGTACAAGTGGGTCTACTACCTGAACATCAACGGGCACCAGTACACCCGTAAGGACTCGTTCCGCGGCACGTACTCGTCGTCCGACCATCATCTGCACCTGTCCGGCCTCGCCGGTCACGAGTCCGACAACTCGTCGATCATGCGGGACTGGGAGAACTTTCGGACCAGCGGAGGAGAAGACATGGCCCAGGTGCCGCAGGCGCAGTGGGATCGCGTGCGCAAGCAGCTCGACGCGATCGACGACACCGTCCACGGCGGCCGGGGTGGCGCCTACCGCGAGTCGGTGCTGCGCAAGGACCACTCCGACCAGGTCACCGAGCTCAAGGAATACGTCGACCAGCGGTTCGACGCGATCGAGAAGAAGCTCGACGCGTTACTGGAGAGCACCTCCACCACGCCACCGGTGGTCTGAGGCGTCGGCCTGCCGGGCGGCGCGCCCGGACCCGGGTAGCGTTCGCCCGGTGAAGCCGGTTCGACTCGCAGCAGCGGCGCTCGCGTTGGTGTGCTCCGTCAGCTTTCCCGGAGCGCGGCCGGCGGCCGCGGCCGACGATCCGCCCTGCCCGATCGCCAAGGCGTCCCCGCCGGTCAGCGCTCCGCCACGGCCGACGCCGCCGGAGTCGGACAACACCGAGGACCCGGTCGGCGGCGAGCGGATGGGCAGCACCGGGCTGGTGCTGCCCGACGGCGTGGCGGCCCGCCTTCCGAAGGGCCTGAACGCCCACTCATGGGTGCTGGCCGACCTCGACAGCGGCGAGGTGCTCGCGGCCTGCTCCCCGCACGCGCTGCACCAGCCGGCCAGCACGCTCAAGCTGCTCACCGCGCTCACCGCGCTCCCCCGCGTGAAGCCCGAACAGGTCGTCACGGTCACGTCGGCCGACCTGGCGTTCGAGTCCGGCAGTTCGGCGGTCGGGCTGGTCGAGGGGGGCCGGTACAAGGTGGAGACGATCCTGCTGGGGCTCATGCTCGTCTCCGGCAACGACGCCGCGAACGTGCTGGCGCGCCTGGCCGGAGGTGAGAACGGCGTCAAGGGCGGGCTGGCCGCGATGAACGAGACCGCCGAGAAGCTCGGCGCCCGGGACACCAAAGCGGTGACCCCGTCCGGGCTCGACGGGCCGGGTCAGTGGACCAGCGCGTACGACCTGGCGCTGATCGCGAAGGCCGACTTCGCCCGCGCCGACTTCCGCAGGTACACGGCGACGAAGTCGGCGCAGATCCCCGGCCAGAAACCGAACGTGCAGCCGCCGCGCACCTACGCCGGCTTCCAGATCCAGAACGACAACAAACTGCTCTACAACTACGACGGCGCGATCGGCGGCAAGACCGGGTACACCGACACCGCTCGGCACACCTACATGGGCGCGGCGAGCCGGAACGGGCGCCGCCTGGTCGTCACGATGCTCGACGGCGAGCACCGCCCGCAGCCGCTCTGGCAGCAGGCCGCCGGGCTGCTCGACTGGGGCTTCGCGCTGCCGTCGGGCACCGAGCCGGTGGGCCGCCTGGTCGCGGACGCCGACGACGCGAAGGCCACCGCGCCGGAGAAGGCCCCGGAGGCGTCCCGGACGGACGCCGTGGTCCCCGACGGCACCGCAGAGGGGCCGTCGCCGTACTTCGTGGGCGTCGGAGTGACCGGGGTCAGCCTGCTGGTGCTCGGGATCGGGTTGCTCAGGGCTCGACAGGTGCGTGCCCGGGCACGACGACGTCGGTCGGCTCGGCTACCCCATCCGGTCGGTCCCGGCGGGGCTCCCCGGACTCAGCGCCGGGAGCCGGATCGGGGTCCGTCCGGTCCACGACCGTCGAGCCGTCCGCCGCAGCGATATAACGGACCGTCGGCACGTCCGGATCGTCCCCGGCGTCCGACCGACCCCCGCCGGCAGGAGGGGCCTCGATGACGGCGACCACTTCCACGCAGTCGGCCTCCCCCGGAGACGCGTTGCGGTCGATGACCACGCCGCCGCGGGTGGCGACCGCGGTAAGCGCGGCACAGTAGAGCAGCAGCTGGGCGAACAGGTTGAGGAAGACGAGGAGACCGACGGTTCCGGCCACCACGGTGTAGGCCGGATTGGACTCCGTCGTCCTGATGTAGACCCGGCCGACGGTCTTGAGCAGCTCCAACCCCACCGCGCCGAGCAGCGCCGGGCCGATGATCCGCCGGAACGACATGCGCAGCCGGGGCAGCCCGGACAGGAACCCGACGAACGCGACGACGTTCACGACCAGCCCGGCGACGAACGCCAGGACACCCAGCGAGTTGTCACCGAGGCCGGCGCCGTCCTGACCGGCCGCACCGAGCAGCCACTCCGCGCCGCTGGAGAGCACGATCGTGACTCCGACCGAGAGCAGCAGGGCGGCACCGAGGCCGAGCAGCGCCACCAGGTCGCTCAACGTCCGCAGGAACCAGTTGCCCGGGTACTCGTTGCGCCGCCAGATGGCACGCACGGACGTGCGGATGCAGTCGACCCAGCGCCAGCCGGCGAAGAGGAACCCCACCACGCCGATGACACCGGCGGTGTTACGCGCGTCGGCGATCGCGGTGACAGGTAGCCCCGGAATGTTCTGCCGCAGGAACGACTCGACGCGCAGCGTCAGCACGGCGTCGTCGGAGAGCAGGAACCCGAGCACGGAGAACGACAGCAACAGGAGCGGGAAAACCGCCAGGAACGCGTAGTAGCTCATCGCCGCCGCGAGGCGACCGCCGTTGATCTGGTCGAACCGGACGGCGGCCCGAATCATCGTGTCGAACCACCGGAGGCGCTGCCGGGCACGGCGCACCGGCCCGACGATCCGCGCCGGTATCCCCGGGAACGCGACGAACCGATCGGCCATGCCGCGCCCCCCATCGCCCCTTACGTGGAGAAGGGGAAATCCTGCTGCGGGCGCCACCGCCCGTCGACACCGTGCTCGAACAACGTAAATCCCGATACCCGAAACCGCGCTTCGAAATGCGCGAGCTGCGCATAGACGCGGTCCAGGGTGTCGTCGTCGAGGTCGTGCGCGACGGTCACGTGCGGGTGGTACGGGTAGAGCCGTTCGCGGTCGAGCGGACCGGTGCGGATGTCCTTCTCCAGCATCTCGCACTCGCTGATACCGGTCGCGACGGCCACGAACACCACCGCGGTGATCGGGCGGAACGTCCCGCTCCCCCGCAGGTGCAGGTCGAAGGACGTGTGCCGGGTGGCCGCCACGCGCAGGTGCTCGACGGCGGCCGGCACCTCGTCGTCGGCCAGCGGGGTCGGCCCGAGCAGCGTGACGTGCGCCGGGATGAACTCGGCCATCGGGTCACCGGCGGCCCGCCGGAACTCGTCCAGCTGGCCGCCGTACGGAGCGGGGATCGACAGCGCGACGCCGATGGTGCGGGTCACGGGAGCGCCGGGAGGAATCCGATGCGGTCGTACGCGGCGGCCAGCGTCGCGCTCGCGACCTCGCGGGCCTTCCCGGCTCCGATCGCGAGCACGCGGTCTAGCTCGGCCGGGTCGTCGAGGTAGCCCTGGGTGGCCTTCTGGATCGGCGCGAGCGCGTCCGACACCACCACCGCGAGGTCCTTCTTCAGGTCGCCGTAGCCCTTGCCCTCGTAGGCGCCGGTCAGCTCGTCGATCGTGCGGCCGGAGAGCGCGGAGTAGATCGTCAGCAGGTTGCTGACGCCGGGCTTGTTCTCCGGGTCGAACACGATCTCCCGGCCGGTGTCGGTCACCGCGGAACGGATCTTCTTCGCCGTGCGGTTCGGCTCGTCGAGCAGGTCGATGATGCCGGCCGGCGACGACGCCGACTTGCTCATCTTCGCCGTCGGGTCCTGCAGGTCGTAGATCTTCGCGGTCTCCTTGACGATGAACGGCTTGGGCACCGTGAAGACCGGCCCGTACGTGTTGTTGAACCGCTGCGAGAGGTCCCGGGACAGCTCGACGTGCTGCCGCTGGTCCTCGCCCACCGGTACCGCGTCGGCCTGGTAGAGGACGATGTCGGCGACCTGCAGGATCGGGTACGTGAACAGGCCGACGCTCGACCGGTCGACGCCACCCTTCGACGACTTGTCCTTGAACTGGGTCATCCGGCTGGCCTCACCGAACCCGGTGATGCAGCTGAACACCCAGGCCAGCTGTGCGTGCTCGGGCACGTGGCTCTGCACGAACAGGGTCGACTCCTGCGGGTCGATGCCGACCGCGAGCAGCTGCGCCGCGCTCACCCGGGTGCGACGCCGGAGCGTCTCCGGGTCATGACCAGCCGTGATCGCATGCAGGTCGACGACGCAGTAGAAGCAGTCGTGGGTCTGCTGCATCGACACCCAGTTGCGCAGGGCCCCGAGATAGTTGCCGAGATGGAACGAGTCGCTGGTGGGCTGAATGCCGGACAGCACCCGGGGACGTGTCTCACCCATGGCCCGCATTCTGTCAGGGTTGACCGCCCGGATGCTCCCCAGGCTTGATCGCTACGATCTGTGACATCCGGGGCAGTGACGAGGAGCTGAAATGAAACTGCTGGTGACGGGCGGCGCGGGCTACATCGGCGGGGTGGTGGTGCGACTGCTTGTCGACGCCGGTCACGACGTCACAGTGCTCGACGACCTCTCCACCGGCCACGCCGACGTCGTTCCGGACGGGGTGACGCTGCACGAGATGTCGGTGCACGACGTCGCCTCCGTCCTGACCCCCTCGACCGGCTTCGACGGGGTGCTGCACTTCGCGGCCAAGATCGCCGCCGGAGAGTCGGTGCAGTTCCCGGAGCGGCACTACCACACGAACGTCATCGGCTCGCTCGCTCTGCTCGACGCCGTGCGCGCGGCGCGCGTCCCCCGACTGGTGTTCAGCTCGACCGCGGCGGTCTACGGCAACCCGCAGGAGGTGCCGATCACCGAGGACGCGGTGAAGGCGCCCACCAACCCGTACGGCTGGACGAAGCTCTCGGTCGACGCCGCGATCGGGGCCGAGTGCACCGCGCACGGGCTCGGAGCGATCAGCCTGCGGTACTTCAACGTGGCCGGCGCGTACCTCCCGGAGTCCGGCCCGGCCCTGGGCGAGCGGCACGACCCCGAGACCCACTTGATCCCGATCGCGCTCGACGTCGCGGCCGGCAAGCGCGAGAAGCTCCAACTCTTCGGCGACGACTACCCGACGCCCGACGGAACCTGCGTGCGCGACTACATCCATGTCGCCGACCTGGCCACCGCGCACCTGCTGGCCCTCGAAGCGATCGAGCCCTCGCGGCACAAGGTCTACAACCTGGGCAACGGCAACGGCTTCAGCAACCGGCAGGTCGTCGACGTCGTCCGCGAGGTCACCGGGCGCACGCTGCCGGTCGAGATGGCGGCGCGCCGCGCCGGTGACCCGGCCGAGCTGGTCGCCTCCAGCGCCCGGGCCGCCGCCGAGCTCGGCTGGGTGCCGCAGCGCCCTGACCTGCACTCGATCGTGTCCGACGCGTGGACGTTTTATCAGTCCCGGTCATGATGTGAACTTTTTCGTTCCCCACAAACGTGTGGGAACGGTGTGACAGCCGACAGTGTGGTCGGCGTCGCGAACGGGGAGACCGATATCCGACTGACCCGCGGCGGCCGGTAGCGAACGATGCCGTCAACGGGGTGTGCAGACCAGTTGGTTGGCACACAGAACGGCTGGCATCGGGCGTGTACGGTCAGGCGGGAGTCAATGGGACAGGGCGGGAACCTCGAAGTGGAAGACCAGGCGGCACCTGTGGCACCTCCGGTACCTCCGGCTCCCCGGCATCGCCGGCCGCAGCGGATCGGCACACCGCTGATCATCGGGCTCGCGGTCGTCGTCGCTCTCGTGGCGTGTGGTCTGACGATCATGCTCACGTCGGGCGGTTCCGACGAGGAGCCGCAGACGTCGAAGCCCACGGCCAGGATCGACCCGGACAACCCGTTGTCCGGAAAGAAGTTCTACGTCAACCCCGAGAACCCGGCGTCGCAGAACGTCGCCCAGCTCGAGGCCGACGGGAACAAGGCCGACGCGGCGCAGATCAAGAAGATCGCGTCCCGTCCGGTCGCGACCTGGCTGGCCGCGGGGCACGGCGGCACGACCGAAGAGGTGTCGGCGCTCGTCGACGCCGCGCACAAGGTCGGCCAGGAGGCGGTCATGACCGTCTACAACGTGCCACACCGTGACTGCGGACAGTACTCGTCCGGTGGCGCCTCCGACGCCGAGGACTACAAGGCCTACATCGACGAGATCGCAGCCGGCCTCAAGAGCCACGGCGGCGTGGTCATCCTCGAGCCGGACGCGATCGCGCACACCCTCGACAACTGCATCTCCGACGAGGGACAGATCGCCGAACGGTACGAGCTGCTGGCGTACGCGATCACCACGCTGAAGACCAACCCGCAGACGCACGTCTACGTGGACGCCGGGAACGCCTCCTGGATCAAGGACTTCTCCCGGATGGTCGAAGCCCTGAAGAAGGTCGGCGTCAACAAGGCCGACGGCTTCGCGCTCAACGTGTCGAACTTCGAGACGACGGACGCGAGCGTGGCGTACGGCAACAAACTGTCGGAGGCGCTCGAGGGCGAGCATTTCGTCATCGACACGAGCCGGAACGGCAACGGTCCGTACACCGATAATTCGGACGATCTGAAGTGGTGCAACCCGCCGGGGCGGGCTCTCGGTACGCCTCCGACGAGCGACACGGGGATCCCCGGGGTGGACGCGTTCCTCTGGGTGAAGCAGCCCGGGGATTCGGACGGCGCGTGCCGCGACGGAGCGCCGCAGGCGGGTCAGTGGTGGACGGAGTATGCGTTGGAGCTTGCGAAGGCTTCTTCGTAGGGCTGAGAGCGGTTTAAGGCGTACTGCGTTCAGTTTGGTGAGCCCCGGCCGGGTGGTCGGGGCTCACTGCGTTGAGGTGAATGCTGGTCGGCGGGGCGGGTCTCTGCGGATCACTGGGCGACAGTGAGTGCGGTTCGAGCGCGGGATGCAGTTCGAGCGCGGGATGCAGTTCGAGCGCGGGATGCAGTTCGAGCGCGGGATGCAGTTCGAGCGCGGGATGCGGTTCGAGCGCGGGGTGCAGTTCGCGCGGGCGGCGGGCACGGGAAACGCGGGTTCTGTGCGTAAGCGCGGGGAAGCGCAGTTTGTGTGTGGGCGTAGGGGCATCCGGTTCAGCGCGCGGACACAGGCTCGGCGCGGAGAGCGGCTCGGCGCGGGAAGCAGCACAGCGCGGGGAGCCGCTCGGCGCGGGGAGCCGCTCGGCGCGGGGAGCCGCTCGGCGCGGGGAGCCGCTCGGCGCGGGGAGCCGCTCGGCGCGAGCGTAGGTGGCGGGGCTCAGCTCGGGGCATGCATGGGCGAATGCGGGCGTGTGGGCAGCCGCGGAGCGCGATCTTCTATTCGGAGGCGGCGCGAGATGGAGCAATGTGGGCGCCCGGACGTGCAGCTTTCCGCAGCGCATGGGGCAGAGGGCTAGGAGCAAAATCGCGGGCTTACTCGCCGCCGAGGGGGAAGGCGCTCGCTCGCAAGGCTGCGATGGATCGTGCTGGGTTCGCGGCGAGCCCGGCCAGGTTCCGCTAGGTGAGCGACCGCTTCCCGACGGACACCCGAGCATCGCTCCCCAGCCGAACAGGTTGGCGGCCCATGGGCTGCAGCAGGGTGCGCGGCTCGGAACTCGCGACGCAGACACCGCGCCATACCGGGCGGGGCGCTCCAGACATGGCCCTGCAGACATGGCCCTGCAGACATGGCCCTGCAGACATGGCCCTGCAGACATGGCACTCCAGGCGCGGCACTCCACGCGCGGCACTCCACACGCGGCACTCCAGGCGTGGCGCTCCAGGCGCAGGCGTACCAAGCGTGGCGTTCCAAAGCGCAGGCGCACCAGGGGTGTTGGCGCACCACGCATGTGCACAGCAGTCGCGAAACATCATGTGTATGCGCACCAGTCGCAGGCGCATCACGCGTGTACGCACCAGTCCAGCTGGCAGCTCCCGATACGGCAGCGCGGAGCAACACCGCGTGGAGCAACACCGCGCGGAGCGGCGCGGGACGGCCTCGAAACCGAACGGCGCAGGGCGGCGTGGGACCAAGCGGCGCAGCGGCACCAGCAGCGCGGAGCGAAACCAGCGGAGCGAAACCAGCGGAGCGAAACCAGCGGAGCGAAACCAGCGGAGCGAAACCAGCGGAGCGGAGATGCGGCCGCACGGAGCCGAGCGGCCCAGAGCGTGCAGACAACGTGAGCACACGGGCGCGCGAAGCTGACCGCTGCGAAGCGAGGCCCCATCGAGCAGCACAAGACGAAACCGATTAACGCAGCTCGACGCGACGTCACACGACTTGGCGCGAACAGCGCGAAGGCACGGAATCACGGCACCAAGCCGCACCGACACCGACACCTGACCCCCTAGAAACACGAAAACGGCGGGCCACCCTCGAAAGGATGGCCCGCCGTTCTCAACCGCTTACTGCACCTGCACGAACTTCGCCTCCGACGGCGTTCCATCGGAGTTGGTCACGAACAGCATGTACCAACCCGACGGCACCAGCCCGCGCTCCTTCGGGATCGTCACGCCGATCCCGTCCGCGGTCTTGGTCAGGTCCAGCGCGATCGAGCGCTGCTCGACGTCGGTGGAGTGGGTGACCGTGCTCGGGCGCATCAGGCGCGCGGTCGCGATGTTGCCTGCGTCCGGCGTCGTGAACGAGTAGCTGCCGCCGCGCTTCACCGACTTGGGTCCGTCGGTGATCTTCGGCCGGTCGCCGTGGTACAGGTACGCCGGCGTGAAGATCTCGATCCGCTTCTCGAACGTGCCCGGGTTCTTGTCGGACTTGTCGTACAGCGGGTCGGAACCCAGCGTGATGACGCGGCCGTCGGGCAGCAGCATCGACTCGGCGTGGTAGTTCCGGCCGACGGTGGGGTCGGCCGCCTTGGTGAACTTGTTCGTGTCGGGGTGGTAGATCTGCGCGGTCAGGTGATCGCTGTTGCCCTTACCGCGGTACCCCGACGAACCGTGCCCGGTGTAGAGCGTGTCGTCCGGCAGCAGCACCGTGCCCAGGTAGCGGGTCGGCGCCGGCAGGTCCGGGCCCGGCTTGAAGGTCGGCGTGGCTTCCTTCAGGTCGATGATGTCGGTGCGTGCCGTCGACTTCGGGTCCTCACCGACGCCGCCGCCACCGAGGACCATGACCTTCTGGTCCTGCGCCGGTGCGAGCATCACCGAGGCGCTGGTCTCGTTCATCTCCGGCTCGCGGAGACCGGTGACTTCCTGGAACTTGTTGGTCTTGAGGTCCCAGATACCGGGGGTGCGGCCCTTCTCGGCGTTTCCGTAGCCGGCGTTCGAGCCCGAGTAGAACAGCTTCTCGTTCTGCATCAGGAACACCGACGGGTACGTCGGGAAGTACCGGTTGAGCTTGGGCTGGAACTCCCACTTCTTGGTGGCCTCGTTGTAGACCTCGGTCTTGCCGGTGTCGATCCGGCCGAACTGGTCGAGACCCGAGAGCGCCAGCACCTTGTTGTCAGCGGTCGGAATGAGCGTCGGGTACCACCGCGGCTCGTTCAGGTTGCCGGTCCGCTCGTACTTCTCGGTGAACGGGTTGAACTCGTAGGAGTACTCCGCGCCGGTGTACTCCTGCTTCTCCATCGTCAGCTTCTCGGCGATGCCGTACATCGTGGTCTTGTCGTCACCGGTCAGACCCTCGATGTCGAACTGGGTCAGCTTCGGGATGACCGAACCCTTGCCCTTTTCGACGGCCTCGATCCAGACCTCGACCTCGCTCGGCGTGACCGTGGTCTCGGTGTGGACGCTCACCTTCTTGGCGGGCGGAACCTTGACGTCGGTCGTGAGCTTGTACTTCACGCCGGTCTTGGACGTGACGATCGTGCCCTTGTCGAGTTCGGTGACGCCGCTGTCCGGCGACTCCTGCTTGATCTTCAGGACGCCGGCGGCGTGCGTGACCTTGTTCTCGAGCAGCTCGTACTTCTTCGTGCCGCCGGCGACCAGCAGGTTGCCGTTGGTGAGGAAGGCGTGGCCGGCGCAGAAGATGTCGGTCGGCGTCGTGATGATCTTGAAGTGGTTCGTGGCCGGGTCCCAGATCAAGGTCTTGAACGAGCCCGCCTTGAACTCGTCTTCCTTGTTGCCCGAGCCCGCGATGATCAGCACCTTGCCGGTCGGCAGCAAGGCCGCGTGGATCGCGTTGACCTTGAAGTTCGACGGCACGGGAAGCATGTCCCAGTGGCCGTACTCGGACTTGTACGACGCCCGGTTGATCTGGAACTGGTGGTACTGCTCCTGGCCGAAGGCCACCATCGGCCGGTTGACGATCGCGAGGATCGCGATCACTCCGGCAGAGGTCACGAGCGTGACGAGACGACGGCCTAACGACGGCCTTTTCCGGGGACTCATGCAGCGGTCTCCAGGTGCTGGTTGCGTGCGGACTGCGGATGGGCGGCGGCGGCCTTACGCGCCTGACGGCGACGCAGCGGGGTCTCGTAGCGCCAGATGATCACGGGCAGCAGACAGACGAAGCAGTTCAGCAACGGCCAGATCCAGAGCGGACCCCAGGCATGCCCGAGTGGGATGGAAACGAGGACCAGGGCGGCGAAGAACGCGGCCCAGGTGAGGTGGAGGCTGAACGTCCGGAAGCGGTCGGGGCTCGCCGAGTCGCCCTTGGGCGTGACGACGAAACCGCTCTTCCGGCCCAGCAGGGCACCGACGAACGACGAGACGTAGATCGGCGCCGACATCGTGGACATCAGCATGCCCACCGCACCGGACGAACCGGCGCTCTCGTGCGGGCTGACGTTGTGCCTCCGGTTCCACAGGTACAGCCCGACCTGGAGCACCGCGGCGTCCACGTAGAGCATCAGCCAGACCTGCAGCGGTACCTGCACGCCCTTCGTCCCCAGGATGACCGAGAGAGCACAGGTGGCCGCGCCGAGCATCCAGGCGACCGCGGTCAGCGGGTAGAACGACATCAGGAGCATGTAGTGCAGCATCCGACGCGGGCCGAGCTTCCAGCCGCGCTTCCAGAACGACCGCATGAGCACCTCGTCGGTGCCGCGCGACCAGCGGTGCTGCTGGGTGAAGAAGTCGGTCCAGGACGCGGGGCCCTCACCGACGGCGAGGACGTCGGGCGTGTAGACCGAACGCCACTTCTTGCCGGTCGCCGGGTTCTTCGTGGTGTGGGCGACGATGCTCGTCGCCATGTCCTCGGTGATCGAGTCCTGCAGACCGCGGATCGACAGCAGCGCGTCGATGCGGACCGCGTTGTTGGTACCGACGAGCATCGGGATACCGAGCCGGTTGCCGGCCCGCTGCAGCACCGAGTGGAACAGGTACTGCTGGGACTCGGCCCATCGGGTCACGAAGTTGTCGTAGTTGCCGTAGACCTGGGGACCGATCACGAAGCCGACGTTCGGGTCGCGGAAGTACCCGAGCATCCGCTCGCAGTAGTTCGGCAGCGGCGCGTGGTCGGGGTCGACCGAGACGAACGCGTCGTACTCGCGCGCGTGGCTGATGATCCAGGCGTTGTAGTTGCCGTGCTTGGTACGCGCCTTGTGCGGACCGTGCTTGGTGTTCCACTGCGGCACGTGACGGCGGGTGAAGTGCCGGACTCCGAGCTCGGCGCACATCGCCTTGACCTCGTCGTCGTCGCCCTCGTCGAGCAGCCAGACGTCGAACGGACCGTCGTGGCGGATGTGCTTCGCGGCGATGAGCGTGCGCCGGACGACGTCCACCGGCTCGCGGCCGGGGACGATCGTGGTGAGGAACGCGACCCGCATGCCCGAGGGCGGTGCGACCGGGATCGGGTCCCGGACGCTCAGCGTCATGATGCAGAGCGTCAGGACGTTGATCAGGCGGAACAGCTCCACCAGCGCCGTGCAGACGATCACGAAGATCGTGGCCGCGTAGAGCGCCTGGTGTCCCTCGACCTTCGGCATCTTGCCGGCGATCAACAGCCAGGCGAAGAACGTCACCTCGACGATGAGCGCGAGCATCGTCACGAGCGCGGTGCGCAGCGGGCGGCGGCGGAACAGCCGACGCATCTGCACCCGGTACTCGCCCTGCGGCGCGGCCTGGATCGGGCCGGCCAGCGTGCTGTAGCCCTCGTAGTCGTAGGTCTCGCGCGGGCCGTGGATGCGCTCGATGCCGAACTGGCCGGTCTTGTCCAGTTCGAACGCCGCGTCCAGGCCCGTCTCGGGAACCTCTTCGCGGGCGTCCGGCCGGGAGAAGACCGGGACCGTCGCACGGCCGATCGCGACCATCCGCGGGGCGGGGCCGAACGGTTCGTGGACGATGTTGAGCAGCGCCGTCTCTTCCGCGCTCGGCGCCGGCATCGGCGGAGCGTCGATGAAGATCGGGCGGATGTACTCGCCGCTGTCCTCGTAGCCGTGGCCGCCGCGGGTCGCGGGCTGCCGGTACTGGCCGTCGGGCTGCGGACGGGTGTCGTACTGCTGCGGGGGCGGACCGCTCGGCTGCTGCGGTGCCTGGGGGGCCGACTGCTGCGGCGGCGCCGACTGCGGTCGGGCCGTGCCGTAGGCGGAGGGCTGGTCGTAGCCCTGGTCGTAACCCCGCTGGTCGTAGTTCTGGTCGTAGCCGGGCTGACCCGAGTAGCCCTGGTCGGCGTCCGGCTCGGGGCGGGACACCGGGATCCGGGCCCGGCCCGACGCCTCGGGCGGTGGCCCGGTCGGGCCACCGGCCGGCGGACCGGCCCAGTCGCGGGGCTCGGGCGGAGGCGGCACGGAGGCACGGCCCGGCTGAGCCGGAACCGACGCGCGGCCACGTCCGTCGTCGTCACGGCCGGCCGGGGGCTGGACCGGGACGCTCGCGCGCCCGGACGAGCCCGGCACCGACGCCGCACCGCTGACGGGAGCACCACTCACCGAAGCGGATCCGGAGGCCGGGCCCCCGTACGACGGCGCACCGCTCACGGACGCGGAGCCGCTGACCGAGGCAGAGCCACTCACCGACGCACGACCGGACGCCTCGGGCTGCCTGCCCCCGGCGTCGTTTCGGTCATCGGCGCGATCGGAACCGCCTGCCGATCCCTCGGAATCGGCGGCCGGGCGCGCCGAGGGGACGCGCACCCGGCCAACTGCCGAGTTTTGGGCTGACGAGTCATCTTCGCTCGTCGCAGCCCGGTTCGGCGCGGTCATTGCAGCCCTCCTCCGACAGGGGCGTGCCCCTGACTGACACGGACGTGGAAATTTCCGGTGTGGTGATGGGTGACGATGGCCGACCGCTCCGTCAGCGGGCCGTAAATCTCGGATGTAACGACCACGGCGTTATTCACGCACCGTGACTCGGCAGGTCCCCTCCATGCCGTCCATCCAAGAATCGCCCTGCATTGCACGCATCTACCCTTATGTCCAACTTGCTTACCTTGACTCGGAGGCCCCTCTTCAGACTGCAAACGGTGCCTCCGAAGGACCGATCATAAGCAACATGCGCACTCTCATGTGAAGGTGCAGTCAAAACTTCATGTCGCTTTGTTCACCGCCGCCCAAAGCGTAGAGCAATTTCGGAAAGATGACCGGAAGTCCGTTTGGTCGGACGCCCGCATTCAGTTGAACTTGCAACGATTGGTCATTAAGTCGTTTAGGTCCGAGTTGTCACGAAGCACTTATGTCCATTTTTGGGGGTTCTGTAAAAGTTCTCAGGAACAGTCTCTCCCCTAGGCTGCGTGAGCGTTGTCAACCTTGCGACGGAATGGCCGCCGCCTAGAGTGTCAGAAACCTGACACCGATAAAACGCCGGGCCCCCGTAACACTCGCCACGATTTTCTCGGGACAGCCGCCCGAAACACCAATCCGTACCTAATAAATAACGCAGAGTTAATTCATCGCTTGGTGTCCGCGGAGTCGGAAAAGCGACGGCCCGCCCGGATCATCCAGGCGGGCCGTCGCTTTCGGTAAGCGATTTCTAACCGATCGTCATCATTCGGCAAATCGCTCGGCGGTTTCGACCACGTTTGCCAGCAGCATCGCTCGCGTCATCGGGCCTACGCCGCCCGGCATCGGAGCGAGAAAACCCGCGACCTCGGCGACCGCCGGGTCGACGTCGCCGGCGAGGCCGAGCTCGGTCCGCGTGATGCCGACGTCGAGCACCGCGGCGCCCGGCTTGACCATCTCCGGCGTCAGCATGTGTGCGTGGCCGGTCGCGACCACGACGATGTCCGCCGCCTGGGTGTGCTCGGTCAGGTTGCGGGTGCCGGTGTGGCACAACGTCACGGTGGAGTTCTCGGTGCGCCGCGTGAGCAGCAGACCCAGCGGCCGGCCGACCGTCAGGCCGCGGCCGACGACGACCACCTCCGCCCCGTCGAGCTTCACGCCGTACCGCCGCAGCAGCTCGACGATTCCCCGCGGCGTGCAGGGCAGCGGCGCGGGCACGCCGAGCACCAGCCGGCCGAGGTTCGTCGGGTGCAGGCCGTCGGCGTCCTTGTCCGGGTCCATCAGTTCGAGCACCCGGTTGGCGTCGAGCCCGCGGGGCAGCGGCAGCTGGACGATGTACCCGGTGCAGGCCGGATCCGCGTTCAACCGCGCCACCGCGCCTTCGACGTCCTGCTGGGTGGCGTCGGCGGGCAAGTCGACCCGGATGCTCTCGATGCCGACCTCGGCGCAGTCGCGGTGCTTTCCGGCCACGTAGGCGCGCGACCCCGGGTCGTCGCCGACGAGCACCGTCCCCAGCCCCGGCGCCACGCCGCGCTTGCGCAGCGCGGCCACCCGGTCGCGGAGCTCGGCCCGAACCAGAGCCGCCGTTGCCTTGCCGTCCAGGAGAGTCGCCGTCACGCCCTCATCTAACCCGAAGTGATTCAGACCGGCAGGACCCGGCTGATCACGTGAGTGAGCTGGTCGGCGTTGCGGCACTCGTACATGTTCACGAGCGTCCGGTAGGCCTCGGTGGCCGAGTCGCCGCTCCCCCACGACGCCCGCGGCTCGGGGTTGAGCCAGTAGGTCCGCTTCGCGCGGTCGACGATCTGGCGCAGGTCTCCCAGGTTCGGGTCGCCGCCGTTCGTCCGGGCGTCGCCGAGGATGAGCACCGACGTACGCGGACCGATCGCGTCGAGCGAGTCGGTGGCGAAGTCGCGCAGCGCCCGCCCGTAGTTGCTGTGTCCGTCCCACCGCACCACGCCGGACTCGGAGAGGATGCGCTCCACCAGCCGCGCCGGATCGGCGTCGTTGTCGGCGACCAGCTCGGTCACCTCCGCCGTCGAGTCGACGAACGCGAACGCCCGTACGCGGCTGAACTGGTCGTGCATCGCTTCGACGAGCATGAGCGTGAAGTGGGCGAACCCGGCCACCGAGCCGGAGACGTCGCAGAGCAGCACGATCTCCGGCCGCCCCGGGCGCGGCTTGCGGAACGCCGGGCGCATCGCGACGCCGCCGGTCGAGAGCGACCGGCGGAACGTCCTCCGCAGGTCCAGCGCGCCTTTCCGGGTGTGACGCCGCCGCGCGGCGAGCCGTGTCGCGAGCCGCCGGGACAGCGGCTGGACCGTGCGGCGCAGCGCCGCGAGCTGTTCGCGGTTCGCGGTGACGAAGTCGCGGTGGTCGGCGGCCTTCGGGATCGAGTAGCGGGCGATCCGGTCGCGGCCGCGCAGCTCGGCGACCCGGCGGCGGGCCTCGGCCGCGACCAGCTTCTCGAACTCGGCCACCCGCTGCCGCGCCTCGTCGCGCGCCAGCCGATCGGCGAACTCGCCCGCCGCCATGCGCTCGGCCACCGACGCGATGAGCGTCTGCGGGCGGAGCCGCTCCAGCGCCTGGTGGGCGGACCAGCCGCCGGCCCCGGGTGCGCCCTCGCCGCCCTGACCGACCTGACCGTACGCGCCGAGCTGCGCGACGGCCTCGGCCGCGAGCTGAGCCAGCAGCGCCTGGTCCCCGCTGACCAGCGCGTCGGCGAGGCGCGCGCGGAGCTCGTCCAGGCTCTGGGGCTCCCCGTCGGCGCGGGCGGCCTCCGGCGCTCCGGTCGCGACCGGGAAGTAGAGGTCGAACACCGCGTCGAACACCGCTTCGTGGCCGGAGCGGCGCAGCAGCGTGGCGGCCAGGCCGTGGCGGAGCTGCTCGCGATCGGCGAGCCCGAGCGCGTCGACGGCGCCGGCCGCGTCGATCGTCTCCCCCGGCCCGATCTGCAACCCGTGCTCACGCAGGGCCTGCACGAACTCGACGAGCCGGCCCGGCACCGTCATCGGAGGACCGTGTCCAGCCGGAGTCGCTTGGTCGCGTGCACGACGTCGGCCTGGTGCTTGAGCAGTACACCGAGGCTGTCGGCGACCACCTGCTCGTCGAGCGTGTCCGCCCCGAGCGCGAGCAGCGTGCGGGCCCAGTCGATGGTCTCGGCGACCGAGGGGGCCTTGCGCAGCTCCATCGAGCGCAGCGCGTTCACGACGCGGACGACGGAGTTCGCCAGGGTCTCGTCCAGACCGGAGACGCGCAGCCGGACGATCCGCTCCTCGAGCGCGGCGTCCGGGAAGTCGATGTGCAGGAACAGACACCGGCGGCGCAGGGCTTCGGAGAGTTCGCGGGTCGCGTTCGAGGTGAGGACGACGAACGGGGCGCGGGTCGCGGTGATCGTGCCGAGCTCCGGCACCGTGATCTGGAAGTCGCCGAGCACCTCGAGCAGCAGGCCCTCGATCTCGACGTCGGCTTTGTCGGTCTCGTCGATGAGCAGGACGGTCGGCTCGTCGCCCTGGATCGCGGTCAGCAGCGGACGCGGGAGCAGGAACTCCTCGCTGAAGACGTCCGCCTTCGTCTCTTCCCAGCTCTCGTCCTGCCCGGCGGTGATGCGCAGGAGCTGCTTGGCGTGGTTCCACTCGTAGAGCGCGCGCGACTCGTCGACGCCCTCGTAGCACTGGAGCCGCACCAGTCGCGCGCCGCTCGCGGCCGCGACCGCCTTGGAGAGTTCGGTCTTACCGACTCCCGCCGGCCCTTCGACGAGTAACGGCTTCTCGAGCCGGTCGGCCAGGAACACGGTCGTGGCCACGGCCGGGGACGCGAGGTACCCGGCCGCGGCCAACTTCTCGGTGACGTCGGCGACCGACGTGAAGAACCCCATACTTACTGACGATATCCGTCAGTGGTAGAAGTGCCGGGTTCCGGTGAAGTAAAGCGCGATTCCGGCTTTCTGGGCCGCGGCGATGACCTCGTCGTCCCGGACACTGCCACCGGGCTCGACGATGGCCTTGATACCGGCCTCGGTGAGCACCTCGAGCCCGTCCGCGAACGGGAAGAACGCGTCCGAGGCCGCGACCGAGCCGGTCGCCCGCTCCCCGGCCCGGGAGACGGCCAGGCGGGCGGAGTCGACCCGGTTCACCTGCCCCATGCCGACGCCGACCGTCGCGGTGTCGGCGGCGAGCAGGATCGCGTTGCTCTTCACGGCACGCACGGCCCGCCACGCGAACTGCAGATCGGCGAGCGTCGCGGCGTCCGCGGGCTCGCCGGTGACCAGCTTCCAGCCGCTCACGTCGTCGCCCGGGGCGTCCACGCCGTCCACGGTCTGCACCAGGCCGCCGCCGGAGACCTGCCGGAACTCGACCCCGCCGCGGGCACGCGCCGGCGCGGTCAACAACCGGATCGACGGCTTCTTCGACAGGATCTCGACCGCGCCGTCCTCGTAGGATGGCGCGACCACGACCTCGGTGAAGATCTCCGCGACCTGCTCCGCCATCGCCACGCTCACCGGCCGGTTCACGGCGATGACCCC
Organism: Cryptosporangium arvum DSM 44712; assembly: GCF_000585375.1. Lineage (NCBI taxonomy): Bacteria > Bacillati > Actinomycetota > Actinomycetes > Cryptosporangiales > Cryptosporangiaceae > Cryptosporangium > Cryptosporangium arvum. The sequence continues at coordinate 8,508,158 of NZ_KK073874.1, forward strand.
ACCGAACGCGCTCACCGGGTCGCACGCGTGGGCCTTGCGGTGCGCCTCGGCGATGTCGCCGGCCGACGCGATGCCGCACGGGTTCGCGTGCTTGATGATCGCCACCGTCGGCTCGGTGAAGTCGTAGGCCGCGCGGTAGGCCGCGTCGGCGTCGACGTAGTTGTTGTAGGACATCGGCTTGCCGTGCAACTGCTCGGCCTGCGCGATGCCGGCGACGGCGTCGTGGTCGACGTAGAGCGCCGCGGCCTGGTGCGGGTTCTCGCCGTAGCGCAGCACCTCGGCGCGCTCGAGCGCGATGCCGGCGAACGCCGGCCAGGCGACGTCACCGGCCTCGTCGACCAGCTCGCGGGCGGTCCAACCGGCCACCGCGACGTCGTAGGCGGCGGTGTGGGCGAACGCGCGCGCGGCCAGCTGGCGACGCGTCGCCAGGTCGAATCCGCCGGCTTTCGCCGCTTCCAGCACCAGCGGGTACGCCCCGGGCTCGACCACGATCGCGACGTTCGCGTGGTTCTTCGCCGCCGCGCGGACCATCGAGGGGCCACCGATGTCGATCTGCTCGACGACCTCGTCGTGCCCGGCCCCCGACGCGACCGTCTCGCGGAACGGGTAGAGGTTGGAGATGACCAGCTCGAACGGAGCGATCTCGAGCTCGGCGAGCTGCTGCACGTGCGCCGGGTTGCGCAGGTCGGCCAGCAGACCGGCGTGGATGTGCGGGTGCAGCGTCTTGACCCGGCCGTCCAGCGTCTCCGGGAAGCCGGTGACCTCGGCGACCTGGGTGACCGCGACCCCGGCCGCGGCGATACGGGCCGCGGTCGAGCCGGTGGAGACGATCTCGACGCCGAGCTCGGCCAGACCGACGGCGAGCTCTTCGATCCCGGACTTGTCGTACACGCTGATCAACGCGCGCCGGATGGGCTTCCGGTCGGTCACAGCAGCACCTCGCTACGCTCGGCGCCACCGTGACCGGCGGCGGACTGTGCTAGCTGCTGCGTCATGGGATCGAGACCTTCCTTCCAGTGACGGTCCAGCCCTCGCGGGCCAGCCGGCCGATCGAGTCGACGAGCATCTCCCGCTCGGCGACCTTGATGCGTTCGTGCAGCTGACCGACGTCGTCGGTGGTGAGCACCGGGACGACGCGCTGATCGATGATCGGGCCGGAGTCCACGCCGGCGTCGACGAAGAACAGCGTGCAGCCGGTGACCTTGACGCCGTACTCGAGCGCGTCGCGGGGGCCGTGCATGCCCGGGAACGAGGGCAGCAGGGCCGGGTGGCTGTTGACCATCCGGCCGCCGAAGCGCTCGAGGAAAGTGCGACCGACCAGCTTCATGAAGCCCGCCGAGACGACGAGGTCGGGCTCGTGGCCGGCGACCTCCGCGGTGAGCGCCGTGTCCCACGCGTCCCGGCTGCCGAACTCGCCGACCGGGAGCACGAACGTGGGTACGCCGACCTTCTCGGCACGGGTGAGGCCCTCGATGGCGGGCCGATCGGCCCCGACGGCGACGACGTCAGCGCCGTACGACGGATCCGCGGCGGCGTCCAACAACGCCTGCAGCGTGGTGCCTGACCCCGATACGAGGACCACGACTCGGGCGGTCACGACGCTCCTCACCTCCGGCTGACGCCCCGAGCCTAACCCGTCGCCCGGTGCCGCCGGGCACCGCGCCCGCCGCCCCTCGCACCGGGTGTGAGTCGCCGCACGGCGCCTCCGTCGACGCCGGATGACGCGTCCGACGCGGCGGATCACCCTTCGCTAGCGCGGCGGATCAACCTTCGCCGACGCGGCGGTGGGGCTGCGGGGCGGTGTCGGCGGTGGGCTCGGATTCGCGGGGCTCACGCGGGGGCGGGGCGGCCCGGTCGGCGGCGGCCGACCCGGAGAAGAGGCCGACCACGAGGCGGCGGGGGCCGGACGGCAGGCGGCCGGCCCACGGCGACGTGCCCGACCCGGGAGCGTCCGGGGACCAGCGGCGGGTGGCCGACCAGGCGGCCCAGGACGCCGCGGTGCGGGCGACGGTGGCGCCGACCAGCGCGGCCACCGCCACCTCGACGGCGAGCACGATGCCGACGTGCCAGGGCGACGGGCCGAGTTCGGAGAGCCGCCCGTCGCCGAGCGGACCCCGGGACGCCGCCGCGGCCAGCGCGACGAGCACACCGGCCACCGGCCCGGCGATCAACGCGCCGCCGAGCGCGATGCGCCAGCGCGGTAGAGCGGCGTCCTCCGTGCGGGTCGGACGGGCGGTGACGACACCCGCGAGCAACCCGGCGATCAGCGGCGCGGCCAGCGTCAGGCTGACCATCCCGGACGCCGGCCCGGTCGGGACGGCCGCCAACAAGGGGAACGAGGGCAGCGGCGCGAGCTGCACGGTGCTGGCGTCCACCGCGGTGCCCGCACCGACCGCGAAGCCGGGCCCGACCAGGTAGGCGGTCGCCCAGACCGCCGCGGTCGGCGCGTAGAGGACACACAGCGCGGTGATCGCGACCCCGCCCACCACGCCGGCGTGCAACGAGCCGAAGACGGCGCGGAACTCCTCGTGGGTGACCGCGATCTGCGCCCCGGCCGCGAGCACACCCGCGGTGAGCACGGCCGCGGCCGCGACACCACCGGCCGACGCACCGCGGCGGACGACGTCGGGCAGCCCGAACGCCATCGCCGCTCCGAGACCGATCGCCCTGGCCGCACCCCAGCCCGCGCCGAACCCGGCGACCAGGCCGGTGACGACCCCGGCCGAAGCCGGGTCCGCCCGGACCCCGGACGTGGCCCCGAGCAGCGCGGCGACCATGCCGAAGAACGCGTACGCGAGCCCGACCGCCACCGCGACCCGGATCACCCCGAGCCAGGACGCCGCTCCGGTGGCCAGCGCGCTGTTGCGCCCGGCCCGGTAGAGCTGGCGCAGCACCACGACGCTCAGCAGCAGGGGCGTCAGGCCGAACGGCCCGCTCGGCGTCTGCATCCGGACGCCGTGCGCCAGCAACCATCCGTCCGCGGCGAGCCGGAGCGCGTCACCCGCCGGCGCACCGGACCGGTTCTCCGCCACCCACACGACGAGCGCCACCGCGGCCATCGGCACCAGCACCACCAGAGCGGCCCAGCCGGCCGTGGTCACCGCCGCTGCGGGCAGGGCCACCCGGGCAGGCGATGAGGGAGGAGCGCCGGGGGACACCGCCTTACTGTGACAGGCGAGTACCAAGCGGCATGCGCCCATCCCCCGGCGTGTCGCCACGCACACGACGGAGCCGGGCCCCGCTGCTGCGGGGCCCGGCTCCGTATTCCGACGTCAGGCGGTGACGATCTCGCGCATCAGGCGCGCGGTCTCGGACGGCGTCTTGCCGACCTTGACGCCGACGGCCTCGAGCGCTTCCTTCTTGGCCTGCGCGGTGCCGGCCGAGCCGGAGATGATCGCGCCGGCGTGACCCATCGTCTTGCCCTCGGGGGCGGTGAAGCCCGCGACGTACGCGACGACCGGCTTCGTGACGTGCTCGGAGATGTAGGCCGCGGCCCGCTCCTCGGCGTCGCCACCGATCTCGCCGATCATCACGATCGCGGTCGTCTCCGGGTCGGCTTCGAAGGCCTCCAGGCAGTCGATGTGGGTGGTCCCGATGACCGGGTCACCGCCGATGCCCACCGCGGTGGAGAAACCGATGTCACGCAGCTCGTACATCATCTGGTAGGTCAGCGTGCCCGACTTGCTGACCAGACCGATCCTGCCGGCCTTGGTGATGTCGGCCGGGATGATGCCCGCGTTCGACGCCCCGGGAGAGATCAGGCCCGGGCAGTTCGGGCCGATGATCCGGGTCTGGCCGCCCTCGGCGCGCTTCTTCTCCGCGTAGTCCCAGGCCCAGGTGGTGTCGTGCACCGGGATGCCCTCGGTGATGACGACCGCGAGGCCGATGTTGGCGTCGACGGCCTCGATGATCGCGGCCTTCGCACCCGCCGGCGGCACGAAGATGACGCTGACGTCGGCGCCGGTCTCCTTGATCGCCTCCGCGACGCTGCCGAACACCGGTACGGACACGTCGTCCTCGAAGTCGACCGACGTGCCGGCCTTCTTCGGGTTGACCCCGCCCACGATCTGGGTGCCCGAGCGGAGCATGCGCTGCGTGTGCTTGCGCCCCTCCGACCCGGTCATGCCCTGGACGATGACCTTGCTCTTCTCGGTCAGGAAGATCGACATCTCTCCGGGTCCCTTACTTCGCAGCCAGCTCGGCGGCGCGACGGGCGGCGCCATCCATCGTGTCCACCTGCTCGACCAGCGGGTGGTTCGCGTCGGTGAGGATCTGCCGACCGAGCTCGGCGTTGTTGCCGTCCAGGCGGACGACAAGCGGCTTGCTGACCTCGTCACCGCGCTCGGCGAGCAGCTTGAGCGCCTGCACGATGCCGTTGGCGACCGCGTCGCAGGCGGTGATGCCGCCGAAGACGTTGACGAAGACACTCTTGACCGACGGGTCGGAGAGGATGATCTCCAGCCCGTTCGCCATCACCTCGGCGGAGGCGCCGCCACCGATGTCGAGGAAGTTGGCCGGCTTCTTGCCGCCGAACTCCTCACCGGCGTAGGCGACGACGTCGAGCGTCGACATGACCAGGCCCGCGCCGTTGCCGATGATGCCGACCTCGCCGTCGAGCTTGACGTAGTTGAGGTTCTTGGCCTTGGCCGCCTGCTCCAGCGGGTCGACCGCGGAGACGTCCTCGAGCTCGTCGTGGCCGGGCTGCCGGAAACCGGCGTTGCCGTCGAACGTGACCTTGCCGTCGAGCGCGATGATCCGGCCACCCGGGGCCTTGACCAGCGGGTTCACCTCGACGAGCGTCGCGTCCTCGCCCACGAAGACGTCCCAGAGCGCGACGACGGCCTTGGCCGCCTCGTCGAGCGTGTCCTCGGGGAACTTGCCGGCGACCAGGATCTCGCGGGCCTTCGCCTCGTCGATACCGTCGACGGCGCTGACCGGGATCTTCGCGAGCGCGTCGGGGTTCTCGACCGCGACCTGCTCGATCTCGACGCCACCCTCCCGGCTGGCCATCGCGAGGAACGTGCGGTTCGCGCGGTCGAGCAGGAAGGAGAAGTAGTACTCCTCCTCGATGTCGCTCGCCTCGGCGACGAGCACCCGGTGGGCGATGTGGCCCTTGATGTCCATGCCCAGGATGTCGGTGGCGCGGGCCTCGGCCTCGTCCGGGTTCTCGGCGAGCTTGACGCCGCCGGCCTTGCCGCGACCGCCGACCTTCACCTGCGCCTTGACGACCACCTGCTTGCCGACCTTCTCGGCAATGCTGCGCGCCTCGGCCGGGGTGTCGGCCACCGAGCCGGCCAGCACGGGTACCCCGTGCTTGGCGAAGATGTCCCTCGCCTGATATTCGAACAGGTCCACTGCCGCGTCCGTCCTCGCTCGTTTCGACGCGGGTCGAAGCCGCCGCTCGGCCCGCTGTCGCTGCCTCGTCGCATGGTGCCGGAGGAGCATCCGTCGTCGCGGGCGGCCAGGCCTGTCGGGCTGGTGGGCGCGACGATGACGGGTATCCGACACCTCTTGCGGCAGGTTATCGGGGCCGACACGGGCCGTGCGTGTCCACGCCGGTGTGTTACCTCACAAGCACGACGATACGAACATCACGTGTCCGGTCGGACACCGGGATGACACCAGGTCACAGGCGCATCACCGCCCTCTCCCGCCCCGGATGTGACATCCGCCCCCGTGGCCCCGTTACTGCGGGCGCGGCCACGCGTTGTTCACTGCGACCGCCTACCGGCCACGGTTGGCGGGCGGTCGGGGTCGGGCGTTCGAGGGGTGCGCCCGACCCCTCCGCTCGATCTCACCCTCCGTAAGCGTGAGCAGGTCCCACCTGGGCCGCCGGACGCCGCTCGGCCGTTCGGGGGATCAGCCTTACCCAACCCGCTACGTGTGACCCAGACCGTCTTTAGGTAGGTTTAAGACTTCGATTCTCGTCCGATACAAGTGAGTATCGCCCGAATCGACCCGATGTACAGAAGAGCACCAGCGAAACTCGCGATAACGAATGGTGCGCTTTCGACTACCGGTAGCGCTGATTTTTCGGTGCGCAAAAGGGATTTGACGGCGGGAAAGCCACCAGTTCCTCGGTCGTTCTTGCTCCGGCCGCCCATGGCTGGCATCGTGACGCCTTGTGTCGGAAACCGGTCTGCCGTTTCCGACCGACTCCGGACTCGATCCGAATGTGAACGCACTCGCGTCGGCACACGTGGATCGAACAGGGAGCAGGTAGGCCGTCGAAAGGCAGTTAGTGCAAGAGAGCGGGAATGTCCGGCACGTCGGACGCCATCGCGCACCGACAGCACCACGCGCCGGATACGCCATGGCCGTCACGACCGCAGTGGTTGGCGTCAGCGTCGCCGCCCTGGCGGTCGGCTCGGCACTCCCAGCCGCCGACACCGCGTCCGCCTCCGCGGCTCTCGGCCAGCAGGTCGACGCGAGCAAGCTCTCGTCCCAGTCGAGCGATGCCGGCAACACCACCCAGAAAGAAGTCCGCAGCGGCGATTCGCGCGCCTCGCGATCACTCAAGCGCAGCGGCGTCGGTGAGCCGGAACAGCTCCCGGTCTGGATCAAGCCGGCCAGCGGGCCGCTCAGCTCGCTCTACGCCGCCCGCTGGGGCACGTTCCACTACGGCATCGACTTCGCGGCCGCGTACGGCTCCACCGTTAAGGCGGCCAGTGCGGGCACCGTGATCCGCGCGGGTTGGTACGGCGGGTACGGCCAGATCGTCATCATCGATCACGGCGACGGGGTGACGACCCGGTACGGGCACAACTCGGAGCTGCTCGTCTCGGTGGGAGACCACGTCGAGGCCGGCGACGGGATCGCCAAGGTGGGCAGCACCGGCCAATCAACCGGGCCGCACTGCCACTTCGAGGTGCGCATCGACGACGTGCCGGAGGACCCCCTCGGCTGGCTCGAGGACCACGACGTCTCGGTGACGGGCGTCAACACCGGCCTCTGAGAAGCCGGGACGATACGCCTCCAGCACGACCCGGCCGGAGGACGGCCGCGCCGAAGCCGCCGAACGAACCGTCGGCCCCGCGCAGTACCGCGCCCGACGAACCATCACGACCGCGCCACTCGTGGTCTCGCTCATCCCCGCACCACCCTCACCCGTTCGACTCATCGTTCGAACATATGTTCGATTCTATCGGTAGAACGACCGTATAGCCAGCCGTTCGGTGGATCAGTTTGCGCCTGCGGACCACATCGGACTGTGGACCACTTCGGACTGTTGTGACGGACGCGCTCTAGAGCTTCTCGAGCGGTGCGTAGCGAAGAAGGAACCAGCGGGCCTTGCCGTCTCCGAAGTCGACGGCCGCCTGAGCCCGATCGCCGTCGCCGCGCTTCTCCACGACGCGCCCCAGCCCGTGCGCGTCGTGGGTGACCCGATCGCCGACCTCCAGCGAGATCGCCGGGCGGTTGCCCGCTCCGGCCGCCCGGGACGCGGGGCGCGCAGCCGCCGCGTACTGCTGGGCGAGCCGCTCCTGCGCCGACCCGGTGCCGCTCCACTTGGAGAGCGTCTCCTTCGGCGCCGGAGCCTGACGCTCCCAGCTGAGCAACCCGGTGGGCACCTCGTCGAGGAAGCGCGACGGCGGGTTGTACTGGGGCTGGCCCCAGGCGCTCCGCGTGATCGCTCGCGACAGGTACAGCCGCTCCCGCGCCCGCGTGATGCCGACGTACGCCAACCGGCGCTCCTCCTCCAGCTCCTTGGGGTCGCCGAGCGACCGCAGGTGCGGGAAGACGCCATCTTCCAGACCGGTCAGGAACACGACCGGGAACTCCAGGCCCTTCGCGGTGTGCAGTGTCATCAGCGTGACCTGGCCCTGCTGGGCGGCCTGGTCGGCGCCCTCGGCGTCGTCGGGGGCCGGCGGGATGCTGTCGGCGTCGGCGACCAGCGCGACCTGCTCGAGGAACTCGACGAGCCCGGCCTCGGTCTCGGCCGCGGCGGCCCGCTCCTCGAACTCGCGGGCGACGCTCACCAGCTCCTGCAGGTTCTCGACCCGCCCCTCGTCCTGCGGGTCGGTGCTCTCCTCCAACTCGGCCAGGTAGCCCGTGCGCGAGAGCACCTCCTCCAGGACGATGCTCGGCGGCTCGGTCTCGGCCAGCTGGCGCAGCCCGGCCATCAGCGCGGTGAACTCGCCGATCTGTTTGACCGCGCGGCTGCCGATTCCCGGGGCCTCCCCCGCGCGTTCCAGCGCCGCGCCGAAGCCGATGCGCTCCCGCGAGGACAGCGCCTCGACGCAGGCCTCGGCCCGGTCCCCGATGCCGCGCCGGGGTGTGTTCAGAATCCTCCGGACGCTCACGGTGTCGTCGGGGTTCGCGATCGCACGCAGGTAACCGAGCGCGTCACGCACCTCTTTGCGCTCGTAGAACCGCACGCCACCGACGACCTTGTAGGGCAGGCCGACCCGGATGAAGATCTCCTCGAACACCCGGGACTGGGCGTTCGTGCGGTAGAACACCGCGACCTCGCCCGGCTTGTTGGTGCCCGAGTCGGTGAGCCGATCGACCTCGGCGGCGACCCAGGCCGCCTCGTCGTGCTCGTTGTCGGCCACGTACGCGGTGAGCGGAGCCCCGTCGCCGGCCTGCGACCACAGGTTCTTCGGCCGCCGGTCGGGGTTGCGGGAGATCACCGCGTTGGCGGCGTTGAGGATCGTCTGCGTCGAGCGGTAGTTCTGTTCGAGCAGGATCGTGGTGGCCTGCGGGTAGTCGCGCTCGAACTCGAGGATGTTGCGGATGCTGGCGCCGCGGAACGCGTAGATCGACTGGTCGGCGTCACCGACGACGCACAGCTCGCCCGGCGGCGGCTCGCCCTCGGCGTCGGTGCCGACGATCTCCCGGACCAGCGCGTACTGGGCGTGGTTGGTGTCCTGGTACTCGTCGACCATCACGTGGCGGAAACGCCGGCGGTAGTGCTCGGCCACGGCCGGGAACGCCCGGAGGAGGTTGACCGTGGTCATGATGATGTCGTCGAAGTCGAGCGCCTGGGCCTCGCGCAGCCGCCGCTGGTAGAGCGTGTACGCCTCGGCCAGCATGCGCTCGGCCGTTCCGGACGCCCGGGAGGAGAACTCCTCCTCGTCGACCAGTTCGTTCTTGAGGTTGCTGACCTGGGCCAGCAGCGAGCGGGCCGGGTACCGCTTGGGGTCCAGGTCGAGCTCGCGGGCGACGAGCGTCATCAGGCGCCGGGAGTCGTCGGCGTCGTAGATCGAGAACTGCGACTTGAGCCCCGCGGTCTTCGCCTCGGCCCGCAGGATGCGGATGCAGGCGGAGTGGAACGTGGACACCCACATCGACCGCGCGCGGTTGCCGATGAGCTCGGTGACCCGCTCCTTCATCTCCCCGGCGGCCTTGTTGGTGAACGTGATCGCGAGGATCTCGCCGGGCTGGGCGCCGCGCTTCGCGAGGATCCACGCGACCCGATGGGTGAGCACCCTGGTCTTTCCGGAGCCGGCGCCGGCGACGATCAGCAGTGGCGTGCCCTCGTGGACCACGGCCGCCCGCTGCTGGTCGTTGAGCCCCTCGAGCAGCGCGGACGGGTCGACCTTGAGGTTGACGGGCCGACGGGCGTTGGGGATGTCGAAGAGGGTGCTCATCGCCTCGCGACATTACTCCGGAGCACCGACAGTTCCGTGCCCAGATAGTGAGCACCGTTGGCACGAACGGCGGCACCCGTGCAACACTCTTCCCATGGTTCGACTGACGGCACGATTTTTTTACGGCTCCGGGCATCCGGCAGCCGTCTTCGTCGTCTGAACCCAGACCACTTCGACGCCCCGGGGCCCGGCCCCGGGGCGTTTTTTGTGCGCCCCGAAGGCCGGGTGCCCACCCGAAACCCTTGGAGCACGCCATGACCGCACCGACCACCACCGAGCAGGCCAACGAAGAGATCGCCGAGCTCCGAGAACGCATCAACGCGGCGGACGACGAGCTGATCCGCATCTGGCGCGAGCGGGCCGAGCTCAGCCGGCAGGTGGGCGCCGCCCGGATGGCCGCCGGTGGCACCCGGCTCGTCCTCTCCCGGGAGCAGGCGATCGTCGACAAGTTCCGCCGCGAGCTCGGCACCGACGGCGCCCAGTTGGCCATGCTGGTCCTCCGGGCCGGCCGCGGACCGCTGTAGTCTCGGCGGAGTGAGTTTTCCGCCTTCGGTGAGCCCTCTCGACGACGTCCAGCGCGTTCTGGTCGTCACCGCGCATCCCGACGACGTCGATTTCGGTGCCGGTGGCACGGTCGCCACCTGGACCAAGGCCGGGATCGAGGTCGCCTACGTGATCGCCACCAGCGGTGACGCCGGCGGCTTCGACGAAACCACCCCGCGGGAGTCGATGGCCGCCATCCGCGAGGCCGAGCAGCGCGCGGCGGCCGCGGTCGTCGGCGTCACCGACGTGACGTTCCTCGGCTACCCCGACGGGGCGCTGTACGTCACGAACGAGCTGCGCCGGGACATCGCCCGTCAGATCCGCCGGGTCCGGCCCGACCGGTTGCTCACCACGTCGCCGGTGCGCGACTGGGCGCGTCCCCCGGCGGCCCACGGCGACCACGTCCGGATCGGCGAAGCGGCGTTCGACGCGGTCTACCCCGACGCACGCAACCCGTTCGCCCACCCGGCGCTGCTGCGCGACGAGGGCCTGGAGCCGTGGACGGTCCGGGAGATGTGGTTCTCCGGCACGCCGACGGCCGACCACGCGGTCGACATCACCGACGTCTTCGAGCAGAAGATCTCCGCCCTGCGCGAGCACGTCAGCCAGCTGCCCGGTGAGCTCGACGCGATGCGGGAGCGGATCGTGCAGTGGAACGGCGCCAACGCGCGGAAGGCCGGCCTGCCGGAGGGGCGCCTGGCCGAGCTGTATTCGGTGATCAGCACGGCGTAGGCCGAACACCGACCGGGCCGGTCGGCGACGACCTGCCTCCACCCCCGCGGCTGAACCGCAGTGAGGGCCACCCTTCCGGGTGGCCCCACTCGTTTCTCAGCGGCCCGACTGGCTCGGGCCGAGCAGGAACTCGGTGTAGCGGACGCTCATCCGCGCCATGCCCTTGGTGACCCACCCGGACACCCACAGCAGCACGACCCCGACGCCGACCCACGGCATCGCCGACGCGAAGCTGTCGACGACGAACGGGTTGCTGCCGTCCCAGACGCCGAACAGGTAGATCTTGTCGTCCGGCATGGCCCAATACCAGGTCCACAGCGTCATCGAGCCCAGCGACGCGGCCCAGAACGCGAGCGAGACCGCCGCCGCCGTCAGCGTCACCGGGAAGACCAGCAGGTGGTGCAGCAGGTCCCGCCAGGTCGACGGGACGGCCAGCCACTGCCGGATCCGCTGCAGCAGCGTGCCGCTGACCACCGGGTAGGGCAGCGGAACCGGGGTGCCGAGCAGGATCGCGGCCCGACGGCGTTCGACCTCGGCCATCCCCCGGCTGACCGCGAGCGCGGCCAACAGCACCGGCACCCCGACGATGAGCGCGGAGAACGTGACGCCGAACGCGACGACGAGGATGAACGTGATCAGGCCGAGGATTCCGGTGAGGAATCCGACGGCGAGGTACCCGGCCGAACGCGCGGTCTCCGCGTCGAACGCACGGGCAATCGGGTTGGAGACTGGCCGGGCAACGGCGGTCGCGGTCATCGGAGGGTCCTCTCTCGGTTTCGACACCTCTGAACCTAGGGATCCGGGACGTCCGGCGAATCACCGTCATTAGCCACACCCGATCTAGCTCTCAGGTACTACTGGCCGGATGAGGTTCACGGTGAGCACCCCGGCGTCGCCGCCCCTGCCGCCCGAGAACGCGCTGCTGGCCGGCGCGGCCGAGGTCGATCTCACCCCGCCGCCGGGCCTTCCGAAAGCCGGCTACTCACGCAACGCGCGCACCGGCGTCGGCTTCCGGGGCCGGTTACGCGCCCGCGTGCTGCACCTGCGTGCCGGTACGGCGTCGGTGGCGATCGTCGCTTGCGACCTGCTCGGCGGGTCCGCGGTGGTGCAGCGACAGGTGGCCGCCCGCACCGGGGTGCCGCTGGCCGGCTTGTTCCTGGGGGCGACCCACACCCACGGCGCCCCGGGCCAGTTCCTCGGCACCGACCTCTACAACGGGTTCGCCTCCAACCGGCCGGGCTTCGACCCGGTCTGGACCGAGTTCCTGGTCGACCAGATCAGCACCGGGGTGAAGCGGGCCGTGGCCTCGCGGCGGCCCGCGCTCGCCGCCTGGGGCTCGACCGAGGTGTGGGGGCTGACCCGGAACCGGTCGCTCGCGGCCCACGTCCGCAACCGCGGGCACGCGGACACCCGCGTCGCGCCCCAGCGCGCCTACGCCGCGGTGGATCCCCGGCTGCGGGTGCTGCGGGTGGACGGCGCGGACGGCGACCCGATCGCGGCGCTCGTGGTGTTCGGCGTCCACGGCACCGGCATCCCGATGCGCAACAGCGTCTACAACGCCGACCTGTGGGCGTACGTCTACGAGGAGATGCGTGGCTGCGCTCCGGTGGTGGGCGCACTGCAGGGAACGCACGCCGACGTCGCTCCCGCGCTGCGTCCGGGGCGGGCCGGCGACGTCGAGGCCGCACGGGTGGGGCGGGGCATCGGAGCGGCCGCCGCGTCCCTGTTCGCGTCGCTGACGCCCACCACCGACTTCCCGCTCGGCGCCGGTCTGCGTGAGGTCGACCTGTCGGTGTCGCGCTCGGTGGACGGCGTCACGCTGCCGGAGCGTCCGGCGCTCGGCGCCGCGCTGATCGCCGGCGCCCACGAGAACGTGACGCCGATCGTGCACCGCATCCCGCCGTTCCGCGCCGGCGTGCCGAAACCGCACGCGCCCGGCGACCCGCACGGGGCGAAGTGGGTGATCGGCTCCCGCTGGCTGCAACCGGCGGTCGTGCCGCTGCGTCACTTCCCGCGGGTCGTCCCGGTGCACGTCCTGCGACTCGGTTCCGCCGTGCTGGTCGGAGCGCCGTTCGAGATCACCGTCGACGCCGGGCGCCGGGTCGCCGCCGCGGTGGGCGAGGACGACGTGATCGTGTCGTCGGTGGCGAACGAGTACGCCGGCTACTGCACCACCGCCGAGGAGTACACCCGGCAGCACTACGAGGGCGGCCACACGCTCTACGGGCCGAACACGGCCGCGTTCCTCGCCGCCCACGCGGCCTCGCTGGCCGCCTCCGTGGCGCCGGGCGCGATGGTGACCGAGGCGCCCACCGAGCGCACGTTCGACCTGCGAGCCCACCGGTACTGGCCACCGCGCTCCGGCGCCCCGGCGACGCCGAGGCCCGCCGGGAGGGCTCGCTTCGTCGACGTGACCGCCGAACAGGACGCCTACTGGGAGCAGGGCTGGTTCGACGCCGCCCCGGGCGACCTGGTCTGGAACGAACCGATCGTCCACGTAGAGTGGCGATCGACCGGGACCTGGCAGACGCTCGTCGACGACTCGTCGTGCGCGCTCGAGGTGCGGCACGCCGGTGCGGACCGCTACCTCACGCGGTGGCACGACCCCGAGCTGCGCGACGGACGCGAATACCGGTTCGTGGTCCGCGGGCTGCCGCTGAAGCCCTTCAGCTAGTGCGGTCGACCACGTAGTACGTGAGGGACTCGAGCGCGTTCCGGGCCGGCACGTCGGGCAGCGTCGCCAGCAGGTCGCGGGCGCGCTGGGCGTAGGCCGCCAGCGTGTCGCGGGCACTGGACATCGCCGGCGACCCACGCAGCAGCCCGAGCGCCTCCGCCACCTCGTCGTCGTCGGTGATCGGCCGGGCGATCAGCTCGCGCATCCGCGCCTCGGCCGGGTCGTTCCCGGCCAGCGCGTGCAGCACGGCCAGCGTCGGGACGCCCTCACGCAGGTCGGTGCCGGGCGTCTTACCCGACTCCGCCGACGTCGACGCGATGTCCAGCAGGTCGTCGGAGAGCTGGAACGCCACCCCGATCTCCTCGCCGTACGCGGTGAGCGTCTCGGTGATCGCCGGCCCGCAGCCGGAGAACATCGCCCCGAACCGGGCCGACGTCGCGATCAGCGACCCGGTCTTCTCGGCCAGCACGTGGAGGTGGAACTCCACCGCGTCGGCGCCGTCGGCCGGCCCGGCGGTCTCCCGGATCTGGCCGGTGACCAGCCGGGCGAACGTGCGGGCCTGCAGCCGCACCGCGTCCGGGCCGAGGTCCGCGACCAGGTCCGACGCCCGCGCGAACAGGTAGTCGCCGGTGAGGATCGCGATCGTGTTCGTCCAGCGCGCGTTCGCACTCGGTGCGCCGCGCCGCACGGGCGCCTCGTCCATGACGTCGTCGTGGTAGAGCGTCGCCAGGTGGGTCAGCTCGGCCACCACTGCCGCCTGCACGACGGCGTCCGCCCCGGCGTCGCCGAAGTGTGCCGCCGACAAGGCCAGCAGCGGCCGGAACCGCTTGCCGCCGGCCTCGACCAGGTGGCGGGCCGCGCTGTGCACCAACGGGTCGGCGTCCGACACCGCGGTGCGTAGCGCGTCTTCCACCTGGGCCAGGCCGGCGCGGACGGAAGCGGCGAACTCAGGCTCGATGACCTCGATGCCGAGCAGACCAGTGCCGGTAGGTGCCACGTCCATCCCTGCTATGCGCGTGTTCATCGAACAAATTGTGCCGCCTGCCCTGCGAGGTCCAGCAGTTGAGTCGGCACCACTCCCAGGGCAAGTGTGGCGAGCACCCCGATCGTGAGGGCAGCAGCGGTGAAACCACCCGGAACCGAAACGGTCGGACCATCCTCAGCAGGGTCAGACAGGTACATGAGCACAATTACCCGAAGATACGGGAAAGCGAGCACCATACTCGCGATGACACCGACGATCACGAGTGACACCGCGTCACCGTCGATCGCCGCCGCGAAGACCGCGAACTTCGAGATGAACCCGCTGGTCAGCGGCAGACCCGCGAACGCCAGCAGGAACAGCGTCATCACGCCGGCGTAGAGCGGCGAGCGGCGCCCGAGCCCGGCCCAGCGGGAGAGGTGCGTCGCCTCCCCGTCGGCGTCGCGGACGAGCATCACGACCGCGAACGCACCGATCGTCGTGAAGCCGTAGGCCGCCAGGTAGAACAGCGTCGACGACACGCCCCGGTCGTTGAGCGCGACCACACCGGTGAGGATGAAGCCCGCGTTCGCGATCGAGGAGTAGGCCAGCAGGCGCTTGATGTCGGTCTGGGTCACCGCGAGCACGGCGCCGACCACCATCGTCAGCATCGCGATGCCGATCAGCACCGGCCGCCAGTCCCACTTGGTCGACTGGAACGCCACGTAGAACACCCGCAGGATCGCGCCGAACGCCGCGACCTTGGTGCAGGCGGCCATCAGCGCGGTCACCGGCGTCGGAGCGCCCTGGTACACGTCGGGCGTCCAGGAGTGGAACGGCACCACACCGGCCTTGAACAGCAGGCCGATCAGCAGCATCGCCAGGCCGATGAAGAGCAGCGCGTCGTTGGCCGCCGAGCCGTTCACCGCGTCGTGGATCGCGGCCAGGTCGACCGCACCCGCGTACCCGTAGATCAGCGCGACGCCGTACAGGAAGAACGCCGAGGCGAACGCGCCGAGCAGGAAGTACTTGACCGCGGCCTCCTGGCTGAGCAGCCGCCGGCGACGAGCCAGCGCGCACAGCAGGTAGAGCGGCAGCGAGAGCACTTCCAGGCCGATGAACATGATCAGCAGGTCGTTGGACGAGACGAAGATCAGCATGCCCGCGAGCGCGAACATCGCCAGCGGGAACGCCTCGGTGTGCGACGTCGGCTCGCTGGCCAGACGCCGGTCGGGCGGTGAGCCCGCGACGACCGCGGCCTGCGCCACGAACGAACCACCGGCGTCGAGCGAGCGCTCGGCCATCAGCAGGATGCTGATCGCGCCCAGCACGATGATGCTGCCCGACAGGAACAGCGCCGGACCGTCGATGACGATCGCGCCGCCGGCCGTGATCACCTCGCGCTCGGCGACCAGCACGACCGCCACGAACGCGGCCGCCAGCCCGGCCAGCGAGAGCACCACCTGGGAAAGGTGCCGGGCCCGGCGGGGCACGAACGCCTCGACGAGGATGCCCACGCAGGCCACGCCGAGCAGGATCAGCATCGGCGAGAGCGCCGCGTAGTCGAGCTTCGGCGCCTGGATGTCGGCGGCCAGCACGTCAACCGTGCTCATCGGTTCCCTCCGGCCACTTCACTGGGTTGCGGGTCGCTCTGGCCCACGTCGGTGAGCGTGGCCTTCACCGCCGGGTTGATGACGTCGAGCAACGGCTTCGGGTAGACGCCGAGTCCGATGATCAGCACCAGGAGCGGAGCGATCACCCAGGCCTCGCGGCGGCTGAGGTCACGCCACTTCGGGGTTGCCCCGTCAGCTTCGAGCAGCTTCGGGTTCGTCGGCCCGTGCATCGTGCGCTGGATCATCCAGAGCACGTACAGGGCCGCCACCACGATGCCGAGCGTCGCGACGACACCCGCGACCGGGTTGCGCGAGAAGACGCCGAGCAATACCAGGAACTCGCTGACGAACGAGTTGGTCATCGGCAGCGCCAGCGACGCCATACCGGTGACGAAGAACGCGCCGTAGATCCACGGGACGAACTTGCCGACGCCGCCGTAGTCGGCGATCAGAGCCGAGCCGCGCCGGGCGATCAGGAAGCCGACGACCAGGAACAGCGCGCCGGTGGCGATGCCGTGGTTGACCATGTAGAGCACGGCGCCGGAACCGCCCTGGGTGGTGAACGCGAAGACGCCGATCGCGATGAACCCGAAGTGGGCCACCGAGGTGTAGGACACCAGGCGCTTCATGTCGTTCTGGCCGATCGCCAGCAGCGCGGCGTACAGGATGCCGATGATGCCGAGCACGATGACCATCGGCGCGAAGAACCGCGACGCCTCCGGGAACAGCGGCAGGTTGTAGCGCAGGAACCCGAACGTCCCGACCTTGTCGAGGACGCCGACGAGAAGCACGGCCGCGCCGATCGGGGCCTGGCCACCGGCGTCCGGCAGCCAGGTGTGGAACGGGAACAGCGGCGCCTTCACCGCGAACGCGACGAAGAACCCGAGCCAGATCCAGCGCCCGGCCGTGGTCGACATGTCCATACCGGCGAGCTTGTCGAAGGCGAACGTGCCCTCGCCGAGCTCACGGAGGCTCACCACGTACAGCGCGATGACGCTGGCCAGCATGAACAGACCGCCGACCAGGGAGTACAGGAAGAACTTCACCGCCGCGTACTGCCGCTTCGGGCCGCCGTAGGACCCGATCAGGAAGTACATCGGGACGAGCATCGCCTCGAAGAAGACGTAGAAGAAGAACACGTCGGTGGCGACGAAGACGCCGATCATGCAGGTCTGCAGCGCGAGCATCAGCGCGTAGTACGTCTTGACCGAGCGGCGTCCCGCGCCGGACTCGTGCCACGACGCCAGCAGGACGATCGGCGTCAGCACCGCGATCAGCGCCAGCATCACCAGCGCGATGCCGTCCACACCGAACGCGAGCCGCGTGCCGAACTGCGGGATCCAGGTGTACGACGTGACGAACTGGAACCGGTCGCCGTCGGGGTCGAAGTTGGCGCAGACGACGATCGTCAGCACCAGCACCGCGAGCGACCAGCCGATGGCCAGCAGCTTCGCGAGCCGGTCGGCGCCCTTCGGCAGGAACGCCACGACGGCTGCGCCGACCAGCGGCAGCGCGGTCAGTACGGGGAGCCAGGGACCGTTCATCCGAGCCGCACCACCAGCAGCGACGCCAGCACCACGACCGCACCTCCGAGCATCGTCAGGGCATACGACCGGACGAACCCGGTCTGCAGGCGGCGGAGGCGGCCGGAGCCACCACCCACCGCGGCGGACAGGCCGTTGACCAAGCCGTCCACCCCTCGGCTGTCGACGTACACCAGCGCCCGGGTGAGCCACTGGCCGGGCCGCATGAAGACGGCCTCGTTGAACGCGTCCGCGTACAGGTTGCGCCGGGCCGCGACCACGAGCTGGTTGGCCGGCTGCTCGGCCTTGGCCGTGCCGCCGCGGAAGAGCAGGTAGGCAAGCCCTGCGCCGACGAGCGAGAACACGATCACCAGCGCGGTGATCACGATCGGCTCCAGCTTGTGCGCGGCCTCGGGCGCCTCCGCCCCCCGCACCAGCACCGGCTCGAGCCAGTGCGACGTGCGGTCTCCCTGGGTGAGCAGGAAACCACCGGCCACCGATCCGACCGCCAGCACCATCATCGGCACGGTCATCGAGAGCGGCGACTCGTGCGGGTGGGGCTTGCCACCCTCTTCCTCGGTGGTCCACCGCGGCTTGCCCAGGAACGTCAGCACGAACAACCGCGTCATGTAGAACGCGGTGAGGCCGGCACCGAGCAGGGCCGCGCCGCCGAACAGCCAGCCGGACCAGCCGGGCCGGTCGAAGGCGTGCTCGATGATCGGGTCCTTGGAGAAGAAGCCGGACAGCGGCGGGATGCCGATGATCGCCAGCCAGCCGAGCCCGAACGTGATCGTGGTGATCGGCATGTACTTCGCGAGCCCACCGAACCGCCGGATGTCGACCTGGTCGTTCATGCCGTGCATGACCGAACCGGCGCCGAGGAACAGCCCCGCCTTGAAGAACCCGTGGGCGAGCAGGTGGATGATGCCGAGCGCGTACGCCTCGCCACCGAGCCCGACGGCCAGGAACATGTAGCCGATCTGGCTGACCGTGGAGTACGCCAGCACCTTCTTGATGTCGTCCTTGGCGCAACCGATGACGCACCCGATCAGCAGCGTCAGCGCGCCGATGACGCACACCACGGTGCGGCCGGTCTCGGTCAGGTCGTAGATCGGCGCGGAGCGGGCGATCAGGTAGACGCCGGCGGTGACCATCGTCGCCGCGTGGATGAGCGCGGAGACCGGCGTGGGGCCGGCCATCGCGTCGGGGAGCCAGGCCTGCAGCGGGAACTGGCCGGACTTACCGCAGGCGCCCAACAGCAGGAGCAGCGCGACGATCGTGACCGTCGTCGACGAGAGCTGGTCGACGTTGCTGAACACACCCTCGAACGACGTGTCGCCGAGCGTCGCGAACAGCAGGAAGATGCCCAGCGCCAGGCCGACGTCGCCGACCCGGTTCATGATGAACGCCTTCTTCGCCGCGGTGGCGGCCTCCGGGCGCGTGTACCAGAACGCGATCAGCAGGTACGACGCCAGACCGACGCCCTCCCAGCCGACGTAGAGCGCGACGAAGCTGTTGCCGAGGACCAGCAGCAGCATCGCGGCCACGAACAGGTTCAGCATCGCGAAGAAGCGCCGCCGGCCCTCGTCGTGCGACATGTACCCGATCGAGTACACGTGGATGAGGAAACCGACGCCGGTGATCAGCAGCACGAAGACCGCTGACAGCGGGTCGTAGAGCAGCCCGGCGTCGACCTTCAGCCCGCCCACGTCGATGAACGTGAACAGGTGCTGGGAGATCTGCCGGCCCTCCTCACCCAGGCCGCGCAATTCGAGGAACTGGACGACACCCAGCACGAACGCGATACCGACCGTCGCGCACCCGAGCAGGTGCCCCCAGGCATTCGCGCGGCGCCCGAGCAGGAACAGCACGAGCGCTCCGGCCAGCGGCAGCGCGATCAGCAACCAGAGCAGGGAAAGAGACCCCGTCGGCTCTGCATACTCCACGGCGCTATATCCCCTCAGTACTTCAGCAGGTTCGCGTCGTCGACCGAGGCCGACTTACGGGTGCGGAAGATCGACATGATGATCGCGAGCCCGACGACGACCTCCGCGGCGGCGACCACCATGACGAAGAACGCCATGATCTGACCGTCGAGCGTGCCGTTGATCCGGGAGAACGTGACCAGCGTGAGGTTGGCCGCGTTGAGCATCAGCTCGATGCACATGAACACGACGATCGCGTTGCGCCGCACGAGCACGCCGACCGCGCCGATCGTGAACAGCGCCGCGGACAGCAGCAGATAGTAGGTAGGAGTCACGCCCTCAGCCCTTCGGGGTGGTCAGGCCACTGTCGAGTTCACGCCGCTCCACCGAGGCCGCGACGCTGCCTTCGGCGGGCGTGCCGTCGGGGAGCAGGCCCGGGGTGGCCACCGAGTCCGACAGCGCGTAGACGCCGGGACCGGGCTTGGGGGCCGGGTGGTTGCCCTTCCGGAACCGGGCGATCGACCGCTCGCGCTGCGTCGGGACGCCGCCCTTGTCGCGCTCGACGTGCGCCAGGATCATCGCGCCGACCGCGGCGGTGATCAGCAGTGCGCTGGTGGCCTCGAACGCGAACACGTACCGGGTGAACAGCACCGCCGCGAGCGAATCGACGTTGCCGCCGCCGGCCTCGTTGGTGCGGGCCAGGCCGACCGCCGACACCTCGCCGAGCGCCCGGTAGAGGCCGGTCGTGACCAGCGCCGCCAGCCCGATGCCGAGCAGCACCGCGGCGAGGCGCTGCCCGCGTAGCGTCTCGACGATCGAGTCCGACGAGTCGCGGCCGACGAGCATCAGCACGAACAGGAACAGGATCATGATCGCGCCGGTGTAGACGATGACCTGCACGACGCCGATGAACGGAGCGGCCTGCAGCACGTAGAACACGCCGAGGCTGAACATCGTGCACACCAGGAACAGCGCCGAGTGGATCGCGTTGCGGGCCAGCACCATCCCGAGCGCACCGCCCAGGGCGACCGGGGCGAGCACCCAGAACGCGACCTTCTCGCCGGTCGGCGGGTCGCCGGGTGCGGCGGCGGCCAGCACATCGAGAGCGACGCTCACCGGATGACCTCCTTGGTGTCCCGCTCCGGACGCTCGGCACCGGCCGAGGCACCCGGGTTGGTGGGACCCTGCACGTAGTAGTCGGTCTCGTTCTCGCCGAGCCGCATCGCGTGCGGCGGCAGCTCCATACCGGGCAGCAGCGGCGCGAGCAGCTGCTCCTTGGTGTAGATCAGGTCGGCGCGGCTGTCGCTGGCCAGCTCGTAGGTGTTCGACATGGTCAGCGACCGGGTCGGACAGGCCTCGATGCAGAGCCCGCAGAAGATGCAGCGCGCGTAGTTGATCTGGTAGACCGCGCCGTAGCGCTCACCGGGCGAGTAGCGCTCGTCCTCGGTGTTGTCGCCGCCCTCGACGTAGATCGCGTCGGCCGGGCAGGCCCAGGCGCACAGCTCGCAGCCGACGCACTTCTCCAGCCCGTCGGGGTGCCGGTTGAGCACGTGCCGACCGTGGTACCGGGGCGCCGCGGGGTGCGGCACGTCCGGGTACTTGATCGTCACCCGCTTCTTGAACATGGTCGAGAAGGTGAGCCCGAAGCCCTTGACCGAGTCGAGCACGTCAGTCCTCCTTCTCTTCGGTGGGCAGTTGTTCGTCGGCGCCCACCTTCGCGGGAACCTGCGGCTTCAGCCGTGGTGACGGTGGAACGACCAGGTCCATCGGCGGCACCGGGAAGTCGGACGCGGGGTTCGGGTCCCGGGCGTCGACTTCCTTCTTGGCCCGCTCCGGCACCAGCAGGCTGAGCGCGACGACCACCAGCAGGACGACCGCGAGGCCGATCAGGATGGTGCGCGTCGGCAGGTCGTACTCGCGGCTGATCGTGCGCATCGCGGCGACGAGCAGCAGCCAGACGAGGCTGATCGGGACCAGGACCTTCCAGCCGAAGTGCATGAACTGGTCGTAGCGGAGACGAGGCAGCGTGCCGCGCAGCCAGATGAACACGAACAGGCTCGCGACGACCTTGAGCAGGAACCAGAGCACCGGCCACCAGTTCTCGTTGGCGCCCGGCCAGATCGTGCCGAGGCCGAACGGCGCGCGCCAGCCACCCAGGAACAGCGTCGCGCAGAGCGCCGACACCGTGACCATGTTGATGTACTCGCCGAGGAAGAACATCGCGAACTTCAGCGAGGAGTACTCGGTGTGGAAACCACCGACCAGCTCGCTCTCGGCCTCGGGCAGGTCGAACGGGGCCCGGTTGGTCTCACCGACCGCCGAGATCGCGTAGACGACGAAGCTCGGCAGCAGCGTGAAGACGAACCAGGTGTTCTCCTGCGCCCCGATGATCTCGCTGGTGGAGAGCGACCCCGCGGTGAGCAGCACCGGCACGATCGAGAGGCCCATCGCGACCTCGTACGAGATCATCTGCGCCGCCGACCGCATACCGCCGAGCAGCGGGTAGGTGGAGCCGGACGCCCAGCCGGCCAGCACGATGCCGTACACGCCCAGCGACGAGCAGGCCAGGATGTACAGCACGCCGACCGGCAGGTCGGTGAGCTGCAGCGCGGTGGTGTGACCGAAGATCGAGACGTTCGGCCCCAGCGGGATCACCGCGAACGCGACGATCGCCACGATCGCCGAGATGATCGGCGCCAGGACGAAG
Organism: Cryptosporangium arvum DSM 44712; assembly: GCF_000585375.1. NCBI lineage: Bacteria > Bacillati > Actinomycetota > Actinomycetes > Cryptosporangiales > Cryptosporangiaceae > Cryptosporangium > Cryptosporangium arvum. The sequence continues at coordinate 8,530,426 of NZ_KK073874.1, forward strand.
ACGACCTTGTCGGCCGCGGCCGGGATGATGTCTTCCTTGAACGCCAGCTTGATGCCGTCGGCGAGGCTCTGGAGCAGCCCCCACGGCCCGACGCGGTTCGGCCCCGGGCGCACCTGCATGTACCCGATGACCTTGCGCTCGCCCACGATCGTGAACAGGACGAGCAGCACCAGGATCCCGAAGATCGCGACGATCTTCGCGATGATCAGCCACCACGGGTCGTTGCCGACCGCGGCCGGTTCCGTGGCCGCCAGCACAGCGCCGGTGCTCATCAGGCCTCCCCCTCGGTGTCGACCGCCGGCCGGCCACCGTCGGCCGGGTCACCGCCGTCGCTGGTGGCGCGGGCCTCGACGTCGCCGAGGCCACCGTCGGCCGGAACACTTCCAGGGACCCCCGACGGTTTGCGGTCCGCCACACCGGCGGTGATCCGCACGAGATCCCCGGCGCCGACGCCGAGCGTCGGGCGCACCTGGGAGTCGACCGAGTTCGTCGGCACCCAGACCACACGGTCGGGCATCTCGGTGACCGCCACCGGCAGCTGGATCGCTCCCCGGTCGGTCGAGACCAGGATGTGCGCACCGGGCCGGACGCCGAGCTCGGCGGCCGTACCCGGCGAGAGGTGCGCGAACGCGGGCTTCGCGGTGCCGGCGAGGTGCTCCTCGCCGTCCTGCAGCGTGCCCAGGTCGAGCATGTGGTGCCAGGTGGCCAGCACGGCCTCGCCGTCGCCGGGGCTCACCCGCGGCGCGGCCGGCTCCATCGGGGACGGCGGCGGCTCCACGTCGACACCCGCGCCCGCGGTTCCGAGCGCGGTGAGCTCGGCCACGATCGCGTCCGGAGTGGCGGTGTTCAGGAACGCGCCCAGCTCCGAGGCGAGCGTGTCGAGCACCCGGGCGTCCGGAAGAGCGCCGGTGCCCTGGAGCGTCAGCCCGAACGGCCGGACCCGGCCCTCCCAGTTGAGGAAGCTGCCGGCCTTCTCGGCCACCGGTGCGACCGGGAACACGACGTCCGCGTACTCGGTGACGGCCGAGGTGCTCAGCTCCAGGCTGACCACGAACGGCGCCGCCGCCAGCGCGGCGCGCGCCGCCACCGGGTCGGGCAGGTCGTCGGGGTCGACACCGCCGACCACCAGGCCACCGAGCGTGCCGTCGGCCGCTGCCGCGAGGATCTCGGACGCCGAGCGCCCCGCCGCCTCGGGCAGCGACGCGCCCCAGGACGCCTCCACGGCCGACCGGCCCGCCGCCGACGTGACCTGACGACCACCGGGCAGCAGGTTCGGCAGCGCACCGGCCTCGACCGCACCGCGCTCACCGGCGCGCCGGGGCACCCAGCCGAGCTTCGCGCCGGTCGAGAGCGCCAGCAGCGACGCCGCCGAGTACGCGCCACGGATGCTCGCCGCGCGCTCACCGACCAGGATCACCGATCCCGACGCCCGCAGGCCCTCGGAGAGCGACGTGAGGTCGGGCAGTTCGCCGCCGCGCAGCGCGTCCAGCACCTTGGGCTCGGCGCCGGGGGTGGCCTGGATCAGCGTGCCGCCGAGCTTGTCGAGCCCGCGGGTGGCCAGCGGGGCCACCGACCAGACCTTCGTGCCGCGCTTGCGCCAGGCCTTGCGCAGGCGGAGGAAGAGAATCGACGACTCCTCCTCCGGCTCCAGGGCCACCAGCAGCACGTTCGGCGCGTTCTCGAGGTCGCGGTACGTGGTGGTGAGGCCCTGCCCGGCCACGTGCGCGCCGAGGAACAGCGACTCCTCGTCGGAGTGCGGGCGGGCCCGGAAGTCCACGTCGTTGGTGCCGAGGGCGACCCGCGCGAACTTCGAGTACGCGTAGGCGTCCTCGTAGGTCAGGCGGCCACCGGGCAGCACGCCGACGCCGCCGTTCTCCTTCGCGGCCTCGAGGCCGCGGGCCGCGGCCTCGAACGCCTCGGTCCAGGAGACGGGCTCCAGCGAACCCGACGCGTCACGCACCAGCGGCTGGGTGAGCCGCTTCTTGCCGGTCGCGTAGACGAACGCCCAGCGGCCCTTGTCGCAGTTCCACTCCTCGTTGACCTCGGGGTCCTCGCCGGCCAGCCGGCGCAGCACCTTGCCGCGACGCCAGTCGGTGCGCAGCGAACAGCCGCTCGCACAGTGCTCGCAGACGCTCGGCGTGCTGACCAGGTCGAACGGGCGGGCCCGGAACCGGTAGGCGGCGCCGGTGAGCGCGCCGACCGGGCAGATCTGGACCGTGTTGCCGGAGAAGTAGGACTGGAACGGTTCGTCGGACGCGATGCCGACCTGCTCCAGCGCGGACCGCTCGAGCAGCTCGATGAACGGGTCACCGGCGACCTGCTTGGAGAAGCGCGTGCAGCGGGCGCAGAGCACGCAGCGCTCGCGGTCGAGCAGCACCTGCGACGAGATCGCCAGCGGCTTCGGGTAGGTGCGCTTGACGTCACGGAACCGCGACTCGGCGGCGCCGTTGCTCATCGCCTGGTTCTGCAGCGGGCACTCGCCGCCCTTGTCGCAGACCGGGCAGTCCAGCGGGTGGTTGATCAGCAGCAGCTCGAGCGTGCCCCGCTGCGCCTTCTCCGCGACCGGGCTGGTGAGCTGGGTCTTGACCACCATGTCGGGCGTGACCGTGGCCGTGCAGCTCGCGACCGGCTTGCGCTGGCCGTCGACCTCCACGATGCACTGGCGGCAGGCGCCGACCGGCTCGAGCAGCGGGTGGTCGCAGAACCGGGGGATCTGGATACCCAGCTCCTCGGCGGCCCGGATGATCAACGTGCCCTTCGGCACGGTGACGCTCAGGCCGTCGATCGTCAGCGTGACGGTGTCGACTTGCTCAGGTGCAACGGTCATCAGTGCGCTCCGGCGAGTGCGGCCTGCTCGGCCGAGAAGTACGGCGCTTTGCGGCCCTCGATGTAGTCGAGGTAGTCGTCCCGGAAGTACTTCAGCGACGACGTCACCGGGCTGGTCGCGCCGTCGCCGAGCGCGCAGAACGACCGGCCGAAGATGTTGTCGCAGGTGTCGAGCAGCGTGTCGAGGTCGGCTTTGGTGCCCTGCCCGGACAGGATCCGGCGGAGCACCTGCACCATCCAGTAGTTGCCCTCGCGGCACGGCGTGCACTTGCCGCACGACTCGTGCGCGTAGAACGCGATCCACCGGTAGGTCGCGTAGACCACGTCGTCCTGATCGCTGAACACCTGCACGGCCGTCGTGCCGAGCATCGACCCGGCGGCCGCCGCGCCCTCGAAGTCCAGCGGCACGTCGAGGTGCTCGTCGGTGAAGAGCGGCGTGGAGGAGCCACCCGGCGTCCAGAACTTCAGCCGGTGACCTTCCTTCATGCCACCGGCCAGCTCCAGCAGCTCGCGCAGCGTGATGCCGAGGTGGCACTCGTACTGCCCCGGGCGGTTCACCCGGCCGGAGATCGAGAAGATCTTCGGGCCCGGCGACTTCTCGCTGCCCATCGTCTTCCACCACTCGGCGCCGCCGAGCACGATGTAGGGCACGCTCGCGATCGTCTCCACGTTGTTCACGACCGTGGGGCCGCCGTAGAGACCGGCCACCGCGGGGAACGGCGGCTTGAGACGCGGCTGGCCGCGGTAGCCCTCGAGCGAGTCGAGCAGCGCGGTTTCCTCGCCGCAGATGTAGGCGCCGGCCCCGGAGTGGACGACCAGCTCCAGGTCGAAGCCGCTGCCGAGGATGTTGCGGCCGAGGTAGCCCCGGGCGTAGGCCTCGTCCACCGCGTTGCGCAGGCGGCGCGCGGCGTGCACGGCCTCACCGCGGATGTAGATCGCGGCGAAGTTGGCCCGGATCGCGTAGGAGGCGATCACGATGCCCTCGATGAGGCCGTGCGGGTCGGCCATCATGTACGGCAGGTCCTTGCAGGTGCCGGGCTCGCCCTCGTCGGCGTTGACCACGAGGTAGTGCGGCTTGCCGTCGCCCTGCGGGATGAAGCCCCACTTCAGACCGGTCGGGAAGCCGGCGCCGCCGCGTCCGCGCAGGCCGGAGTCCTTGACCAGCTGGATCAGGTCGTCGGGGTGGGCCTTGATCGCCTTGCGCAGGCCCGAGTAGCCGTCGAGCCGCTCGTAGACCGAGATCTTCCAGGCCTCGGGCGAGAGCCAGCGCTTGGTGAGGACCGGGGTGAGAAGTTCGCGCTCGCTCATTTCTGCCCCTCGTTCTGGTTCCTGGGGTCGGCCGGCGGTGCGTCACCGGCCGGCTTGGAGTCGGCCGCCGGCTCGGGGACGGTCGAGGACGTCTCGGCCGGGTTCTCCGGCGTCTCGACGTCCTTCACCTGGGGGTCGGTGGTGGCCTGGGCCGGCTGCGCCGGAGCCTGCGCGACCGCCGGGGCCGAGCGCTCGGTCTCGGGGCTGCGGGCCGGGGTGCGCTTCGCCGGCCGACGCTTCGCCGGCTCCGCCGTCGCCGAGATCAGCGGGCCGCTGCTGCGGCGCCGCGGTGCCTTGGGCGCGGCCGCGTCACCGTCCGGTTCGGCCGTCTTCGGGCCTTCGTCCGCAGTGGTCGCAGCCGCCGTCTTCGCCGCCGGCGATGCCCCAGCGGCCGGGGCGGCCTTCTCAGCCGGGGCGGCCTTCTCGGCCGGCGCCGTGGCCGCCGGAGCAGCCGTGGCCGCCGGAGCCGCCGGAGCCGGAGCGGCCGCCGCCGGAGCGGCCTTCGCGGGGGCAGCCTTGGCGGGAGCGGACTTGGCGTCCGATTCGGCCTTCTTCGCGATCGGCGTGTTCGGGTAGAACCCCGGAACGCTCACCCCGCGCTCCTCCGCCAGCCGGTTACCGGCGACGGTCGGCTCGATCCCGTTCATCGGGTCCGCGACCGCGCTGCGGTCGTCGCTGAACCCCGCGAGCTCCCGCGACATCTGCTTGAACGAGCAGAGCCGCGCTCCGCGCGACGGCACCGGACGCTCGCCGCCCTGGAGCTGCTTCACGAGCGTCAGCGCCGAGTCGGCGTCGACCTGGTCGAAGTACTCGTAGTTGACGGTCATCACCGGGGCGTAGTCGCACGCCGCGAGGCACTCGGCGTGCTCGAGCGTGATCCGGCCGTCCTCGGTGGTCTGGTCGTGCCCCACCTCGAGGTACTCCGAGAGCGCCTCGTAGGCCTTGTCGCCGCCCAGCACCCCGCACATCGTGTTGGTGCAGACGCTCACCAGGTACTCTCCGGTGGGCCGGCGCTTGTACATCGTGTAGAACGTCGCGACCGCGGCGACCTCGGCCTTGGTGATGCCGAGCTGCTCGGCGCAGAACGCGATGCCCGCCGGGCTCACGTACCCGTCGACCGACTGCACCAGGTGCAGCATCGGCAGCAGCGCCGAGCGGGAACGCCCCTCGGGGTAGCGCGCGACGATCGTCGCGGCCTGCTCGACCAGGTCGGCCCTGACCGTCTCGTCGGTCAGCTCAGTCATCGATCCACTCCACCCATAACGGGATCCAGCGAGGCGCCGGACGCGATCGCGTCGGCGATCGGGGCACCCTCGACCATCGCGGGGAACGCCTGCAGATTCACGAAGCTGGGTTCGCGCACGTGGACGCGGTACGGCCGGGTGCCGCCGTCGCTGACGACGTGGAAGCCGAGCTCGCCGCGGGGCGACTCCACCGCCGTGTAGACCTGGCCGGGCGGAACCCGGAAGCCCTCGGTGACCAGCTTGAAGTGGTGGATCAGGGCCTCCATCGACTGGCCCATGATCTGCCGGACGTGCTCCAGCGAGTTGCCCATGCCGTCCTTGCCGAGCGCGAGCTGCGCCGGCCAGGCGATCTTCTTGTCGCCCACCATCACCGGGCCGGGCTGCAGCCGGTCGAGTGCCTGCTCGACGATCCGCAGCGACTCGCGCATCTCGTTGACCCGGACCAGGTAGCGGGCCCACACGTCACCGGTGGTCTCGGTGATCACGTCGAAGTCGTAGTTCTCGTAGCCGCAGTACGGCATCGTCTTGCGCAGGTCCCACGGGAGGCCGGCCGAGCGCAGCACCGGCCCGGTGACGCCGAGCGCGAGGCAGCCGGTGACGTCAAGGAAGCCGACGTTCTTCGTCCGGGCCTTCCAGACCGGCTGTCCGGTCAGGAGCTTCTCGTAGTCGTCGATCTTGGACCGCATGTAGGGGATGAACTCGCGGATCTTGTCGACGGCGCCGACCGGCAGATCCTGCGCCAGCCCACCCGGCCGGACGAACGCCATGTTCATCCGCAGGCCGGTGATCTCCTCGAACAGGTCGAGCACGTGCTCCCGCTCGCGGAAGCCGTAGATCATCATCGTCGTGGAGCCGAGCTCCATGCCGGTGGTGGCCAGCCAGACCAGGTGCGAGCTGATCCGGTTGAGCTCCATCAGCAGGACACGCAGGGTCGTGGCGCGCTCCGGCACCTCGACACCGAGCAGCTTCTCGACCGCCAGGCAGTAGCCGGTCTCGTTGAAGATCGGCGCGAGGTAGTCCATCCGGGTGACGAACGTGGTGCCCTGCGTCCACGTCCGGTACTCGGTGTTCTTCTCGATGCCGGTGTGGAGGTAACCGATGACCGAGCGCGCCTCGGTGATCGTCTCGCCCTCGAGCTCGAGGACGAGGCGCAGAACACCGTGCGTCGACGGGTGCTGCGGACCCATGTTGACGACGATGCGCTCGCTGGCCAGCGGGTCCTCGGCCTGGATGGAGTCCCAGTCGCCGCCGGTGACCGTGTAGACGCGTCCCTCGGTCGTCTGCCGGGAATCGGCGTAGGGGTCGGTTGCCTGTGTCATGTCACGACCTCCTCTACCGGTAGGCCCGGCGGGTGTCGGGCGGCGGGATCTCCGCGCCCTTGTACTCGACCGGCACGCCACCGAGCGGGTAGTCCTTGCGCTGCGGGTGGCCGTCCCAGTCGTCCGGCATGAGGATCCGGGTCAGGCCGGGGTGACCCTCGAAGATCACACCGAACATGTCCCAGGTCTCGCGCTCCTGCCAGTCGGCGGTCGGGTAGACCGAGGTGACCGACGGAACGCGCGCGTCCTCCACGCCGACCGCGACCTCGAGCCGGATCCGGCGCCGGTAGGTCATGCTCGTCAGCTGGTAGACGACGTGCAGGCGGGCGGCCTGCTCGTCGGGGTCGGTGCCCTGCGGGGCGTCCAGGTAGTCGACTCCGGACACCGAGCTGCAGAGCTCGAAGCGCAGGCCCTCGTCGTCGCGGAGCAGCCGGCAGACCTCGACGATGCGCTCGGGCCGCACGTGCAGCGTCAGCTCGCCGCGGTCGACCACTACCCGGGTGACCGCCTCTTCGAAGCCGACGTCGGTCCGGGCGAGCCCTTCACCGAGCAGGTCGGCGACCTCGTCGAAGTAGCCGCCGTACGGCCGCTGGGTGGAGCGGGGGTCGGCGACGTGACGGACCAGGCCACCGAACCCCGAGGTGTCGCCGGAGCCGGCGACCCCGAACATGCCTTTCTGGGCGGCGTCTTCAGTGCTCACTTGCGTGCCACTCCCGCTTCGGTCTGCTTCGCGGCGACCTCGAGCCGGAGCTGCTCGGTGCGGCCCTCGGCCTCGGCCTGCTCCCATTCCTTGCGGAGCGTCTTGTCGTACCGGAACGAGGACGGCATCGTGCCGTAGCGCTTGAGCGTGCCCTCTTCCCTGGCCTGCTCGAGCTCGGCCCGGCGCTTGGGCCCGAGCGGCTCCTGCATGACCTTCTCGTGCAGTTTGAGCACCGCGTCCAGCAGCATCTCCGGCCGCGGCGGACACCCGGGCAGGTACATGTCGACCGGCACCACGTGGTCGACACCCTGCACGATCGCGTAGTTGTTGAACATTCCGCCCGAGCTGGCGCAGACACCCATCGACAACACCCATTTGGGGTCGGGCATCTGGTCGTAGATCTGTCGCAGCACCGGCGCCATCTTCTGGCTCACCCGGCCGGCGACGATCATCAGGTCGGCCTGGCGCGGAGTGGCGGCGAACCGCTCCATTCCGAACCGAGCGAAGTCGTAACGCGCGGCGCCGGTCGTCATCATTTCGATGGCGCAGCAGGCCAGGCCGAACGTGGCCGGCCACATCGACGACTTCCGGCTCCAGTTGACGAGCTTCTCGACGGTGGTCACCAGAACCCCGCCGGGGAGTTTTTCTTCGAGCCCCATCGCACGGACCCCTTTCGAAAGAGAACGGGCTGGTCGGGGACGACTCAATCCCAGTCGAGGCCGCCGCGACGCCACACGTACGCGTAGGCGATGAACACGGTGAGGATGAACAGCACCATCTCCACCAGCCCGAACATGCCGAGCGCCTCGTTGGCGACGGCCCAGGGGTAGGTGAAGATGATCTCGATGTCGAAGATGATGAAGAGCATCGCGGTCAGGTAGAACTTGACCGGGAAACGCCCACCGCCGGATGCCTGCGGTGAGGGCTCGATGCCGCATTCGTAGGCTTCGAGCTTGGCTTTGTTGTAGCGCTTGGGCCCGACCACGGCCGCCGCACCCACGCTGCCCACCGCGAAGACAGCAGCGAGCACGAAAAGGCCGACGATCGGCGCGAAAAGCGCGAGTGAGCCACCGGTTTCCATCGGTTCCCTTCCCTGACGTCGGTGTGCAGCGAGGAGGTGCCGTAAAGCTTTATTACTGGGGGTTACGTTGTCTTCGAGGTAGCAGGACAGTTAACGGAAAGCTGCTGTCCACTGTTAAGTCGGACGTACTCAATCACACTGCGGGTGCGAGCTTGGACAGGCCATTGATGACTCGGTCCATCGCGTCCCCGCCGCGCGGATCGGTGAGGTTGGCGAGCAGCTTCAGCACGAATCGCATGAGGAGCGGGTGCGGCAGGCCGTGCCGCGTCGCGACCTTCATGATCTCGGGGTTGCTGATCAGCTTCACGAACACCCCGCCGAGGCGGTAGTAGCCGCCGTACCGCTCGGTGAGCAGCGTCGGGTAGGCGCGCAGCGCCCGCTCCCGGCTCGGGCCGGCGGAGCGCGCGAGTGCCTGCACGGCGACCTCGGCGGCGATCTCGCCGGACTCCATCGCGTACGCGATGCCCTCGCCGTTGAACGGGTTGACCATGCCGCCGGCGTCGCCGACGAGCATCAGGCCCCGGGTGTAGTGCGGCTTGCGGTTGAAGCCCATCGGGAGCGCCGCGCCACGGATCGGGCCGTCGGCGTTCTCCTCGCGGAAGCCCCACTCCTCCGGGGTGCCGTTCATCCAGGTCTTGAGCAGCTGGCGGTAGTTGACGTCCTTGAACGCCGCCGAGCTGTTGAGGATGCCGAGCCCGACGTTGGACCGCCCGTCACCGAGCCCGAAGATCCAGCCGTAGCCCGGGAGGAGCCGATCGCGACCGTCGACCTTGTCCCACAGCTCCAGCCACGACTCGAGGTAGTCGTCGTCGTGCCGGGGGCTCTGGTAGTAGCGGCGGACCGCGACCCCCATCGGCCGGGCCTCGTTGCGGGCCAGCCCCAGCGCCAGCGCGAACCGGCCGGAGACGCCGTCGGCGGCGATCACCAGCGGGGCGCGGTAGGTGGCCTTCGTCTTCTCCGGCCCGACCTCGGCCTCGACGCCGACCACCCGGCCGGCGGTGGAGAGCACCGGACCGGTCACCGTGGTGGACGTACGCAGCTGGGCACCGGCCTTCACGGCCGCCTTCGCGAGCATGTCGTCGAAGTCCATGCGGGTGCGCGTGAGGCCGTAGTTCGGGTAGGCCGCGAGCTCGGGCCAGGGCAGCTCCATGCGGACGCCGCCCCCGATGACCCGCAGACCCTTGTTGTGCAGCCAGCCGTTCTCAGTGGACACGTCGATGCCCATCGAGATCAGCGACCGGACCGCGCGCGGGGTCAGACCGTCGCCGCAGACCTTCTCGCGCGGGAACTCGGTCTTCTCCAGCAGGAGGACGTCGAGCCCGGCCGAGGCCAGGTGGTAGGCCGCCGCGGACCCGGCCGGGCCGGCGCCCACGACGATGACATCAGCGTCCAGCCCACCGGCGGCGGCGCCGGGCAGGCTCAGGGAACTGTTCTCGGCGGCGGTGTCGACCACGGGGGGCTCGGCACCGCGAGGAGCGGGCTCGGTGGTCACGGCAGCCTCTCGAAGGGGCCTGGGGGCAGGGCTTTCGTGCGCTTGTGAAAATGTTCACGAACTCACGTGCGGCAGTCTATGCCGCTCATCACATGCCTGGGTACTAAGGCTCACCTAACCCGGATCGCGCAGGCGCACGGGGTCACCGCGACCCACAGGTCACCATCCCGGGGACGACCACTGTTTACGTCGGTTTGCCCGCGTTCACTGCCGACTCGGCGATTGTTCCCGGGGTCACAAAAAATCGACGCACCGAGTAGCGTGCCCGCGGAGCGGTATCCGTACATATCTGTACTTAGCCTGATCATTGCCGCAGGGGGACACATGATGCACCGGACCGCAGGACTCGTCGCCGTAACCACCGCACTGCTCGCCGTCGCCGGCTGCGGCGGAGCGAACGGGGACGGCAGCGGATCGACCCCGGAGCGCTCGACGTCCGGGGCGATCGAGGCCACCGAGCCGACCGTCGCCGAGGGAACGTTCGCCCCGTACTCCCCCAGCGCCACGGCGATCGCCTACGACCCGAAGCTGATCCCGTCCGGCGCCTCGGCCCACCTCACGATCGCCGAGATCGCCGA